>DHWW01000132.1:0-9947 GCA_002413385.1 Granulicella sp. UBA5172
CCACTGCCTGGGCCGCTAGCACTCTGTAACTGTCAATATGGTTTGGTCTAACGGATACAATGAAGGTGCCGGACGGTAGGCTCAGCGAGCGGACACGTAGTGGCGCTGAAGTGCACTAGCTGTGGAGGCTCAGGAGGTTGTTCCGATTCAGGCCTGCGCGAGAGGCTGGAGTTTTGAGTGTAAGGCTTGAGTGTGGTCTGTGGAAGTTGTAGTCATGGAGCCAGGGGTCGAGCTGTGCGTTTCGTTCGTCTGAGGTCTCTGAGCGCGCCGCAATTGATGAAGAACTCGCCAACTTCGAGGTCGCGGTACAGGTTCTGCGTGCGCGGACAGCAGACCTGGTTCCATCCCCGACAGAAGAGGACATTAATGACTTGGGTCGCCAAGGCTTCGTGGCGACCGTAGTTGAGAGATTACGAAGCCTCGAAGGAGACGCAATGAATCCGGACTCAGCATTCGCCAGTGCGGCACTGCAAAGGCTCTATGTTGAGCAGGTGCTTCGCGGAGGACGCCAGTGAGAATCCGGGATATCGAGATTCAGGATTTCCGCAAGCTCCGCCATGTGAAGCTGTCCAATCTTAAAGATGGCGTTAACGTCATTACAGGAGAAAACGAGGCTGGTAAATCAACCCTTCTCGCGGCAGTGCAGTCGGCTTTGTTCCAACGGCATAATGTCACCGGCAAGGTTCTGGAGGGCATGCAACCGTTCGGTTGTGCTGTCCGGCCTCAGGTGAAGCTGAGCTTTGATCTCAATGATGGCACCTACCAACTTCGGAAGACGTTCGGAGGCCCCAGTGGCTCCGCAGAAGTTGTAGATCCAAACGGCCTGAGATTCTCGAACCACGATGCCGACCATAAGTTGGAGGAATTGCTGAATTTTCAGGCGGCATCCAAGGGCGGCACCAAGTTTCACGAGCTTGGGATTTGGCCCCTTTTCTGGGTTGAGCAGGGCACTACGTTTCAGGCGTTGAATATCAATCCGGGGGTGAGGGCGACGGTGCAATCAAGCCTCCGGAAGGAAGTTGGCGACATTCTGGTGGGGAGAGCGGTAGTCGCTTTAAGAATCGGTTCGGCGAACTCTATAGTCGGTTCTTTACAGCGAAGACTGGCGCTCCAACCGGGGAGCTAATCGCAGCAACGAAGGAACTCTCAAGGCTTGAGACGCTTCTCAGTGCCAAACGGTCTGAGTTGGCTGAATTGAGTCAAGAGGTGACAGCACTTGAAGCCGCGCTTGCGAGACGCGATAGGCTTACTGATCCTTTTCTGAAGGAACGTCTGGAGAAGGCAAAGTCTGAAGCTCTTCTGGAGGCTCGCACGTTAGCGGTTCTGGAGCAACAGCAAACCCAGGCGGACAACGAGCTACGCATCAAGCGTGCGCTCCTCGCGAATGCGCAAGGAGCCCAGGAGCATCGTCTTTACCTCGTAGATGAAGTGTCTCGACTTGAGCAGCGACTAATTGACTGCGAGAAGACCGATGGGGCGGCCGAGCAGGGTCTTGAGCAGCGGGAAACCGAGCTACAGATCCACATCAATCAGCTTGATGCGGCACGAAGCGCGGTGAAGGCGGCGTCAGGCCAGCGGATACAGGCGAGCCGGATGCTCGAACTCGTCAAGCTCCGCGCTTCCCATGGCGCACTTGCCCAGCATTTTATCGACGCGACATCGGCAGCCGACAAGGAGGCCGAGGCGAGAAAGATCGCAGCAGCAATCCGGGTTACCACCGACGATGTCGAACGGCTTCGGAGGTTAGAGCAGTCCTTGTTCCAGGCAGAGGCAAACTTGAAGGCATCCGCCACTCGGATCGACTTCGAGGTACCCGATCCTTCAAAGCTAACTGTAAATGGTGACCCCATCCCTGCATCACGGGACATGTTGGCCACGGATATTGTCTTGATCTCGATTGAAGCGATCGGAGAGATCCGTGTCAGCCCAGGAGGCGAGGGTCTGGACATACGGCGTCAGCAACAAGTGGCGGCGCAGGGTCTGCTGGCATCCGCCTTGGAGGAATTGGGGGTTCAGTCTGTTCAGTCAGCTCGTGAGCTTGACCAGAATCGCCGGGACGCTGAATCTGCAATTAACACCTACAAGTCGGTTGTTCAAGCGCTAGCACCCAATGGGTTGGACGCATTGCGTCAGGAAACCAGTACTCAAGAGAGTCAGATAAAAGCCCTGGTCCAGTTGCTGGGTGATATTGAGTTGCCCGAGATCAATTCAGCTACAGACTCTCTCGCGATTGCTGAAGGCCAGGAACAGCTCTGCAAGTCAGAGGCGGAAGGTCTTGAGGCTGAGGTGAACGCGTTCCGGACTAAGCGAGATGATGCTCGCACGTTGAAGACCATCAAAGAAGCTGAGTTGCGCGCCACGGCAGAGGAGTTGGGTCGAGGCCAGGAGACACTCGCGTCAGCCAGGGCCATCAAAGCAGATGAAGAGGTCATCCACGGAGCCACTATCGCTGAGGCTGCTGAACACGACGCTCAGGAAACCTACACTGGGCTGGAAGCTCGGTACAAGAGCGAAGATCCTGAGGGGATCGCGCTTCGCGTCAATACCACATCGACCGCCCTGACTCCCTTGGAAGAACAGATTGCCGAAGCGGAGCGCTCGATCAACAAACTCCGGATCACTCTCGACGTGCTTGGGCAGAAGGGACTGGGTGAAGAATGCGCAGCAATCGAGTCTGATTTGAATGCAACCCGCATTCGCACCGCGGCTATTGAACAGGAGGCCAATGCGATCCGCGTAGCGTACAACACTATCGTGCAGGTTGAGAAAGAGGCTAATACCCAGTTTCTCCAGCCAGTGGTACGCCGGGTCCAGCCCTATTTGAGTCGAGTTTTCCCTGGCTCCCAGATCCAGCTTGGAACAGACATGACGATAGAAGGCCTCCAGCGAGGGACCATTACTGAACCCTTCGAGTGTCTCAGCGTTGGCGCCCGTGAGCAACTATCTATGATCACGCGCATCGCCTTCGCCGACCTTCTGGCTGACGAAGGGGTTGATGCTCCGATCATCCTGGACGATGCTCTAGTCTATGCTGACGATGGACGCTTCACCGACGCCTTGGCGACTCTGACATTTGCAGCCAAACGGCACCAGATCATCGTCTTGACTTGTCATGAGCACAGATATTTAGGACTGACAGGCCCGGTCATTCGACTGGAGGAACAGGATCAGTTTGCCTCGCAGTAGCTCGATTGCCTCGAGCGCCAGAGCCCCGATTTGCCTTCCGAATGAGTGCATGGCCGAGTGAACGGTGACGAACCGGTCTCAATCGACTGAGCTTGCTATCTGCACCACGCGCCACCCCATTGCCTCGACTAGAGACGATTCCAGGGCTTGGGTACTACTTCCCTTCCGGATAGCCAAACACAGCAGAACCCGCAGTCGAGACATTCCCACGAAAAGCCTTTTCATGAAGGTAGCTCGGATCGAGGCACCAGTCGCGGGGTGATCCGGGTCGTACGCCGGTCTCGCTGCTCCGTGTGTGCACATATACGACAACATTTCCTTAAAATCAGACAGCCCCCGATACGTCGTTTCGCAGACCTGAGTGGCGTCGTGAGTTTCGCTGATTCTGGCATTCTGATTTGGCCCAGTATGGCGGTTTAAGTTGGCCCACCCTTGGGCAGNNGCGGACTCTACTCTGTTTCTCGGTGATATGAGGGACGGAGGGCGAGTTGGATTGGAGAGCCAAGGTGGAACTATACGAGCAGATTCGTCGGGAGTGTGAGTTTGGAGTTGGGCCGGTGATTGGGGTGGCGCGGAAGGGCGGCGTACATCGGCGCATGGTGGGCGCGGCGACGCCCATTTATCTTGCGCCCGGCGCAACCGACACGTCTCCGACGGCAACCCGTACTCGGAGAGCCCGTTCAAGACCCTCAAATACCGGCCCGGGTTTCCGGAACGCTTCGGCTCCATCCAAGACGCACGCGCCTTTTGCCAGCGCTTTTTCGCCTGACACAACCACGAGCACCATCACAGCGGAATCGCGCTGCTGACGCCGGACACGCTGCATTACGGCATGGCCGGGCAGGTCATCGAGTAGCGGCAAAACGTGCTCGACCAAGCCTATGCCCGCAACCCGGAACGCTTCACCCACGCCCGGCCAAAATACCCGCCTCAGCCCACCGCGGTCTGGATCAACCCGCCAACACCAACACCGGCGACAGAAGAGAATGGCACTAAACTCGGACGCCACCTGTCTCAAACTCGTTGACACGTGCCGAGACGGGACGCAATTGTCGATTGCCGTTAGCGTCCGCCAAACAGTGGGCGCCGGGTATTGCAACGAGGAAACGCCCGATATTCCGATCTCGCACAAGCAAGTGAATTGACTTACTTCCGATGGATCTGAGGTGCCGGACCTCCTCCTGTCAGAAGGTAATCCTGCCGGTGACTACGAGAGTATGGTTGTAAGCGTGGAAGCTTGATGTCGCGATCTGCATTCCCGCTCCAAAAATCACGCCCAACCGGTTGCTCTTTTCCCGAGTCAGTTGAATCCTGCTCGTCATCAATCCAGGCGTTACAAACGTTTGATTTTTGCCGTCGTTTGTCCTCAAGTGAATAAAAGGTCGAGTTCACTTCGATCTCCGGCCACAACAGACTCGTTGCTTTATATTGGCCGACAGTGTTCCAGACCACGTTTCTCCCGACAGTGTGGACGCTGCCGACCGGGAGTACGCCACCGATGCTCGATTGAACGTCGAAGCGGCCGAAACCCTTTCCGGCTATCACCGTTGGATTGATCTGGTTTCGGAGAGTTCCGTTCCTGTAGCTTCCTGTCGTGCCTACCCACCGACGCGACAAGGCTTCGCGTTGGGAGTTTACGGGGCTGGCAACGTAGGCCAGTCGGTAGCTGCATTCGCTGCGCCGTTCATTGCAAAGGCTTACGGGGTGAAGTGGGGATTTTGGACGTTCGGCATCGCGCTGACTATCTGGCTACTTCTATTCGCTGCTACCGCGAAGGACGCCCCGCGGCAGGGTCCACCGAAGCCACTTCGCGCGATTTTTGTCCCCTTGAAGGACTCCCGCAGTTGGCTGCAGAGCCTCTATTACTTCCTGACGTTTGGCGGCTTCGTCGCCATGGCTATCTACTTGCCGATCTTCCTGGTTGAGATGTTCGGCTTGACGCCCCAGATGGCCGGCATGCGCACTGCAGGCTTTGTGCTTCTCGCCACGTTCGTTCGGCCCGTCGGCGGAATACTCGCGGACAAGATTGGCGGCAAACGAATTTTGACCTTCGTCTTCCCGTTCACGGCAGTCATGGCAATTTTCCTTGCCTGCCCGACGATGCCGATTTTCACTTTGGGCGCGCTTGGGATGGCTGTCGCAATCGGCCTTGGCAATGGCGCTGTCTTCAAACTCGTTCCGGAGTATTTCCCGACAACGGTCGGAAGTGTGACCGGTATCGTGGGGGCTGCGGGCGGCCTCGGCGGATTCTTCCCACCACTCTTGCTTGGAGCGATCAAGCAGCAGACGGGCTCGTTCACGCTCGGATTTGTGGTACTTTCGGCCTTCTCTATCAGCTGTCTCGTCGTTTTGTTGCTTACCCAACACAATCGGCATATGGTTGCCGTACCCGCATGAATCGCGGCAATCGCATGAATAATATTGATAAGCGTGAGTTCGCCAGAGCCAGAGGCTCAGATACAGCCCGTGCGACCACGTGGGGTTTGCTCGCCACCGTTGCGCTGATTGGCGGCATCTTCATCGGAAGCCGTGGATTGCGGGACTTCGATCCCGCACTTGTCTCCTACGCCGGTGCGACACTCTTCGCCGCCTTCGGCTTGGCATATCGGTTCTCGATGTGGCTGCGCCGCCCTCCCACGCGCCTGTACTGGTATCGGGGATGGCAGATCTTCACAACGCCGGGCAACCTTGGCAAGAACGTGGCGCACCTCTTTCAGATTTTCATGAGCAATTTCGTCTTCCAGCGCTTCATCGAGCGCAGATCCCACATGCGGTGGACGGCACATTGGTTTCTCGCCTGGGGATGCCTGCTGGCTGGAGCAATCACATTTCCCTTGTCATTCGGTTGGATTCACTTCGAAACGGCGAAGAGCTCCCAGGAAATCTATCGAGCCTTTCTCTTCGGAATTCCCGTCGGGCATTTTCCGGTACATTCCGTGATCGCCGAACTGGCCTTCAATGCGCTCGACATCGCCGCCGTGATGGTACTGATTGGAGTGTTCACCGCTTTGTGGCGGCGAGGCCGGGACCACGGGGCGATGGCCGTGCAACAGTTCGCCGATGACTTGATGCCGCTGATTCTTCTCTTTGCAATCTGTGTCACGGGACTGTTCCTGACTGCTTCGACGCACCTGATGCACGGCTTGCACTACGCGTTTTTGTCGCAACTCCATGCCATTACCGTGATCGTCACCTTGGTGTATCTCCCATTCGGAAAGTTCTTCCACATCTTCCAACGACCTGCTCAACTCGGTGTGGACTTCTACAAACGGGCCGGCAAGGAAGGTGAGCAGGCTCTCTGCATCCGCTGTGGGAGCGAGTATGCCTCACGCATGCAGATGGACGATCTGAAGCAGGTGCAGGCGGCGCTTCACATCCACTACCAATTGGAGAACGGCTCTCACTATCAGGACGTCTGCCCCAAATGCCGCCGCAAGAATCTTGCGCTGACGCAGGACAGTATGTGGAAGGCCTTACAAGTCAAGGGCGAAGGTTCTTAGGAGCATCATGGCAAAACTTTCGACCGATATTCCAGATCTCGTTGAAGCGTTCGGACCAACTCTGAGTCGAGTTCCGGCTGGAGGCTGGGACGATACCCGAGAGGACGACAAACTCGTCAAGACGCACTGCTGCTTCTGCGGCCAGCAGTGCGGCATTCAACTCCGCGTACGTTCGAACAAAATCGTTGGCTTCGAGCCGTGGGAAGACTTTCCGTTCAATCGAGGAAAGCTCTGCCCTAAAGGCATCAAGCGCTACATGCAGGACGAGCACCCCGATCGCTTGAAGAGTCCATTGGAACGCGTCGATGGGCTGGGCTTCGTTCCGGTCGGCTGGGATGCTGCTCTGGACTGCGTTGTGAGCGAAATCAAACGCATTCAGGAGAAGTACGGCAAGGATTCATTCGCCGTACTGACCGGTGCCTCGATGACCAACGAGAAGGCTTACCTCATGGGCAAGTTCGCCCGCGTCGCTTTGCAGACTGCAAATATCGACTATAACGGTCGACTCTGCATGGTTTCGGCAGGTACAGCGTCGAAAAAAGTATTTGGAATCGACCGCAGCGGCAATCCGTGGAGCGACATTGTTGCAGCGGACGTGATTCTGGTTGCAGGGGCGAACATTGCAGAATGTGCTCCGATCACGACAGATTACATATGGCGGGCGCGGGACCGCGGCGCCAAACTGATTGTTATTGACCCGCGCATGACGCCGATTGCGCGGAATGCTGACCTCTTCATCCCCGTTCGGCCTGGTGGAGACATTGGCGTCTTCAACGGAATGCTGCACATCATGATCAAGCAGGGATGGATCGATCAGGAGTACATCGCTAAGAACACTATTGGTTTCGAGGAAGTGGCTCGGACAGTCGAGAAGTACACACCGGAATATGCGGCGAAGATTGCGGGCGTTCCTGCGAGCATGATCGTCCGGGCAGCCGAATTGTTTGGGCCGGCGAAGACGAGTTTCGTCATGCATGCACGCGGCATTGAGCATCACTCCAAAGGCGTGGAGAACTGCATCGCGATGATGTCCCTGGCATTGGCGAGTGGGCGGCTCGGTCGCGAAGGTTGTGGTTACGCGATGATTACAGGCCAAGGCAACGGCCAAGGGGCGAGGGAGCAGGGCGGGAAATGCGACCAGTTGCCCGGCAATCGCAAGATCGACGATCCCGAAGCACGCAAGTATATTGCAGGCGTTTGGGACGTTCCAGAAGAATCGATCCCAGGGAAAGGTCTTTCGGCAATTCCGCTCGTCGAAGCCATTCATGCAGGCAAGATCAAAGGCTTGATCTCGATCTGCTTCAATCCAGTGGTCTCGTTGCCCGATGCTAACTTCACCCGCGAGGCGCTTGGGAAGCTGGAGTTCTATACCAACATCGACTTCTTTCTATCCGAAACGGCTCAGCATGCCGACATCGTCCTTCCCGGTTCGCTTATGGAAGAAGATGAAGGTACGACGACCAATGTTGAGGGCCGCGTCATTCGCCATCGCAAGGTGGTTTCTCCTCCCCAAGGCGCATGGGAAGACTGGAAGATTCTCTGCGAGCTTGCGCGTCGACTCGGTAAAGGCGACAAGTTCAACTACGCGGGGCCGCGGGAGATCTTCGACGAATTGCGCGTCGCCTCGAAAGGTAGCGTCTCTGATTACTACGGCATGACGTGGGACAGGATTGAAGAGAACAACGGACTCTTCTGGCCGTGCCCGACTTCTGATCATCCCGGTACACCGCGCCTTTACGAAGACGGCAAGTTTGGACATCCCGATGGCAAGGCGCATTTCATACCAGTGGAATGGCGACCTTCGGTCGAAATGCCTGATGAAGACTTTCCGGTGATCCTAACGACGGGACGTGTTGTCTCTCAGTTCCTCTCGGGAACGCAGACCCGGCGGATCGGGGCTTTGATCGACCAGATTGCTGAACCGTTCTGCGAAATGCACCCTCAACTGGCGACTAAATTGGGAGTCGTCGATGACGACTATGTGAAGGTCGAGAGTCGACGCGGTCATGTCGTCGTTCATGCCAAGGTCGTAAAGACGATCCGCCCTGATACCGTCTTCGTGCCTTACCACTGGCCACATGATCGGTCCGCCAACAATATGACGATTCGTGCACTTGATCCCCAATCCGAGATCCCGGAGTTCAAGATCTGCGCCGTGCGCGTGATGAAGACCGAACGGCCCACAGATCCGATTGCGGAGCTGGAAGTCCAAGCCGGAGGTATCCGGTGATCAAAGAAGACTTCTTCATCGATTACTCGCGCTGCATAGGCTGCGAAGCTTGTGTGCAAGCCTGCGGCGAATGCGATACTCACCGCGGCGTCTCGATGATCCATCTGGAAACGATCGAGCGTCGCGACAGCGTGCAGACTGCCCCGCAGATATGTATGCATTGCGAAGATCCGATCTGCGCCCAGGTGTGCCCGGCTGACGCCATCAAGAAAACACCGGACGGCGTCGTGCAGAGTTCCCTCAAGCCACGCTGCATCGGTTGCTCAAACTGCGTCATGTCTTGCCCCTTTGGCGTCCCGAAATATCAAATTGACATCGATCAGATGATGAAGTGCGACATGTGCTACGACCGGACGAGTGTTGACAAGAAGCCGATGTGCGCGACGGTGTGCCCGTCCGGGGCCTTGACCTTTACAACGATGCAGGAGATTCAGCGGACTCGTCAGGGCGTGCCGGTGAATGAATGGAAATTCGGCGCTGAGGTCGTCCATACCAAGGTGTATGTGATGGTCCCCCCGGAAGTGGCCCGTGTCGACATTGGCTTGATACAAATTCAGACGACCGCAGCGGCTTTGCCGAGCGATCCCTATGACGTGGCATTGATGCTGGAGAACTAGAATGGGCGAAAAGAGCGGATGCGAAAGCTGTAAGAACCTGCGGGGAGAACAAGGTTGATCCGCAATGGAAGAAAGACTTTCCCATCGAGTGGGAAGGCGACCACTATGTGAGCCGCCGCGAGATGGTCAAGTTCCTCACCCTTGGATCATCTATTTTGGCCGCCGCAAACTGGTTGGTGGCGTGGATCTGGCACCGCCACAAAGAGGAAACCTTTAAGCCCCAGCTCATTGGGTCTATCGTCGCTCTGGAACGCAACAAGTCGATGTTGTTCCGGTATCCGACTGACAAGGACCCTTGCATCGCGGCGTGTACACCGACCGGCGAGCTTGTGGCATATTCTCAGGTCTGCACCCACCTGTCGTGCGCTGTGATCTACAAGGAAGAAGAACTCTTCTGCCCATGTCACAACGGTG
>DHWW01000132.1:10024-10226 GCA_002413385.1 Granulicella sp. UBA5172
GGTTCAACTCTGGCTGCTCACCGTCAGCATGGAAGCGGTCTTCCGACATGATGCTCATGCGGCGATTCCTGCCGCTGCAAGCTCGACCGTTTTGTTCGCAATCAACGCAGGGTTCTTGCGTTATGTCTTCCGCTTCGACCGATCCCTGGAGCGGTAGCTGGCCTACTTCCGCCTCGAACTGAATTCGCGTCCCATATCTGCC
>DHWW01000336.1 GCA_002413385.1 Granulicella sp. UBA5172
TTGCCGTTTGGTTTATCATCCCGTAGGGATCTGCATGTCCCCCACATCGCCCTTGCCCTCTCCCCCAAACAAAATCGGCAGAGGATCTCTCCCCTGCCGATACTCACCGCACCGGGCCTCAAGCCTTCCGTTCCGCCACGCGAAACTCCAGCCCGTCCTTCCCCGCATCCACCACCACGCGATCCCCATGCAGCACACTCCCGTCGAGAATCTTCATCGCCAGCTTGTCCTGCACCATCCGCTGGATCGCCCGCTTCAGCGGCCGCGCCCCATAAGCCCGATCGTACCCAGCCTTAAAGATCGCCGCCCGCGCAGCATCCGTCAGTTCCAGCGTAATGTGCCGGTCGACCAGCATCTTCTGCAGATCCGCCAGCCGCAGATCCACAATATGCGTAAGCTGGCTCTCCCCCAGCGGATGAAACACCACGATGTCGTCCACGCGATTCAGAAACTCCGGCCGGAAGTGTTTCCGCAGCTCCTCCATCACGCGAACCTTGGCATCTTCAAACCCCTCCTCGCCATCAGCCCACGAGGTCGCCAGCTGACTCGCCCCAATATTCGAAGTCATAATCAGCACCGTGTTCTTGAAGTCCACCGTGCGCCCCTTCGAGTCCGTNNACCGCCTCGGTTAACTGCCCGCCCTCATCGAACCCCACATACCCCGGAGGAGCTCCAATCAACCGCGCCACTGCATGCCGCTCCATGTACTCACTCATATCGATCCGCACCATCGCCTGCTCATCATCAAACAGAAACTCTGCCAGTGCCCTGGCCGTCTCCGTCTTACCCACGCCCGTAGGACCAAGAAAAATAAAGCTCCCAATCGGCCGCTTCGGATCACTCAACCCAGCGCGCGAACGCCGAATTGCATTCGCCACCGCCACCAGCGCCTCATCCTGCCCCACCACTCTCTCCCCCAAACGAGACTCCATCTGCGTCAGCTTCTGCACCTCGCCCTCGAGCATCTTCGACACAGGAATCCCCGTCCACTTCGAAACAATCCGCGCAATATCCTCCTCATCCACCTCCTCCTTCAACATCCGCGCCGGCCCCCTCGACTTCTGCGAAGCTCCGGGTGCCCCATTCATGACGGTTTTATCGTCATGGGTGGGGGAAGATCCGTGCCCCTTCCCACGCAAAGCTCCGGGTGCCCCATGTCTCGCTTTTGAGACATGGGTCTCCGCACCGCCCCCACCCCTCGCCTCGGCGACCGCCTCATCCTGCACCCGCGTCAACTCCCCCAGCGCCTTCTCCGCCTTAGGAATCTCCCCATACTGCAACTCCGCCGCCCGCTGCAAATCTCCCTTGCGAGTAGCCTCCACCGCCTCAAACCTCATCGCCTCCAACCGCTCCTTCAGCGTCGCAATCTCCCCGATAGCTCCCTTCTCCTTCTGCCACCGCGCGCGCAACCCAGCCGCCTGCTCCTGCACCTCCGCAAGCTCGCGTTCCACCACCTGTAGCCGTTCGCGCGAGTTTGCATCGTCCTCGCGCTGCAGCGCATTGCGCTCAATCTCAAGCGAAATCGCACGCCGCTCCAAATCATCAATCTCCACCGGCACCGACCCAATCTGAATCGCCAGCGCCGCCGCCGCCTCATCCACTAAATCAATCGCCTTATCCGGCAAAAACCTGTCACTGATATACCGATGCGACAACTCCGCCGCCGCCACAATCGCCGAGTCCTTGATCCGCACCTTATGGTGCATCTCATACCGTTCCCGCAACCCGCGCAAAATCGCAATCGTGTCCTCGACATTCGGTTCGCCCACATACACAATCTGGAACCGCCGCTCCAACGCCGCATCCTTCTCGATGTACTTCCGATACTCATTCAGCGTCGTCGCGCCAATCGCACGCAGCTCTCCCCTCGCCAGCGCCGGCTTCAGCATATTGCTCGCGTCGATTGATCCCTCCGCCGCACCCGCACCCACCAGCGTATGCAGCTCGTCGATAAACAAAATCACCTGCCCATTCGATTCCTCAATCTCCTTCAGCACCGCCTTCAACCGCTCTTCAAACTCCCCGCGAAACTTCGCCCCCGCCAGCATCGATCCCAAATCCAGCGAGATCACCCGCTTCTCCCGCAGCGCCTCCGGCACATCGCCCTGAAAAATTCTCCGTGCCAACCCCTCAACGATCGCAGTCTTCCCCACGCCCGGCTCGCCAATCAGCACCGGATTATTCTTCGTCCTCCGGCTCAGTACCTGGATCACCCGCCGAATCTCCTCATCGCGCCCAATCACCGGGTCCAGCTTCCCTCTCCGCGCCATCTCCGTCAGGTCCTTCGCATATTTCTCCAGCGCCTGGAACTTCCCCTCAGGATTCTGATCCGTCACCCGCTGCGACCCGCGCACGCCTGCAAGCGCCTTCAAAATCGCCGCATGGTCCGCACCCTCCGCCGCCAGCGCCATCTGCACCGGCTCATTCCTCTGCCGCGCCAACGACAACAATAAGTGTTCCGTCGACACGTAATCGTCCTTGAAGTTCTCCGCCTCTTTGAACGCGCCATCGAGCACCTTATTCAGCACCGAACTCATTCCCGGCTGCTGCCCCGCTCCCTGCACCTTCGGCAGTTTTGCGATCGCCGAATTCACCGCCGCCAGCAGCGCCTGCACGCCAACACCCACCTTCTCCAGCACCGGCAGCACCACACCCTCTTTGTCCTCCATCAACGCCGCCATTAAATGCAGCGGCAGCACCTCAGGATTCCCATTCTCCGCCGCCGTCCCCTGCGCCACCTGCAGCGCCTCCTGCGACTTCACCGTAAACTTATCCCACTTAATCGCCATCGTTATCTCCTCAAATCCTCACTCGAAACTCTGGGTGCCCCAGGTCTCGCTTTTGAGACCTGGGCTCGCACACCCTCCGCACACCCCAACCCAATCTCTCGACAAGAAACAAACGTGGCGGACCCGACATCGACCCGGACCCGTCCCTAATGTAATTCAACCTCCTCAGCTTAGAGCCACTCTAAAACGGCGCACGCATTCTTAGGATTGTCATCCTTCGCCGCACCGGGATCCCCGGCGAGCGTTCTTGGCTCGCTGGGGTGGTCTGGCGGAGGATCTGCTTCTTGCCTGGAGCCGCGACGAGCTTATTGCACCACCTACCCCTACTTCTCTGCAATCGCCGCCTCGGCCAGCGGCTCCATCATCGCGTACCCCGCGGCATTCGGATGCACCCCGTCCAAGCTAATCCCCGGCTTCATCCCCCCATCCGGCCCGGCCATCGCCGTCCAGTAGTCCAAATACGTCAGCTTCTCCTGCGAGCAATACGACTTGATCCAAGCATTCAAATCCTGAATCTTCCCCGCCGGATTAGCCACCTCCGGCCGCCAAGGATACTTCGCCACCGGCGTCACCGATGACAAGATCACGCGAATCCCATTCGCCTTCGCAATCTCCGTCATCGACCGAAAATTATCCTCAATCATCGCCAGCGTCGACGGCCCGGTATTCCCCGCAATATCATTCGTCCCCGCCAGAATCACCACCGCCTCCGGATGCAGATCCACCACATCCTGCCGAAACCGCACCAGCATCTGCGGAGTCGTCTGCCCGCTGATCCCCCGATTCACATAAGGCTTCCCCGGAAAAAACTTCCCGCCATTCTCAACCCAGCCATCCGTAATCGAGTCGCCATAAAACACCACGCGACCCTCCTGCGTCCCCGGCAGCGCCAAATCCGCCGCACGATACCTCCCCAACTGCGCCCAATCCTCCAACTGCGCCTTCATCCGCGCAATCTCCTGGCTCTGCTCACTCACGGCCGGAACCACCGCTGGAACTGGTGCCGCGCTCTGCTGCGCCCGCACCTGCACACCCGCCGCCATCATCCCCGCCATCACCACACAAGCCATCTTCCGCATCGCACTCTCCGTTGTCATCATTTGGCTGTACCGTCCTCCACCAATCCAAGATCCTTCAGCATCGGCGCAACGCTCGGCTCGCCGCCCAGCCACGTCGTATACATCTTCTCTAAATCCTCTGTGTTCCCGCGCGACAGCACCATCTTCCGGAACCGGTCGCCATTNNATCCCGCCGCATACCCATTTGCCCAGATATGCAGGAAGTAGCTCGACCGATACCGCGGAGGCACCGCCACCAGGTTCAGGTGCGTCTTCACCAGCGCCTCCTTCTCAAACGTGTCCACATCCTGCAACGGCGCACTCGCCGGCAGCAGATGCCACTGCATATCCAACTCCGCCGCCGCCAGCGCCTCAGTCACCTTATATCCCTGGTCGAACTTCGCCGCCTTCTTGATCTTCGCCACCAACTCTTCCGGCATCGGCGCGCCCGTCTTGTAGTTCACTGCAAAGTGCTTGAACACCTGCGGATAGCTAGCCCAATGCTCATTGAACTGCGACGGAAACTCCACAAAATCCCTCGGCACATTCGGTCCCGACAAGCTCGGATACTCCGTGTCCGCAAAGATCCCATGCAGCCCATGTCCAAACTCATGGAACATCGTCGTCACATCCTCAAAGCTGATCAGCGCTGGCTGCCCCGGCGCGGGCTTCTGGAAGTTCGCGACGTTATAAATCACCGGCAGCGTGCCCAGCAGCTTCGTCTGCCCGGCAAACTCACTCATCCACGCCCCGCCCGACTTGTTATCCCTCTTGAAGTAGTCGAAATAAAACAGCGCCAGCGGCTTCCCATCCCCATCGAACACCTCGTACACCATCACGTCCGGCTGATACACCGGAATATCCTTGCGCTCCTTGAACGTAATCCCATACAACTCGTGCGCCGCATAAAACACACCATCCTGCAGCACGCGATGCAGCTCGAAGTACGGCTTCACCTGCGCATCATCCAGGTCATACTTCGCCTTCCTCACCTGCTCCGAATAAAAATTCCAATCCCACGGCCGCACCTGGAACCCCCCGCCCTCCATCCCATTTCCCAGCCCGCTGGTCTGCTGATCGATCAGCGCCTGGATCTCCTTCTGCTCGCTCTTCGCCTTCGCCGTCGCCGGCTCCACCAGCGCATTCATAAACTTCAGCGCCGCCTCAGGAGTCTTCGCCATCTGGTCCTGCAGCGTCCACGCCGCATAGTTCGGGAACCCCAGCAGCGCCGCCTTCTCCGCCCTCACCTGCGCCAGCCGCGCAATCGTCGCCCGCGTATCGTTCGCATCGTCGCGCTCGGTCCGCGTCCACGAGTCCTCATACAACGCCTTCCGCGCCGCCCGGTCGCTCAGGAACGTCAAGTCCGGTTGCTGCGTCGTATTCTGCAGCGGAATCACATAGCCCGCCTCTCCGCGCCCCTTCGCCGCCAGCGCCGCCGCCTCCATCTGCGCCTCGCTCAATCCCGCCAGCATCGCCTTATCCGTCGTGCTGTACGCCGCCGCCTTGGTCCCCGCCAGCAGCTTGTTCATGAACGTATTCGACAGCACCGACTCTTCTTCATTCAGCTTCTTCAGCTTCGTCTTATCGGCATCGTTCAGCTTCGCCCCCGCCTTCACAAACGCCTTGTAGTCCACCTCCAGCAACCGNNGTCTGCACCCGCGCAAACAGCTTGCTGTTCAAATAAATCGAGTCCTGCAGCGCCGTCAGCTTCGGCGTCACAATCTCCTGCACCTTCTGCAGCGTGTCGTTGGTATTCGCCTGCGTCACGCCAAAGAACACCAGCGTCACGCGCGTCAGCAACTGCCCCGACTTCTCCATCGCCACAATCGTGTTCTCAAACGTCGGAGCCGCAGCGTCATTCGCAATCGCCTCATTCTCCGCACGAGCCTGCGCCATCCCCGCATCGATCGCCGGCTCATAATCCGAGTCCTTAATCCTGTCGAACGGCGGAGCCTGAAACGGCAGCATACTCACCGCATAAAACGGATTCGACGGCCCAAACCCCGCGCCCCCGCCAGCCGCCCCATCGNNCCCCGGTCGCCACTTCGCCGTTCACCGCCATCATGTATCATCATTTTCCTCTAGCAATCGAGTTTCCAGCCCCACACCTAATCCAAAGGACACTCCCACCATGGATCAGCTTCTCCCCGACGACATCCTTCAGGTAGGCCTCGGCTTCTGGGCCTCCAAAACCCTCCTCAGCGCCGTCGAAATGCAGGTCTTCACCCGAACTCGCCAGGCAGCCTTCCACTCTCTCCGAGCTCAGCGCCACGCTCGGCCTCCATCCCCGCTCCGCCCACGACTTCCTCGACGCCCTCGTCGCCCTCCACTTCCTCGTTTCGAAAGACGGCCGTCTACTCCAACACCCCAACCACCGACCTCTTCCTCGACAAGCACAAGCCCTCCTACGTCGGCGGAATCCTCGAGATGGCCAACCAGCGCCTCTATCCTTCCTGGG
>DHWW01000190.1:0-303 GCA_002413385.1 Granulicella sp. UBA5172
AGCGCACTCCACCATGCCACCCCCAACATTCACCGGCGAGCCAGTACCACGCACCAATCTCCAGATGATGAATCCCCGCACTGGAAGCGACGATATCCACGATCGCATCCACCGCCCCCACCTCGTGGAAATGGATCTCCTCGATACCCACATTGTGAATCTTCGCCTCTGATTGTCCCAGCAACTCGAACGCTCGAATCGCCGTCCGCTTCACCGGCTCAGCCAGTTCCGCCGCCTCAATCAATCCACGAATCACGCGAAGCGAACGTCCATGCACATGCGCGTGACCGTCTTCATGACCCT
>DHWW01000190.1:344-13389 GCA_002413385.1 Granulicella sp. UBA5172
GCATCAGCCTCTTGATTCTCGGCAAGATGGCCGTCCTCCATCACGTGTACTTTCGTGCAGGAAATGCCGCTCCGATCCACGGTTTCAATCTTCAGGCTCGCGCCGATCTTGAGCGCCGCAGTAGCCTCCTCCAGCACCGCAAGCGGTACCCCCGCATCCACCAACGCACCCAGAAACATGTCGCCCGATATTCCGGCAAAGCAATCAAGATAAGCGATACGCATCAGTTCTCTTTCGTTACAAGTGCGACGTTGGACTTCCTATAAGTGACGGCTTCGAATCGACGCATCGCTCCTGATTCATTGCCTCGACGTGGCTGAAGCAATCGCCGTGACCGGTAAAACATCGTTCATCGAACCCGAACGATAGCCCTGAGTATCAAGCGTTATATAAACAAAACCGGCGGCACGCAAAGCATCCGTCATTGCGTCCAGCATGGTCAGCGTCAACGCACGAGCAAGATCCTCGCGAGCAATTTCAATCCGCGCAATTTCTCCATGGTGACGAACACGCACGCGCATAAAGCCAAGCGCATGCAGAGCATCTTCCGCTTGCTCCACCTGTGCAAGATTTTCTGCCGTTACCGTTCGCCCATATTCAATCCGCGAAGAAAGACACGCGCTCGCTGGCTTGTCCGCAAGTGATAGCCCGGCATCCCGCGCCAGCATACGAATCTCAGCCTTGCTCAACTCAGCATCCACCAGCGGAGCAAGTGCTCCATGCAGCGACGCCGCCCGTTGCCCCGGCCGATATTCCCCGCGGTCATCCAGATTCATGCCATACGCAAGATGCTCCCATCCGAGTCGCCCCCGCGCTTCTTCCATCTGCGTAAACAGCTCGCTCTTGCAATGGAAGCAGCGCTGCGAATCATTGCGCGCGTAATCCGCCTGCTCCAACTCGTGGGTCTGCAACACGTGCACCGGGATCTCGTAATCTGACGCAAACGCCAATGCAGCCGCCAGCTCCTTCCGCGGCAATGACGGCGAATCAGCAATCACCGCAAGCATCCGCTCCCCCAATGCCTCATGCGCCGCATACGCCAGATACGCAGAGTCAGTCCCGCCCGAGTACGCCACCAGCAGCGAGCCGAGCGACTTGAGATTCTCCCGCAGAAGCGTCGATTTTTCGTCCAGGGTCATCGTGCAGGCTCCATCATCCCAACTCCATCATGACCGCTCAGCCTTTGCTGCGATCCGTGAAGCGAAAGAACAACGACTGCTTCGCCACCGGAGCCGCAAGCTCATTGATCGCCGCCATCTGAGAAGCCGAGATCCGTATTCAGCAGCTTCAGCGACTTCTCAATCATCCGAAGCGAACCCTCTCGCGTCCAGCGTCATCGCAATGATTGTACCTTTGAGGCACAATCACCGCGCACCTTCCATGCTCCTCTCTGACGTCGCAAACCAGCCAAAGACGCACACAGGTCAGGAGTTAACGCTATACATCATTTCCGAGATGGAAGATCGGCTCGACACCGGTTGCGCGAGCCAGGAGCGCCTGCTCCTCATGCTGTTCGAGAGGCCTGTAGTGATGNNGGCTGTTCAAGAGGCCTGTAGTTCTGCGCCACATCCATCGCCAGGCGAAAATATTTCTCGTCCCCGGGCGGCAGTGCAGCCGTCACCGGATGCCCCAGCGTCCAGCGCAGCCCTAACGAAGCCTCGTCCGGGAATGTCGCAGGCTGATACCAGCACTTTGGTTCGGGATGGCCCTGCTGCTGGTCGGCAGGCCACACTGTCTTGGCCATCGACTTCAGCGCCAGAATGCCCATCCCCTTTTCCTGCGCGCGCTTCAGAATCTGCGGGCCAAAGTTTGCCTGCGAGAAAAGCACAAAGTTCACCGGAAACAGCACCGTGTCGAAGTTGTACCGGTCCATCGCTGCCAAGGCTGTCTCCGCCGAGTGTACCGAGAAGCCGATGTACCGAATCTTGCCTTCCTTCTTCGCGGCTTCCATCGTCTCCATCGCACCGCCGGGGCCCAAAACCTTATCCAGATCACTCATCTTCGTCAACGCGTGGAACTGATACAGATCGACGTGATCCGTCTTCAACAGCCGCAGCGATTCCTCCAACTGTTTGCGCGAATCATCTTTCATCCGCCCTTCGGTCTTGCACGCCAGAAAACAGTTCTTGCGATAAGGCGCCAGGGCCGGCCCCAGACGCTCCTGCGCGTCGCCATAGCTGGGGGCAACGTCGAAGTAGTTCACGCCGCGGTCCACGGCCTCAGCCACAATATTCTTCGAGTGGCCTGCATCCTCGTTCATCACCACAATGCCGCCAAACCCAATGATCGAGAGATGCTCTCCCGTCTTGCCCAGGGCTCGGCGCGCAATCGGTTGNNTACGTCGATGACGAGACACGGCCACCGCGACCGGTCCAGTTGGTATGGAAGAACTCGCCGCGAGGCTTGTCCGTCCGCTCGTAGGTATGCGCGCCGAAGAAGTCGCGTTGCGCCTGCAGCAGGTTTGCCGGCAGACGCGCCGTGCGAAATCCATCATAGAAAGCCAGTGCCGTCGAGAACGCCGGTGTCGGCACGCCCAGCTCAATTGCCTGCACGATGGCCTTCCGCCAGCTTCCCTGGTACTTGTTCAACGCGCTCGAGAAGAACTCGTCCAGCAGCAGATTCGCGAGCTCCGCATTCTTGTCATACGCCGCCTTGATATTCGCGAGGAACACGCTCCGAATGATGCAGCCACCGCGCCACATCAGCGCGATGCCACCCAAATTCAGCCGCCATCCAAACTCTTTCTCCGCCGCGCGCAACAGCATGTAGCCCTGCGCATAGCTCACCATCTTCGAGCAGTAGAGTGCGCGCCGCACCTCTTCGATGAAGTCAGCGCGGGCAGCCACCTTCTTCGCCGTCTCGGGTCCGTTGAGCACCTTCGACGCCGCCACCCGCTCATCCTTCAACGCCGACAGGCAACGAGCAAAAACGCTCTCCCCAATCAACGTCAACGGCATCCCGAGATCCAGCGCCGAGATGGCCGTCCACTTACCCGTGCCCTTCTGTCCTGCCGTGTCAAGAATCTTGTCCAGCAACGGCGAGCCATCTTCATCCTTCTTCGCAAAGATCGTCGCGGAGATCTCAACCAGATAGCTGTCCAACTCTCCCTTGTTCCACTCCGTGAACACTTCGGCGAACTCATCGGCCGTCAGTCCAAGACCATCCTTCAGCAACTGGTAGGCCTCGCCAATCAGCTGAATGTCGCCGTACTCAATGCCGTTGTGAACCATCTTCACGTAGTGGCCCGCGCCATCCTCGCCAACCCAGTCGCAGCAGGGTGTCCCATCTTCTACCTTTGCCGCAATCGCCTGGAAGATTCCCTTCACATGTGGCCACGCCGCAGGATTGCCACCCGGCATGATCGACGGACCGAACCGAGCACCTTCCTCGCCGCCCGATACGCCCGCGCCCACAAACAGAATCCCCTTCGCCGCCAGGTCCTTCGTGCGGCGGTTCGAATCCGTGTACAGCGAATTGCCGCCATCGATAATGATGTCGCCCTTCTCCAGATACGGCAGCACCTGCTCGATCGTCTGGTCGACCACATCGCCGGCCTTCACCATAATCATCACGCGGCGCGGCAGCTTCAACATGCCGCACATCTCTTTGATCGAATGTGCCCCTTCGATCAGCGTGCCCTTCGCCTCATCGTTCAAAAACTCATCCACCTTCGAAACAGTGCGATTGAACACCGCAACCTTGTAGCCGTGGTCATTCATATTGAGCACAAGGTTCTGTCCCATGACTGCCAGTCCAATCAATGCAATGTCACAATTTCCAGTCGACATAAAGCTCTCTCCATTGAGATCTCGGCTGAGCGCCTTGATCCTCTACTTCGTTCGGTGCCCCCAAAATCCCGCTCGACCATCGAGCGCAGCCGGGGCAGACAATTCAATGCATTTCCAACACGCTGCCCTCTTATCATAGCGACATGACGACCGTCACAAAGCCTCGAAGGCATGCCGATAGCCCTGCCTCCTTCTGATACGTCGCCAACACAGCGCGTTTATCGCTCACCGCTAACAGATTCTGGGGATTTGTTCCCCTATCTGCATAGGAATAATCCGGGTCCCTCCTACTGCCGTCTTCGCTGCCAGCATACCGGCATGTTGTCCGTTTACCGCCTCGTCCAGCGCACCGGCCTCGATCGCGTCTGCCTCAGCGGCGGAGTCTTCCTCAACGCCGTCCTCTCCACCGCCCTTGAATCCCGTCTCACCAACTCCGGCTGCAGCGTTTTCACTCACACCCAAGTTCCCCCCGGCGACGGAGGCCTCAGCCTCGGCCAACTCGCCCTCGCCGCCAATCAACCCTGATCACGTTTACACTTTCTACTCAGGAACTCCCGCTCCCTCACAACCTCCGCAACGGCGTGCGAGCAAAGGAATCAATGGCCTCCGTACTGCGATCTCTGCTCACCGACAAGCCCGGCAACACCCGATCGAAGGTCATCGCGATCTATGTCTTCCTCCTGGCCTTCAACGTCGGTGCATGGTTCTGGGCAGTCGTCGCCTTTCACCGTTTCCCCGTCCTTCTCGGCACCGCCTTCCTCGCCTACAGCTTCGGCCTCCGCCATGCCGTCGACGCCGACCACATCGCCGCCATCGACAACGTCACCCGCAAGCTGATGCAGGAGGGCAAGCGCCCCGTCGCCGTGGGCTTCATGTTTTCCCTCGGCCACTCCACCATCGTCGTCCTCGGCTCCATCGCCATCGCCGCCAGCGCCCTCGCCCTGCACCACCACATCGATCGCGCCCGCGAAATCGGTGGTCTCATCGGCACCCTCGTCTCCACCCTCTTTCTCTTCGCCATCGCCATCGCGAACCTCATCATCTTCCGCGCCATCTTCCGCACCTTCAAATCCGTTCGTCGCGGCGAGCCCTACGTCGACGAAGACTTCGACATCCTCCTCGGCAGTCGCGGCTTCCTCGCCCGACTCTTTCGCCCCGTCTTCCGCATGATCCGCAGCAGCTGGCACATGTATCCCCTCGGCCTGCTCTTCGGCCTCGGCTTCGACACCGCCACCGAGATCGGCCTGCTCGGCCTCTCCGCCGCCGAAGCCACCAAAGGCCTCCCGCTCCTCTCGATCCTCGTCTTCCCCGCGCTCTTCGCCGCCGGCATGTCCCTCATCGACACCACCGACAACATCCTCATGCTCGGAGCCTACGGCTGGGCCTACGTCAAACCCATTCGCAAGCTCTACTACAACCTCACCATCACCTTCGTCTCCGTGCTCGTCGCCTTCGCCGTCGGAGGGCATCGAGGCCCTCGGCCTCATCGCCGTTCACTTCCATCTCACCGGAATCTTCTGGGCCTTCATCTCAAAACTCAACAACAACTTCGGCGTCCTCGGCTACTTCATCATCGGCATCTTCGCCCTCAGCTGGGTCCTCTCCATCGCGTTCTACCGCTGGCGTCGCTTCGACCATCTCGACCTCGGCCCACCCCTCCCCTCCCCCTCAGAATCAGACTAGCCAACCTTCCCCGCAGGCAAAACTCTGTCATCTCGACCAGACCCACACAGCCGTATCGTTTAGCGTATTTGTCATCTCGACCGGAGCCAAACGGCTTCATCGTTTGGCGCAGCGGAGAGACCTGCAGTTTGCTCGCGTCGCCATATACTGCACGGGTTAGGAGTTTGCTGCCCGAACAGCCACCTGCCAGCCGTGCGCCAACTTCCGTATACTGTGGGGGCTTCGAGAAGAAAGTAGACTGGCCAAACAAAATGAAAAATCTCGCATACAGCAAGGCACTCCGTTTCGTATTGTTCTCCGCGCTGGCATCTACTGTCGCCCTGGCCCAGCAGCAACGCCCTGCCATCACGGGCATCTCCCACATGTGCGTCTACGCGCACGACATGGCCGCATCCGAAAACTTCTACGCCCACATCCTCGGCGCGACCAAAGCCCCCGACCCGCAGAATTCCGCAGGAGCAAATTATTACTTCAGCCCCGCGCAGTACGTTGAAGTCCTTCCCCTCCCCGCCGATCACACCATCAGCCGCATGGCCTGCGTCGCCTACACCACCACCAACGCGAAGGGTCTTCTCGCCTACCTCCACCTGCACAGCGTAGACACCGCCTC
Organism: Granulicella sp. UBA5172; assembly: GCA_002413385.1. GTDB lineage: Bacteria > Acidobacteriota > Terriglobia > Terriglobales > Acidobacteriaceae > Granulicella. The sequence continues at coordinate 6,426 of DHWW01000190.1, forward strand.
CGAACTCCACACCTCCACCGACGGCAGCCACTGGTTCGACGTCAAAGACCCCGAAGGCAACGAAGTCCAATTCCTTCAGCCCAGCCTGACGCATCGCGCCGCCATCACCTCCAAACCCATCAGCACCCGCATCATCCACGTCGGCTATCTCGTCCACAACCGCGCCGCCGAAGACCACTTCTATCGCGAGCTCCTCGGCTTCCGTCCCTACTGGTTCGGAGCCATGAAGCCCGACCACACCGACTGGATCTCCCAGCAGGTTCCCGACGGCCACGACTGGCTCGAATACATGCTGGTCGGCGACGGCTCCGATACTCCCCTCGACCACCTCAACGCCGACCATCTCGGCGTGCTCAACCACTTCTCCCTCGGCGTACCCAACATGGAGCAGGCCGTCCAGACCCTCTACCAGCAGGACCGCCTCCCGCCAAAACACGATGGCCCGCAGATGGGCAGAGACGGCAAGTGGCAAGCCAACCTCTACGATCCCGACGGAACCCGCGTCGAACTCATGGAGTTCCAGCCCGTCATGAAGCCCTGCTGCTCCGCCTTCACCGCCTCCAGCCCCGTCAACTGATCCGTCTCCAGCGAAGCTTGATCGCAGCGCAGCACGTCAACCCCAACACCAGCATGGCCATCGATCCAGTGTCCCTCATTCGGCGTCGCTCTTTCCTGAAATCCCTCGGCGCTGCCGCTGCTGCATCGGCGCTGCCGACCCCCATGCGCGCCCTCACCGGACTCGCGCAGACATCCCCACTCCCCACCACCCAAATCTTCCTGAACCAGCTAGGCTATCTCCCCACCGCCGCAAAGATCGCGACGACCACTCTCGCCCCCAACCAATCCTTCCGCGTCCATTCCCAAACGCACTTCACCGTCGTCCTCGAAGCCAAACTCTCCGCCCCCACGCTCGACGCCGCATCCGGCGACACCACCGCGCAAGCCGACTTCTCGTCCATCACCACCCCCGGCACCTACCACCTCGAAATCGCCGGCGTCCTCTCCGACCCCTTCACCATCGGCCCCACCGTCTACGCCGACGCGCTCCGCCTCACCGCGCGCTCCTACTACGGTCAGCGCTGCGGCTGCAACGTCGACCTCGGCAACGGCTACAAGCACCCCGCCTGCCATCTCCACGGCGCCTTCGACCCCACCTCCGGCCGCACCGGAGACGTCCCCAACTCCGGCGGCTGGCACGATGCCGGCGACTACGGCCGCTACATCGTCAACTCCGGAATCTCCACCGCCACCCTCCTCTGGGCCTGGGAGATGTACCCCGACGCACTCCACTCCCTACCCCTCGACATTCCCGAATCCGGCGGAGCAATTCCCGACTTCCTCGCCGAAATCAAATGGAACCTCAACTGGATGCTCTCCATGCAGGACCCCACCGACGGAGGCGTCTGGCACAAGCAAACCAGCCTCCACTTCTGCGCCTTCATCATGCCCCAGGATGACAACCTCGTCAGCGAAGTCATCGGCACCGGAACCGCTCCCTACAAGAGCACCTGCGCCACCGCCGACCTCGCCGCCATCATGGCCATCGCCGCACGCTGCTACCAGCCCTTCGACCCNNTCCCCAACGTCATCTTCAAAAATCCTCCCACCGTCTTCACCGGAGAATACGGCGACCCCCACTGCAGCGACGAACTCCTCTGGGCCTCCGCCGAACTCTTCCGCACCACCCACGATCCACAATATGAAGCCGCCTTCAACGACGCCATCACACCCCTCCTCCCCAAGCTAAAAATCAATGTCCCCAACTGGGGCGACGTCGCCTCCATGGGCCTCTGGGCCTACGCCTTCGCCACCTCCTCCAAGCCCACCGCAACCACCACCGCGATCCAGCAAGCCACGCAAGCCGCCGCCGCCCAACTCATCGAACGCACCCGCACCAACGGCTACGGCAACTCGCTTTGCCTCACCGACTACCACTGGGGCTCCAACTCCAACGCCGCCAATCAATCTCTCCTACTACTCGTCGCCCACCGCCTCCAACCCAACCACACAGCCCTCGACGCAGCCCTCTCCAATCTCCACTACCTCCTCGGCCGCAACTGTTTCGGAGTCTCCTGGGTCACGCAGCTCGGCCACCGTCCCTTCCTTCATCCACACCACCGCCCCAGCGCCGCCGACAACATCCCCGCCCCCTGGCCCGGCCTTCTCTCCGGAGGCCCCAACGCCCACGGCGGAGACGCCATCGCCGACGCCCTCCCCAAAGCCCCACCCATGCACATGTGGCTCGACGACCAGCGAGCCTACTCGATGAACGAAGTCGCCATCAACTGGAACGCCCCGCTAGTCTTTCTGCTAGCCGCCGCGAACAGCAAACTCACGTAGTCCCTACCGCACCGTCTCCTTCAACGCCCCGCGAGCCGCCTCCAGCACCAACTCCACCTCACGCTCACCATGCGCCGCGCTCACAAACGCAGCCTCATACTGGCTCGGTGGCAGCCACACGCCGCGCTCCAGCATCCCGCGATGGAACCGCGCAAATGCCTCCGTATCCGACGTCGCCGCAGTAGCAAAATCCCTCACCGGCTCCGGTGTAAAGAACCACGTAAACATACTTCCCACACGATTCGTCGTCAGCGCAATTCCCTGCTCCGCCGCTATCTTCGCCACACCCTCAGCAATCGCAGCCGTCGTCGTCTCGAGCTTCGGATAAATCTCCTCGCGCCCAGCCAGCAAAGCCGAAATCGTAGCAATCCCCGCAGCCATCGCCAGCGGATTCCCACTCAGCGTTCCCGCCTGATACACCGGCCCCAGAGGCGCAAGGCAGTCCATAATCTCCGCCCGCCCACCGAACACTCCCACCGGCAATCCACCACCCACGATCTTCCCCAGCGTCGTCAAATCCGGCAGCCCGCCCAGCTCCCGCGCGAACAACTCCTGCGCTCCACCAGCCGCCAGCCGAAACCCAACCATCACTTCATCAAAAATTAACAGCGCCCCATGCTTCTGCGTAATCGCGCGCAGCCCGGCAAGATATCCAGGCTCCGGCAAAACCGTCCCCGCATTGCCCACCACGGGCTCCAGGATCACACACGCAATCTGCTCTAGATGAGCCTCAAACGCCGCTTCCACCGCGGCCAGATCGTTATACGGCAATGCCAGCGTATGCATCACCGTCTCCGCCGGAACGCCCGCCGACCCCGGAATCCCAAACGTCGCCACGCCACTCCCCGCCTTCACCAGCAGAGCGTCCGCATGGCCGTGATAGCAACCCTCAAACTTGATCACAAACGGCCGCCCCGTAAACCCACGCGCCAGCCGTATCGCCGACATGCAAGCCTCCGTCCCCGAGCTCACAAACCGCATCTTCTCCATCGACGGATAGCACTCCTGCACCAGCTCCGCGAGGTTCGCCTCCGCCGCCGTGCTCGCTCCAAACGACGCACTCTTCCCCGCCGCCTCGCGTATCGCCTCCACCGCCGGAGGGAACGCATGCCCCAGCAGCATCGGCCCCCACGACCCAAACATATCCACCAGCCGATTACCGTCTGCGTCGATCAGATACGCTCCTTCCGCGCTCTCCACAAATGGCGGATTCCCGCCCACCGCCCGAAATGCGCGTACCGGAGAGTCCACGCCCCCCGGCAAAAATCGCTCAGCGCGCCGTTGCAGCTCCGCCGATCGTGCAAAAGAAAGTACCATGGAACCAAGTATAGGAGTCGCCTCAAAATCGGCTGCTAAACTTGTCGTCATTGCATATCCTTGAGCAAGCGAAGGCGGCCTTCTTTGGCTAAATCAAAATTAGACGACGGAGCAAAGACTCCGCGTGGCAGCATAGCGACGCCTGCGCACCAGGAGACCCGCGCCGTGCGCAACGACGATCACGCGATCGTCTCCACCGATCGCCACGTCCTCGCCAACGACCGGATCAAGGGCCTCGCGCGCCGCACCTTCAACAAGCAGGTCCTCAGCGAGATCGGCGGCTTCTCCGGCCTCTTCGCCCTCGACGCCGCCCGTTTTCCCGACCCCGTCCTCGTCGCCTCCACCGACGGCGTCGGCAGCAAACTCGAACTCGCCATCCAGCTCGGCCTCCACTCCAGCATCGGCTCCGACCTCGTCAATCACTGCGTCAACGACGTCGCTGTGCAGGGCGCCACGCCCCTCTTCTTCCTCGACTACTTCGCCGCCGGCTTCCTCGATCCCGACGTCGTCCAGCAGCTCATCAGCGGCCTCGTCGACGCCTGCAAAGCCAACGGCTGCGCCCTCCTCGGCGGCGAAACCGCCGAAACCCCCTGGCTCTACGGCCACTCCGACTACGAGCTCGCAGGCTTTCTTACCGGGGTCGTCAGCCGTCCCCGCATGCTCACCGGCGAAGCCATCCGCGAAGGCGATTACCTCCTCGGACTCCCCTCCACCGGCCTCCACACCACCGGCTACGCCCTCGCCCTCAAGCTCCTCCTCGGCACCGCCGGCTATCGCCCTGAGCAATACGTCAACGAGCTCGGCGATAAAGTCGGTGCCGCCCTCATGCGTCCGCATCGCAGCTATCTCTCGCCCATCCGCAAACTCATTCAGGCCGAGGTCGTCAGCGGCTTCGCCCACATCACCGGCGGCGGCCTCACCGAAAATCTCCCCCGCATTCTCCCCCGCGGCCTCGCCGCTCATGTCGATCTCTCCACCTGGGAGCCACCACCACTCTTCACCCACATTCAAAAGCTCGGCAGCCTGGACGCCGACGAGATGTTCCGCACCTTCAACATGGGCATCGGCCTGGTCGCCATCATCCCCGCCGACCTGCTCAAAAAGGCGCGCCTCACCCTCACCCGCATGAACGAACGCTCCGTGGTCATCGGCCGCGTCATCCGCAAATCCCCACCCAGAGTCATCTACTCCTAGCCCACGTCGGTCGCAGAGTCGGGCGTGCTCATCTGCCGCCCAACATCTGGCTGTGTCCGTACCGCATCGTCCAGGATGGCCCGTATCTCCGCGACAACGCTTCTTCCGTCTCTGGCAGCTCTGGCCTTCAACGCAAGATGAGTCTCAACGGAAAGATGGCGCACAATCACAGTCGGCATCACAACACTCCAAAATTCATCCTACCGGCTGCTACCGCGCCATGCCCGCAAACTGCGTCTTGTACACGATCACGCCCAGCACCAGAATCAGCGCCTGAAAGTACAAGAACGTCCGCGTGCTCGGCTTCTCCGGCCCGTCACGCGTGAAGCAGCGCCACGTCATGCCCAGCCCCACAATTGCAAAGATCCATTGCGTCGTCTGCCCAAACAGCTCGCCATTCGTAATCGTCAGCCCAAACAACACAGCACACGTCGCCGCGATCAAACCACGCTGTAGCTTCGAAAGCGCAAACGTCGCCTGCGCACCATCCAGCCCCAGCACCGGCACCAGGTTCAGGAAGTTAATCCAAGCCCCCACATAGACCAGCACCAGAAAAATCGGCAGGTGCGTTGCAACGAAGATGCCATAGCAGGCCAGCGCTGCGAGCAGCCCATACATCGGCCCGGCCAGCGAGATCGACGCCAGATCTTCCAGCGACACGCCCTGCGAATACCACCGCACATACGCCCCCATCATGGGCAGGAACACCGGCAGATCTGCCTTCAATCCACGCCGCCGCACCGCAACATAGTGGCCCATCTCGTGGATAAACAGGCATGCGATAAACCCGGCCGCAAACTGCCATCCAAACAGCACCCAATAGATCCCGAAGAACGCCAGAAAGCTCAACAGAAATTTCAGCTTCAACAGCAAAAAAATCGCCGACTTGATCTTGATCAGAAACAGCGCAATCGGCGCAAACGGTCCCAGCCGCTTGGCCCACTTTGCCTTCGTATCATCCGCCGCCTTCAGCCGAGCATCGATCTGCGCGATATGCTGCCGCACGCTCTCCGCCTGCGTCGTCTCTTCCGGCAACCACACCAGCGCCGATCGCCACCGGTCCCGCGCCTCCGTCCACTTCTGCTCCTGCTCCAACTGCTGCGCCGAGTGCGCAATCTGCCCCAGGTGCGCGCCATACGTCAGCGTCTGGCAATCCGGGCACGCCAGCGTCCCCTCCGGCAGCCAGTGGCTACACGACGGGCAGCTATGGATCACCTCAGGCGCTGCGAGTTCGGGCGGAAGTACAGTTACATTCGTAGTCGACACGGCATTCACTATTCTATTGGACGCGGCTGGCGTCCACACGATGCACCCGCATCACAGCGCTCCCTCCCGGCCTCACGTACCATCTAAACCATCATGCCCACCGCGCCCGACAACCTCTTCTCTCCGCTCCAGCAGCGCAGCATCACCCTCCCCAACCGCATCGTCGTCTCGCCCATGTGCCAGTACAGCTCGGTAGACGGCCACGCCTCCGACTGGCACCTCGTCCACCTCGGCACCCGCGCCATCGGCGGCGCCGGCACCGTCATGACCGAAGCCGCCGCCGTCAGCCCTGAAGCCCGCATCACCCCCGGCGACCTCGGCATCTACTCCGACGACCACCTCCCCATGCTCTCCCGCATCACCGCCTTCCTCAAGGAGCACGGCAGCGTCCCCGCCATCCAGCTCGCCCACGCCGGACGCAAGGCCAGCATGACCGCTCCCTGGGTCAGCCCCTCCCACACCGCTCTCGCCTCGGAAGGCGGCTGGACCAACGTCGTCGCCCCCATCCCCCTCCGTTTCCACGACGAATACCCCCTCCCCCACGCCCTCGACCGCGCCGGAATGGACAAGATCCTCGCCGACTTCACCGCCGCCACCCACCGTGCCGTCGCCGCCGGCTTCCTCCTCGCCGAAGTCCACGCCGCCCACGGCTACCTCGCCCACGAATTCCTCTCCCCACTCTCCAACACCCGTACCGACGACTACGGCGGCAGCCTCGCCAACCGCGCCCGTTTCCCCCTCGAAATCATCCGTGCCGTCCGCGCCGCCTTCCCCGAGCACCTCCCCGTCTGGGTCCGCGTCTCCGCCACCGACTGGGTTAGCGCCGCGGCTGACACACCGGAGGGTC
>DHWW01000080.1:0-19695 GCA_002413385.1 Granulicella sp. UBA5172
GTGGTTAGTGGTTAGTGGCTAGTGGTTAAGAATATGGAGCGTTGTCCACGGAACGGGTGATGAGTCGTCCAAAACCTTGATGCTAGCAGAGTAGGTGCGGCTGAAGAGTGGCAGGGTGCCAACATCGGGCTTCGGGAGGCGTCCAAGGAGTTGAAGACACGCGTACTCAGGGAAGATTAGCTACGAGAGGGCCGAAGAAGCTCTCCGCGGACGTAGCAGGCGAACATAGGCAGCATACTTGCAGTGGAGAGACTAGTGAAGCGAATGAGATTAGCTGTATCATCAAGCGAGCCCGACCAACCGCTCGAGACCGTAGCTGAGGCCGCTCCAAGGCACCTTGATCAAGGGTGTGGGGCGATCGAACGGCGAGGCTTCGAGACCAGTGTTCGAGGCCATTTGGAGCGGGTCGCAGGCATGCAGGTACGGCTACCAATCAGATTTTCCTGGCTCATGAAGAGTTTTTCCAGCAAGTGCGCGTCCGTGCGGATTCAGCGCAGGCTGGCTTGCGTCCCCGTGGCGATGCTGCTGGGAGTGCTGGTGTTTTCGGGGTTGACGGTGAGCGTGGCTCATGCGCAGTCGGCTAGCACATGGAACAAGCGAGGAGAGCAGGCTGAGGCGCGGGAAGACTATGACGCGTCGTTTGAGGCGTATCGGCAGGCACACCTGAAGAAGCCGAGCGATCTGCGCTACCGGGAACGGTATGAGCGGATGCGCTTTCAGGCGGCCAATATGCATGTGGATCGAGGGCGCGTGCTGCGGCAGTCGGGCGACGCTGGCGGGGCGATCAATGAATTTGCCCGCGCGCTGCAGATCGATCCGGGCAACCAGGTAGCGGCGCAAGAGTTGCAGACCATGGAGAAACGGACGGCGCCGGGGGGAAATCCGACGGGAACCGTGGCCAATGGTGTGGGGCAGGGCGAAGCGGCGGTGGGTGGAGCGTCGCCGGGCAAGGTGCTGGTGCCGGGACTAGGCGAGCAGACACCGCACCAGATCGAGGTGCAGCATGAGATTGCGTCGATGGACGGACCGGTGGAGCTACAGCCGGTGTCCGAGGACCCGATTACGCTGCACATGGTGGAGGATACGAAGGTCGTGTACCAGGCGATCTGCAAGGCTGCGGGGCTGAATGTGATCTTTGACCCGGACTATGTGGGAAAGCGTATTCCGGTGGATTTGAACAGCATCTCGCTGCCCGATGCGCTGCATATCGTGGAAGTGCTGAGTGGGACGTTCTGGAAGCCGATTACGACCAATACGATCTTCGTGGCGCAGAATAACCGCCAGAAGCGGACCGACCTGGACGACCTGGCGGTACAGACGTTTTACCTGACCAATGTGTCGCAGCAGAATGACGCGAACGAAATTATGGTGGCGATCCGCAACCTGCTGGATCCGGGGCTGAAGATTTACCTGGTGGCGAGCCAGAATGCGCTGGTGATCCGCGCAACGCCGGATGAGCTGATCCTGGCGGAGAAGCTCATTAATGATCTGGATCGGACGAGGCCAGAGGTGGTGGTGGATGTGGCGGTGCTGGAGGTAAGCCGGCAACTGGAGCGGAATCTTGGGATTACGCTGCCGCAAAGCTTCGGACTGACGCCCCAGTACAGCAATGCAAATATTTCGAACACGACGGGAACGACGACGACGTCGACCACGGGCACAACGAGTTCAACGGCTAGTTCGGGCCTTACGCTGAACACGCTGGGCAATTTGAACGCGACCAATTTTGCGGTTTCGATCACTGGCGGAACGGTGAACGCGCTGCTGTCGGACTCGGACACACGAATTTTGCAGAACCCGCGAATTCGAGCGACCGATGGTCAACATGCGACGTTGAAGATCGGATCGAAGATTCCGGTGGCGACGGGATCGTTCTCTGCAGGAGCTGCGATTCCAACAGCGGGCCTGGGCGTGCAGACGCAGTTTACCTACCTGGATGTGGGTGTGAATATCGACATCACGCCGACGGTGCACTACGACCGCGAAGTATCGCTGAAACTGAAGATCGAGATTTCGTCGCAAAACGGATCGGTGACGATTACGGGAGTGACGGAGCCGATTATCTCGCAGCGCGTCGTGGATCAGGTGATCAGTNNTCGTGGATCAGGTGATCCAGTTGAAGGACGGAGAGCCGGCGATTCTGGCGGGATTGCTGCAACAGCAGGATACGAAGACCACGAGCGGAACGCCGGGACTAGGGGAGTTGCCCTTCCTGAAGTATTTTTTCGCCAGCAGGGATAAGGTTCAGCAATCGGATGAGATTGTGTTCCTGATTATTCCGCATATCGTACGTGAGTCGATTCTGACGGATGAGAATACGCGGGCGATCTACACGGGAACGAGCCAGGCGGTGCAGTTGATGCGCAAGGAGCCGAGCAATGTGCTGGCTTCTGACGGGAAAACGACGGGTGAGGCGACGGGGACAGGGGAGGGTTCACAGCCAACGTCGGCGGCGAATGCGGCATCGGCGATGATCGGAAAGATGGCAGCGGATGCGCGGCCGCGGGCGATGGGGCCGGTGCAGGTTGCGTCGAATGGGACGGTATCTGCGACGCCAGTGACGCTGAGCGTGGTGCCGTCGACGGCGAATCAGGCTGTGGGGTCGACTTTCCAAGTGTCGGTTGTTGCGTCTAACGCTCATGACCTGTTTGCGGTGCCGCTGCAGATGCAGTTTGATCCGCGGGTGCTGTCGCTGGTGAATGTGGATTCCGGCGACCTGCTGAGTCGAGATGGACAGGCTGTCGCGCTGGTGCATCGCGATGAGGGGAATGGAGCTGTGACGGTATCGGCAACAAGGCCGCCGGGCAGCAAGGGCGTGGACGGGCAGGGAACGGTGTGCACGCTGACGTTCAAGGCGTTGGCGCCGGGCGATGCGACCCTCGCGTTGACGCGGATTGGACTGAAGGATAGCCAGCAGAACAGCATTGCGTCGGTCGGCGGGCAGGCTGTTGTGCACGTGAAATGAGGCGATGCCCAGGGCGCAGGACTCGGGGTTCAGCGAACGGGGAGGAGCGGAGATGGTCGACGGAAGGCAGTTGAGACGGAGGCTGTCTGGCTCCGGAGAGACGGGCGTGACGCTGATGGAGTTGATCATCGTCGTGACCATCCTCGCGATTCTGGCGACAGCGGCGATACCTGCGGTGAAGTTCGAGGTGAAGCGGACCAAGGAGCGCGAACTGAGGGCTGATTTGTGGGAGATGCGCCGGAGCATCGACAGGTATAAGGATGTGGCGGATTTGGGCGGCATTCAAACCAAAGCGGACTCGAATAACTATCCGCCGGATCTGCAGACGCTGGTGGATGGGGTGGATGTGAAGGACAAGAAGATGCGGTTTCTGAGGGCGATCCCGATTGATCCGATGACGGGGAATGCGGATTGGGGGCTGCGGTCGAACCAGGATAAGCCGGACTCGGATAGTTTTGGGGGCCAGAACGTCTTCGACGTGTATAGCAAGAGCGATGGAACGGCGCTGGATGGGACCAAGTACAACACCTGGTGAAGCAGAGATTGATTTGAGATTTGAATCAGGGATTTAGGATTTCAGGACGGTGTTAGATGGCAGGTATCGGGAGAATTCGGGCGGGAGGGAAGGACGAGAGAGGCTTTACGCTCGTCGAGCTGATGATCGTGATGACGATCATTGGGATCCTTGCCTCGATTGCGATTCCGAGCTATATCCGGTCGGTGCAGAAGGCGAAGGAGGCCGTTGAGAGAGAAGACCTGCATACGATGCGGACGGCGATCGACAGCTACACGGTGGACAAGGGAAAGGCTCCACAATCGCTGGATGACCTGGTGCAGGCGGGGTATCTGAAGTCGATCCCGAATGACCCGATGACCAGCCGCAATGACACCTGGATCACCAGTGAATCCGACACGATGACGGACATCAACGAGACGGAGGGTGGGATGGACGATGTGCACTCGGGGTCGGAGGGATTAGCGAGCGACGGGACCACTTACAACACCTGGTGAGGAGGGACCAAATATTTGTGGGAAGCGTCTACAATACAGAGGTGAGTTGTGCCTGCGGGACAGTAGAGGCCTGCTCACCCGGGAGATCCCCATGCGCATCCTGACGTTCGCCGTTCTAGTGACCCTCTCTGGATCGATTGCCCTGGCGCAACAGACTGGACAACAGCCGGCTGCGGCACCTGTAAGCCCGACCACTGCAACCACTCCATCGAACACTCCGCAAGCTGCTGCGACCCAAGCTACGACGCCGCAAGCCACCGCGACGCCGACGGGAACGCCTGCGCCTGTAGAGGTGAGTACCACAGCTGCGTCTACGACCGCGGATGCGAAGGCTCCCGATGCAACAGGTCCTGTGGCGAAGAAGGGGAAGAAGGGCGCGAGCGCGCAGGACGTGGCGGCGACCGACAACCTAGAGATGGCGTCGCCGGGCGAAGATCTCGATCCACATATCAAGAAGGGGACGGAGGAGGATGTGGATGCGGTGGGGCAGCGCAATATCGGCGGCCGCGGCATGGGCAACTGGTACTCCACGAACTGGGAGATTGGGACGGGCAAGCAGTATTCGATGGAGATTGAGAAGTCGTCGCATTTGGTGACGGACCCCGTCGTGGTGGAGTACATCAATCGAGTTGGGCAGAACCTGGTGAAGAACTCGGATGCGAAGGTGCCGTTCACGATCAAGGTGCTGGACACGGATGAGATCAATGCGATGGCGCTGCCGGGCGGATATTTTTATGTGAACTCGGGGCTGATTTTGGCGTGCGACTCGGAGGACGAGTTGGCTGGCGTGATGGCGCACGAGATTTCTCACGTTGCCGCGCATCATGCGGCGCGCGAGATGACGAAGATGAACTATATGCAGATCGGGTCGATACCGCTGATGATTTTTGCGCAGGGATCATGGACCGGCTATGGGATTTACGAGATGTCGCAGCTGGCGATTCCGCTGACGTTCCTGGAGTTTTCGCGTGAGTATGAGGCAGAGGCGGATTATCTGGGGATTCAGTACATGTACCGCGCGGGATACGATCCGCAGGGGATGGTGTCGATCTTCGAGAAGCTCGATGCGCTGGAAAAGCACAAGCCTGGCGCGATCTCACGGGCGTTCAGCGATCATCCAGCGACGCTCTCTTATACACATCTCCGAGCCCACGAGACCNNTAAATCGGCCTACGCTGCGCCGTGTCGGGACCTCGAATAACGATCCAAATGCGCCTCCGGGCACGACGTCGGATCAGCCGACACTGGGACGCAGAGACTGATCGAGCAGGCAGCAGAAATAGGAGGAGGCATGGCTCAGGCTGTGCCTCTTTTATTTTCCGGGATAAACTAGGAGCATGGCACAGCACACAACCGGCTACACCGATGACCACGCCAAGGCGGGGCTTGAGACAGAGTTTCCAGCGATTGAGACATGGCGCAACCAATTTAAGGCATACGAGATTCTGGTGGACGACCCGGAGTTTACCAGCGTTTGCCCAAAGACCGGGCTGCCGGACTTTGGCGTGCTGACGATTCGGTATATGCCGCGGGAGAAGTGTCTCGAACTGAAGAGTTTGAAGGAGTATTTGTTTACGTATCGCAACCTCGGGATCTTTCAGGAGAACATCGTGAACCAGGTGCTGGATGATGTGGTGAAGGCCACGGACCCGGTGTGGGCGGAGATCAAGGGGGATTTTCGACCACGTGGCGGAATCTCGACGGTGGTGACGGCGCGGTATCCGAGGACGGAAGACTGGAAGTAGTCGTTTGGGCTGAGCGCTGGGAGGTGGTATTCTCCGGCAATCATGATGAAAACTTTGTCTGCTGCTTCGTTGAGTGTGGGTGTGTCGTTTTTGGTGTGCGCGTCGGCGTGCGGATTGGCTGGCGCGCAGGGTGGCCCTTCACCTGCCGAGGCGGCGATGGTGAAGACGGTGGATGCGGAGACGCCGGCGGCGGTGGGGCTGTTGGAGCGGCTGGTGGATATCAATAGCGGGACGATGAATCTTGCCGGCGTGGTGCGGGTCAAGGATGTGCTGCAGCCGCAGATTGAGGCTCTGGGATTTACGGTGCGCTGGAATCCGATGGGAAAGCTGGATGGGCGTGCGGGTGACTTGGTGGCCGAGCATCCCTGCCCGATGGGGCCGGGGAAGTGCGGCAAGCGACTGCTGCTGATTGGGCACATGGATACGGTGTTCGATGCGAACTCGCCTTTTCAAAAGTACGAGATCGTTCCTGGTACCGACGGGCGTGTGGCGACGGGGCCGGGCACCGGCGACATGAAGGGCGGGCTGGTGGTGATGCTGGACGCGCTGCGCGCGATGAAGGCCGCTGGCGTGCTGAAGGATACAGAGATCAGGATTGTGTTGAGCGGCGATGAGGAGGATGCGGCGCGGCCGATCAGCATCAGCCGCAAGGATATGATCGACGCGGCGAAGCACAGCGATGTTGCGCTGGAGTTTGAGGATGCGTTTCGCGATGGTGGGCTGGATGGCAAGGATGCGGTGCGGATTGGGCGGCGGAGCTCGATTACGTGGCACCTGGAGACGAGTGGGAAGAGTGGGCACTCGTCGGTGGTGTTTGGCGACAAGCTCGGGTATGGGGCGATCTATGAGCTGGCGCGGATCGTCGATCAGTTTCGGACGCAACTGCGGGAGCCGGGGCTGACGTATAGCGTGGGGCTGGTGCTGGGCGGCGAGACGGCGGTGCTCGACAGCGAGAAGACCGGAGGGACGGCGACGGGGAAGGCGAATGTGATTCCGCCGACGGCGCTGGCGGTGGGAGATATTCGTACGCTGAACGAGGGGCAGACGGCGCGGGTGAAGAAGGCGATGGAGGAGATCGTCAGTAAGCATCTGCCGCTGACGGATGCGCATATTTCTTTCGACGAGGCGTATCCGTCGATGGCGGTGACACCGGGGTCGGAGGCGTTGCTGGCGAAGCTGCAACAGGTGAATGCGACGCTGGGGTATGCCCCGGAGGAAGTGACAGATCCGGCGGTTGGCGGTGCTGGCGATATTGCGTTTGTGGCTCCGTATGTGTCGGGGTTGGTGGGTGTGGGCGCGATGGGAACGGGAGCGCACGCGGTGGGCGAGGTGGTGTATCTGGACTCAATTCCGAAGCAGGCGAAGCGGATGGCGCTGCTGATGTATCGGCTGTCGGAGGAGAAGTAGCGCAGCGCGGATGGCGTGCGTCGCGCCTGCGGTTCGTCGAGCCTGATATCCTCTGCTCATCATGACGATGGCCCCGACTATGGAGACAAAGCCGAAGGAAGTTCCGGTCAAGGGAGCCGTGGTGGCGCTTTGCCTCTTGACGGCGATGAACTTTGTGAACTACCTGGACCGGTACATTCTGCCGGCGGTGCAGGAGCAGATCAAGAGCCAGTTTCATCTTTCGGACAATCAGATTGGGTCGTTGACGCTGTGGTTTTTTATGGCCTATGTGCTGTCGTCACCGATTACGGGGTGGCTGGGGGACAGGTTTCCGCGGAAGCCGATGATTGTCATTGCCGCGCTGATGATTGCGGCGATGAATTTCTGGACGGCCGACGTGCATAGCTATATGTCGCTGAACCTGCGGCATGCGACGTTGGGAATTGGCGAGGCGAGCTTCGGGATTTTTGCGCCGGCTCTGCTGGCGGATTACTTTGCCGACGACAAACGCAATGCGGTGCTGACGGTGTTCAACGTGGCGATTCCGGTGGGTGCGGCGCTGGGGTACCTGTCGGGCGGCATGGTGGGGGCGCACTTTGGATGGCGGATGGCGTTCATCGTGTCGGCGGTGCCGGGAGCGGTGATTGCGCTGTTGATTCTGTTCTTTATGCGCGAACCGCAGAGGGTGGGGGGAGCAACGGAGAAGGCGAAGGTGGACAAGGCTTCGGTGCTTTCGCTGCTGAAGAACAAGGCATACCTGAGCTCTATCATGGGGTATGCGGCGGTGACGTTTTCTCTGGGAGGGATCTCGTGGTGGATGCCGTCGTTTTTGCATCGCGTGGATGGGCGGTCGATTGAGGCGGCGGGAACGATTATGGGAACGATTACGGTGGTGTGCGGGCTGGGTGGAACGGTGGCGGGGGGAGTGCTCGCGCAGTGGTGGTCCAAGCGCACGAGCAAGGCGCTGTACCTGGTGCCAGCGCTGAGTGCGATTCTGGCGGTGCCGCCAGCAATTCTCTGTTTCTTTGGACCGACGAGCGTGACGCTGCCGGCGCTGGGTGTGGCGGTGTTCCTGGTATTCCTGGGGACGGGGCCGGTGAATGCGGCGACGCTGAATGCGGTCCCGGCGCATCTGAGGGCGACGGCGATGGCGGGGTCAATTGTTTGCACCGCATGTGTTTGGCGATGCGTTCTCGCCGAAGATCATCGGGATCATCAGCGACTACTCGAATCTGCGGATGGGGCTGGGGGTGACGCTGGTGACGTTTGTGCTGGCGGCGATCATCTTCTTTATGGGGGCGAAGTATGCTCCGCCGCTGACGCATTCGGTGGAGGGTGCGGCGGTTTGAACTGGCATGGCTTGAGCCTTCATTTGACTGAGTTCTGGCGCGGCGTCATCAAGACGTCCTCGTGGGCGTTGGCGCTGGTGTGGGTGCTGCGAACGTACGACGCCGTGCATTTGATGCCGACGTTGCCAGAACTTACGCTGCCGGACTGGGACGCGGTTCGCGAGGGGAGGCCGACGGCTGACGGTGGTTGTCCCGGCCCGCGATGAGGCAGAGAAGATTTCGGCTACGCTTGACGCGTTGCTGCAGGCGGATTATCCGGGGGTGCGCATCCTTGTGGTGGATGATCGCTCAACCGATGGGACGGGCGCGATCGTTGACGCGTACGTGGCCGAGTATGCGGAGAAGAAGCCGGGGAAGCTGGAGGCGCTTCATATTACGGAGTTGCCTGAGGGTTGGCTGGGTAAGACGTTTGCGTTGATGGTGGCGACGGATAACAGCGAGTCGGACTACCTGCTTTTTACGGATGCGGATGTGCTGTTTTCGCCGTCGGTGCTGAGGCGAGCGCTGGTGTATGCGCAGGACTCGGATGCGGACCACCTGGTGGTGGTGCCGACGATGCAGGTGGAATCGCGCGGCGAGGGAATTGTGCTGGGATTCTTGCAGATCTTTGGGTTGTGGGCGTCGCGTCCGTGGAAGATCGAGGACCCGAAGGCCAAGCGCGACATCGTTGGCGTGGGAGCGTTCAACCTGGTGCGGCGGGATGCGTTGAGTGAAATTGGCGGATGGTTGCCGCAGCGGCTTGCGGTGCTCGAGGACATTACGCTGGGACGAAGGATGAAGGCCGCGGGGATGCGGCAGAGGATTGCGTTTGCGCCGGGACTGGTGCTGGTGCATTGGGCCAAGGGGGCGGGGGGACTCCTGAGCGGTATGACGAAGAACTTGTATTCGGCGTTTAACTTTCAGCCGCTGTTGTTGCTGTTGGCGTGGAGCTGGATTGGGGTGTTCTGCCTGCTGCCTCTGGTGGGGCTGGCGTGGTGGCCGACGGTGCTGCCGTCGCTGGTCGTGCTGTGCTGCATTGGAGCGTCGTATCGGGTGATGGGCGCGGAGAGCCAGATTGATGCGCGCTATGCATGGCTGTATCCGCTGGGTGCGCTGGCCATGATGTTCGCTCTGCTGCGGTCGATGGTGGTGGTATTGGTGCGGCGGGGCGTGGAGTGGAGGGGAACGTTTTATCCGCTGCGCGACTTGCGCAGACACAACAGCCCGTTCGTGTGGGAGAGGGCTGCACGGAAGTTGCGTGAGGAAGAGGCGAACGCTCGGCGGCTGGCGAAGAAGCTTGCTAAGAATAGGAAGAAGAATTTCTAGAGCCTGTTTGAGGGCTGTCCTGCCGGACGGGCCCGCTACGCGCGGGGCGGGCGTTCGCACGCCTTTTTACTGCTTCGCGGGGCCCTTCCGTTGGTCGGAAATGGACGCGGGGATGCTGCGGGATGGTCTGCACGGATAGGAGAATTTGGCGTTGGATGGATTCTTAGGCTTCGACTAGCTGCTTGCCGTAGCGCTTCTGGACGTAGTCCTCGAGGATGACCTGGAACTCTTCGACGATGTGGTCGCCCTTGAGGGTCATGGCGAGCTTGCCGTCAATGTAGACCGGTGCCTTGGGCTCCTCGAAGGTGCCGGGGAGGGAGATGCCGATGTTGGCGTGCTTGCTCTCGCCGGGGCCATTGACGATGCAGCCCATGACGGCGAGCTTGAGTTCTTCGACGCCGGGATAGATTTTTTTCCACTCAGGCATGGATTCGACGAGGTAGTTCTGGATACGCTCGGCCAGCTCCTGGAAGTAGGTGCTGGTGGTGCGGCCGCATCCGGGGCAGCTGGTGACCTGCGGCATGAAGCTGCGAATAGAGAGTGATTGCAGAATCTGCTGGCCGCAGCGGACTTCCTCGCTCCGGTCGCCGCCGGGAGTGGGAGTCAAGCTCACGCGGATGGTGTCGCCAATGCCCGCGAGCAACAGGGGAGCGAGGCCGGCGGTGGAGGCTACGACGCCCTTCATGCCCATGCCGGCTTCGGTGAGGCCGAGGTGCAGGGTGTAGTCGCAGCGGCGCGCTAGCTCGGTGTAGACGTCGATGAGGTCGCGGACGCCGGAGACTTTTGCCGAGAGGATGATCTGGTCGCGGCGGAGGCCGTAGCGTTCGGCAGCGGCTGCGTTGTCCAGTGCGGAAACCACCATCGCTTCCATCATGACGTCGCGGGCTTCGAGGGGCTGGGCGAGTTTGGAGTTCTCGTCCATCATTTTGGTCAGGAGTGCCTGATCGAGCGATCCCCAGTTGACGCCGATGCGGACGGGCTTCTGGTGCTTGACGGCGACTTCGATCATGGTGCGGAAGTTGTCGTCGTCTTTGCGACCTATCGAGCAGTTGCCGGGGTTGATGCGGTACTTGGCAAGAGCTTCGGCGGTGTCAGGGTATTTCGAGAGCAGGAGGTGGCCGTTGTAGTGGAAGTCGCCGATGATGGGCGTGGTCCAGCCCTTGGCGTGAATCCCTTCGACGACATAGGGAACGGCTTTGGCGGCCTCGTCGTTGTTGACCGTGATTCGGACGAGCTCGGAGCCGGCGCGGGCGAGGGCGGCGATCTGCTGCACGGTGGACTCGATATCGGCGGTGTCGGTGTTGGTCATCGACTGAATGACGACAGGAGCATCAGAGCCGACGCGGATGTTGCCGATGGTGACTGGAACGGTTTTTCTACGGTGGATGACTGGCATACCCCTCAATTTTAGCAGTTTGGGGGGTAGGAGGGGCGGTGCGGATGTCCGAAGAGAGAGCCGGGGCAGGTTGCGATGGATAGGGTGAGACGCTTACCTGCGGGCGTCTTCCTGTTCGAGCAGTCCCCTGGTTTCGGCCAGGGTAAGGAGGTTCCCATCCACCTCAAACTCGTACTCGCCGCCATTGTCGGGGACGGGAATGATGTGGCCTACGTTGTGGCCGCGGCCGCGAAGGAGATTGGCGATCAGGTCAATGTCGATGTCGTGCTTCATAGGTGGGTCCTCATCTATGGAAGATGCCGATTGCGGATCGCGATGGCGCCTGGGACAAGATTTTATTTCGCGGAATGGTTACCACGTCCAGGTGAGGTTTGGTGTCCCGAAGCAGAGCGTGGGACGAAGATTGGTGGTTTTTATGGTGGCCCGGGGCAGAGTCCAACTGCCGACCTTCGCGTTAGGAGTGCGCTGCTCTATGCATCTGAGCTACCGGGCCACTGACGATTAGTGTATCGCGGCAGGTTGAGGGTCTGGAGAGAGGTGGAGAATGAATGCATATTGTCGGGGGTAAAATTGAAGGCGTGCCGAAATACTCTATTGTCGTACCGTTTCATAATGAAGAAGAGAACGTCACCAAACTCTATGACCGCGTCAAGGGCGTCATGGAACAGGTAGGTTCGAGCTTCGAGTTGGTGTTTGTGGACGATGGTTCGCGCGACCGCACCTATCGTCTGCTGGAAGAGATTGCGGCAGTGGATTCGAGGGTGCTGGTGGTGAAGCTGCGACGGAATTTTGGGCAGACAGCGGCGCTGGCGGCTGGATTCGATCATTCGTCGGGTGAGTACATTCTGGCGATGGATGGCGATCTACAGCATGATCCGGCGGAGATTCCCGGGTTTCTTGCGAAGCTCGAAGAGGGCTATGACGTGGTGAGCGGGTGGCGGGCGCAGCGGGGGGACAACATGATGCTGCGGAGGGTGCCGTCGCGGGTGGCGAACTGGTTGATGGCGAAGCTTTCGGGCGTCGATATTCATGATTTNNATCACGAACCCGGCACGAGAGGCGGGGCAGAGCCATTACGGGATCTCGCGGACGTTTCGGGTCTTCTTCGATCTGTTGACGATCCGGTTTCTGCTGAAGTACATGACGCGGCCGCTGCATTTTTTTGGCAGCATCGGGTCGCTGGGTGTGTTCTCGGGGGGAGGGATCGCTGCCTGGCTGCTGCTGCACAAGTTGCTGACGGGGCATGATGTGGCTGGGGAGCATGCGCCGTGGTTCATCATCGCGGCGGTGCTGATTCTGGCGGGGATTCAACTGATTGGTGTGGGGTTGCTGGGCGAACTGCAGGTGCGCCACTTCTTTACGCAGTCGCAAAATACGCCCTACACGGTAGACCGCATTGTGCGGATCAAGCCTTCGGAAGAGAGCCTGAGCCGGTAAGAGCGGTCAGTGACGATCGATCGCCTGCTGTGCAAGTGGTCGCATCACGTCGTAGCCTGCTGCGTTGGGGTGCAGGCCGTCCACGGTCAATGCGTTCTTCATTGCGCCGGTGTCGTCTGCCATAGCGCTGTAGTAATCGACATAGGTTAAGTGTTGACTCGCAGCGTAGGCTTGCAACCAATGATTGATGGTCCTGATTTCTTCACTGAAGATAGCTTGTTGTGGCTGCGGATAGTGCGAGGCCGGCGGTAGCGAGCAGAGAATCACGCGAATGTGGTGCTGCTCAGCCAACTCCACCATGGCTTGAATGTTGGTGGTTGTCTGCTGAAACGTGATGTGTCGATCTGCGAGTACGACGTCGTTGGATCCGCCGAGGATGACGACTGCGGCCGGATGGAGGTCAATCACATCCTGCTGGAATCGCCAGAGCATCGCGTCTGTCGATTGCCCGGTAATCCCGCGACCAATATAGGGTTTGCCGGGAAAGAAATGGGTTGCGTAGGCTGTGGGCCAGACATCCGTAATGGAGTCGCCATAGAAGATGACGCGGCCCGTGGCGTTTGGCGGGAGCGATTGGTTGAGTGCGTGGTATCGATCGAGTTGAGCGAAGTCCGACAGCAGAGAGTGCGCCCGCGGAGATTCAAGGTAGCGCGTAGAGCTTAGAGCGCTTCCGATCGCGCTGAAGCACAGGCCCTTGTCTCGCTGATACTGCCGGTGCAACGCCCTTCGGGCAAGCCATGCAGCGATGCCCAGGAGAAGGACGATGATGCAGATACGGAGGACTCGCTTCCTGTTGTAGATCCAGCCGCTGCGCATGTTGTTATCTTCACTGTTGCGGTTCGGCTTCGCAAGCAGGCCGGTGAGGGATTAGAGTGATAACGCTGGAGAGGCAAACGATGCGCGCGATACAGATCAAGAAAACAGGTGGGCCGGAGGTACTGGAGCTGGTTGAGCTGCCGGTCCCGAAGCCCGGTGCAGGACAAGTGCTGGTCAAGATTGAGGCAGTGGGCGTCAATTTTATCGACACGTATCTGCGTGAGGGACGTTACCCGGCAACACTTCCGTTTATTCCCGGGCAGGAGGCGGCGGGGACCGTGGTTGCGCTGGGTGCGGGGAGCCGTGGTTTCAAAAGAAGGGGACCGCGTTGCGTGGAACGGGACGCGCGGAACCTATGCAGAGTTTGCCTGCGCGCCGGCAGCGGAGCTGTTGAAGATTCCCGATGCGATGAGCTGCGAACAGGCAGCTGCCGTGCTGCTACAGGGGCTGACCGCACACTATCTGGCCTACGATACGCACTCCATCCAGATAGGCGAGACGGTGCTCATCCATGCGGGTGCGGGCGGTGTGGGGCTGCTGCTGACGCAGATGGCGAAGCGCCTCGGAGCACGGGTGCTGACGACGGTTTCGACTGCGGACAAGGCGGAGTTGTCGCGCGGTGCAGGTGCGGACAAAGTGATCCTGTATACCCTGGAGAGCTTCGTCGAAGAGGTGAAGCGACAGACGAATGGAGAGGGGTTGCCGGTGGTGTATGACTCGGTGGGCAAGACCACGTTCGAGGATTCGCTGAAATGTTTGCGGCCGCGTGGATTGCTGGCGCTGTATGGCGCGTCGAGTGGTGCGGTGCCAGCCTTCGATCTGATCCGGCTGTCGACGCTGGGGTCGCTGTATGTGACGCGACCGACCTTGAAGGACTATGTGCAGACGCGGAGTGAGCTTGAGCGAAGATCTGCGGATGTCTTTGGATGGGTAGCAAGCGGACAATTGCACGTGCGAATTGGTGCGTCGTACCCGCTTCGCGAGGCGGCGCAGGCACATCGGGATCTAGCTGGGCGCAGGACGACAGGTAAGGTGCTACTGACACCTTAGAATGGGGCGCGAGGGTGAGTGGATCGATCGAAGAGATTGAACTGCGGACGGACGAGTCGTGGGTAGCGGGGGATGGAGCTATCGCGCGACGCTGTGCGGCAGCGATCATTTGCCAGGAAGAGCGTCGGGGAGCCTCGACCCGGTGGTGGATGTGGCTAGAATTCGAGCGATCTATGGGCATCCGTCGTGGGCGCGGAGAGGGCTGGGGAGCTTGATTCTGGCGCACTGCGACCGGCTGTCTGATTTCCTCAAGGAACGCAGTATACTAATCGAACTCTTGGAGTTTCTGTGTTGCTGTGGTTGAAAGCAATGCACTTTATTTTCATGCTACTGCAAAGGAATGTTCGGGAAGCGCGGTGAGACTCCGCCACTGCCCCGCAACTGTGATGCGCCCACCTTGCTGTCGTTTTCGAGCGAAGTTGCAAAGGTGAAGGCGGCCCGGAAGCTCCCACTGATCGTCCAATGGACATCGGGAAGGGACGCTATCTGTAGTACAAGGGCCGACTTTGAAATGGTGCCAGTCAGGAGACCGGTTCTGCTGCTGTTGTGCCTGCCACGCTTCCGAAGGGGAAGCGGAGGAGAATGCCATGTTTTTATCTCTGAGCCGCCATGCGGCCAGCCCGTCTTTACGCGTGAGGTTCATTCGACGCGTCGCCCTCGCACTTTTGGGATTCCTTCTTTCAACTTCTGCGCAGGCCGTGGTGATCCGTGGCCTCATCACAGATGCGCTGGGTAAGCCGTTGCCTGGAGGCATGGTGCGACTGGTGCAGGGCGGCAAGGTTGTCGCGATTGCCTATGCGCAGCCAGATGGATCGTATGAAATTCGCTCTTCGGATGCGGGCAGATTCACGCTGCTGGGTTCGGCGGGGGGATTCCTGCCAGCTATCGGGATGGATTTTTATGGTGGTACGACGGATGTGCTTGAGCAGAATGTAGTGCTCGCTGCGAATACGGTGCGCCAGGATATTACCGTAACGGCGACGGGTATCCCGACGCCGTTGCCACAATTGACATCCGCGGTCAGCGTGATTCCGGGGGAGGCCCTGGCGCTACAGTTGGGCGTGGTGGAGGCGATGCGGCAGACTCCGGGAGCATTTCTGGTGCAGACGGGGCAGACGGGCGGAGTGACGAGTCTGTTTCTGCGTGGCGGGAACTCGACGGCAAATCTTGTGACGATCGACGGGATGCCAGCCGATGATGTGGGCGGGACGTTTGATTTTGGGACAGTGAGTTCGACGGCAGTGAGCAAGATTGAGCTGGTGCGTGGGCCGGACTCGGCGATGTACGGAACCGATGCCGGGGCTGGGGTGATCAATATCGAGACGCCGCGTGGAACGACGCTGACACCGGTGCTGGACTACTCAGGCGATGCGGGCAATCTGCATACCTGGCGCAACGAGGTGGCGCTTGGCGGAACCATGCAGAGGCTGGACTATTATGGGGCGATCTCGCGGCTGGATACGTCCAATGCGCAGCCACTGGATCGATACCATTCTGTGACGTCGGCGATCAATGTAGGCTATGACTTCAATGGCAACACGCAGATGCGGTTTACGATTCGCAATGCGGACTCGGTGACCGGCGTGCCCGGGCCGTTCGACTTCGCCGGTGTCTCTCAGGATAATCGGCTGGGCGATCAGGATCTCTACTCCGGAATTACGGTGGAGAACCGTTACAAGGGCAAGTGGCACAACCTGCTGCGGTATGGCATTGCACGCAAGCGCGAGCAGGAGCAGCAGTTCGCCGCCGGTGGCACGTTCCTGGAGAACGATCCGGGTGCGTATGGGCCGGGCAATGTTGGGAATGTGGTGACGATTCGGGGGGCCAACGGCTACTCGGCGACGGGCCAGGTGCAGCTGTACACGGGCAACAACTACGACCAGGACAGCAACCGCGACCAGTTGTACTACCAGACGGATTACAGCTTTTCACGCCACCTGATCGGGTTGTTCGGATTTCGCTACGACAACGAACGGGGATCGTTCAATGACTACGATCCAAGCTTTGACTACGTGCAGCATGAGACGACGAAGCGCACGAACTTCGAATACAACCTGCAGTTTCAGGGCGAGTTCTGGAACAGGCTTTTCTACTCGGCGGGCGGAGCGGTGGAGAAGAATCATCTGTACGGCATTGCAGGAACGCCGCGGCTGGGCCTCAGTTATGTTCCGGTGCGGCCCTCTGCGAAGTTCTTCCACGGCACGCGATTCCGGATCAATGCTGCGACCGGCGTGCAGGAGCCAACGCTGGCTATCGAGTTTGCGAGCCTCTACACGCAGTTGCTGGCATTGGGCGACACGGCCGATATTGCCCAGTATCACATCGGACCGCAGAGTGCGGAGCGCTCGCGCACGTACGACGTGGGCGTCGATCAGAATATCCTCGGCGAGAAGCTGACGCTGAAGGCTGGTTACTTCCACAATGTCTTCAACCGCCAGTTGGAGGGCGTCGATGCGCTGACGCTGAACCAGTACTTCAATCTGAACATCAATCCGAATGTGGGACTGTATGATGCGTATCTGAACTCGCTGGCATACCGCGCGCAGGGGGCAGAGGTGGAGCTGGGGTGGCAGCCAAGGAGGAGCATCCTGATGCGAGGCGGCTACACCTATCTGGACACGCGGGTGCTTCAGTCCTTCGCGTCGGATGCCGTGGCAGCGAACCAGGGGACACCGACTGAGAACCCGAATCTTCCGGGGGTTGCGATCGGTGCACTGGGTCCGATGGTAGGTGCCAGGACGTTCCGGCGGCCACCGAATACGGGCTACTTTGACGCGCAGTACTCCCGGTCGAGGCTGACGCTTGACTTCAAGGGAGCCATGGCGAGCCGCAGCGACGACTCTACGTTCCTGGAGTACGGGGACCTGAACGGCGGCAATACCCTGTTGTTGCCCAATCGCGATCTGGATTTCGGCTACGTGAAGCTGGATCTTGGTGCCACATATGCGTTGAAGCATGGTCTTACCTACTTTGCGCAGATCAACAACCTGCTGAATAATCAGCACATTGGGCCGATCGGCTATCCGGGGCTGCCCTTGACGTTTCGGACAGGTTTGAAGCTGCGGCTCGGCGGCGACTAGCAGTTTTCGGAGATCCCGGGGCTGGATGAAGGCCCCGGGATTGTCTCCTCCACAAGGGCGTACGATTATTCTGGGGTTAATTGCACCTGTGCATCGCAACCCTCGTCTAATGAGGTGGAGGAAGTTTATGTCCAAGCTATTTCGCAGGAAGTTTGTACCGGCGCTGATCGCCGGGATAGCGGTTGCGGCAGTTCCGATGTTCGCCCAGGCGCCCATGGAGGGACCGGTTCCCACGACCGCCCTCATCACGGTGCAGTCGAAGAGTGGTGCGCCTCTGGATCCGTCGCTGATGAGGCTGCAGATCAACCGTCATGATGCGCCGATCACGTCGGTCACGCAGGTGACGCCGGCTGCGGCACAGGTTGCCATTCTTATCGATGAAGGGCTGCGTTTTTCGTTCAGCAGCCAACTCGGGGACTTTACCGATTTCATCAACAAGCTACCGGCAGGTACCAAGGTGATGGTCGGGTACATGCAGAATGGCACGGTACGCGCGGCCAGCGGCTTCTCGTCTGATCATGCAGCGGTGGCTGCGCAGTTGCGCATCCCGATGTCCATGGCTGGGGTCGATGCGAGTCCATACTTCTGCCTCTCAGAGTTTGTGAAGCAGTGGCCTTCCAATGAACCGGGTGCACGGTTTGTGCTGATGATTACGAATGGCATCGATCCGTACAACGGCAGGCCTTCGATCATGAACCAGGACAGTCCCTATGTGCAGACTGCGCAGGAGGATGCGCAGCGTGCCGGCGTTGCGGTGTACTCGATCTACTATGGACAGTCCTACCCGAGGGGGGCCATGGGCAGCTTTAGCGGACAGAGCTATCTACAGCAGGTGGCTGAGGCGACGGGAGCCCAGTCGTTCTACCAGGGAACGATTACACCGCCTTCGCTTGCGCCCTATTTGAGGGAGTTCACGAAGTCCATCGCGGAAAGCTATACGGTCAGCTTCAATGTCAGCTCAGCCGGCGCAAAGCGTGACACGCTTACGCAGATCAAGCTGACAAGCAAGCAGCCGGGCGTGAAGATCCATGGGCCACAAAGTGTGCATCCCGGATTAGATCTGCAATAAATTCAAGAATCGATCCAGCAGGGCAGTCTGACGGAACGGAAGGGCGCGGCCACGGCCGTGCCTTTTTCGTCTTCGAGGCCGTGCGGAATCATGTTGGATTTACCTGAAGCCTGTACGATGAATGAGGAACGAGAGGTGTATGAACGAAGGTCGTTGGGTACTGCTGATTGCTAGTGAAGTGGGTGGCACGGATTCGGTTTCGGATCGTGCCATGGAGCGGCTGGTTGAAGCCATTGCTGCAGAGGGCTATGAAGTCGTCAGGACGTCGACTCCGGAGGACGGGTTATCGCTCGTCACCTCCGATCCATCGCATAGTGCGATTTTGCTGGATTGGGATCTCGAGGGAGACAACCAGTTTGATGAACGCGCAGCCCTTAAAATTCTGCGCGCTGTACGCCGGCGCAATAAGAAGATTCCGATCTTTCTGATCGCCGACCGGACGCTGGTGAGCGAGTTGCCGCTGGAAGTCGTGAAGCAGGTGCACGAATACATTCATCTATTCGGCGACACGCCTGCGTTCATCGCGAACCGCGTGGACTTTGCCGTGGAGCGCTACCATGAGCAACTGCTGCCGCCCTATTTTCGCGAGCTGAAAAAGTACACCGATCAGGGAGCGTATTCGTGGGACGCTCCGGGGCACATGGGCGGGGTTGCCTATCTGAAGCACCCGATCGGTATGGAGTTTCACAAGTTTTTCGGCGAGAACATCATGCGGTCGGATCTCGGGATCTCGACGTCGCCGCTGGGATCGTGGCTGGATCACCTGGGGCCCCCGGGAGAGAGTGAGCGGAATGCGGCGCGCATCTTTGGCGCGGACTGGACGTTCTATGTGCTGGGCGGATCGTCGGCGTCCAACCAGATTGTCGGGCATGGCGTGATTGCGCAGGATGACATTGTTCTGGCTGATGCAAATTGTCATAAGTCGATCTGCCACTCCTTGACGGTGACCGGGGCGCGGCCTGTGTACTTCAAGCCGACTCGCAATGGCTACGGGATGATTGGCCTGGTGCCGATCAAGCGGTTTAGCCCGGAGAATGTGCAGGCGCTGATCGAGCGAAGCCCGTTTACGGCGGGGGGGCGGGGGGA
>DHWW01000080.1:19827-34469 GCA_002413385.1 Granulicella sp. UBA5172
CGAGACGCTGCAAGACGCAATCAGTTTTCGCAAGGCCATGTCCTCGATTGCGCATCGCCTGCGCCAGGCGGAGCAGGGATGGTTCTTTCGCCTGTACCAGCCGGAGTATGTTTTCGATCCTCTGGACGGCAAGCGCTATTTGCTCGAAGAGGCGGCTGACGGTCTGCTGACGAATCGCTCAAGCGCATGGACGTTGAAGCCGGGCGAAGACTGGCACGGCTACCAGGACGAAGATATCGCGGACGATTACTGCATGCTGGACCCGGCCAAGGTTACGATCCTCGCGCCGGGCGTGAATGCGCAGGGAGTGATCGACGACTGGGGAATTCCCGCTGCGATCCTGACGGAGTTTCTCGACGGCCGCCGCGTGGAAATTGCCCGGACTGGCGACTATACCGTGCTGGTGCTGTTTTCCGTTGGTACCAGTAAGGGCAAGTGGGGAGCGTTGCTGGAGAACCTGTTCGAGTTCAAGCGGCTCTATGACGGCGAGGCTCCGCTGGAGGAGGCTTTGCCAGAACTGGTGTTGAAATATCCGGCTCGCTATCGCAATGTCACGCTCAAGGAATTGAGTGATGAGATGCATGCGGTGATGCAGGAACTGGATCTTTCAACACTGGTGAACGCGGCCGCCGATGAGGATTTTGATCCGGTCCTGACACCGGCGCAGACGTATCAAAAGCTGCTGCGTGGCGAGACCGAGAAGGTCCGCTTCGCGGAGATGGCTGGACGCATTGCGGCGGTGATGCTGGTGCCGTATCCGCCGGGTATCCCGATGAGTATGCCAGGGGAGCGGTTGGGCGGCCCGGATAGCCCGGTGATCAAGCTGATCGTGGCGATGGAAGAGTTTGGCAAGCGCTTCCCCGGCTTCGAACGCGAGACCCATGGAGTCGAAGTGGATGAACACGGCGACTACTGGATGCGGGCCGTGATCGAGACGCCCAACGGCAGGAAGAACGGCCGCAAGCAGAAGGGGCCGAGTTCGGCGCCACCGGTGAAGCGGCGCAAGAAGAACCTGCCGGGCGATGATGGTCCGCCAGCGCCGGGCATACCGGTACGGACGTCGCCGGAGCGGTAGCCGTTGGAGCAAAAGAGAAGGCCCCGGATTTCTCCGGGGCCTTGCTATTGGTGGGTGTGGTTTGAGGCTTAGTACATGCCGTCCATGCCGCCGCCGTGACCGCCGCCTGCCGGAGCTTCCTTCTTCTCTGGGATATCGGCAATGATGGCCTCGGTGGTGAGGAGCAGGCCGGAGATCGACGCAGCGTTCTGCAGGGCAGTGCGCGTGACCTTGGTAGGATCGATGACGCCAGCCTTGACCAGGTCCTCGTAGACGCCCGTTCCGGCGTTGTAGCCGAAGTTGGAGTCCTTCGATTCGTGGATCTTGCCGATGACGACCGAGCCCTCTTCGCCGGCGTTGCCAACGATGGTGCGGAGCGGCTCTTCGATGGCGCGACGGATGATGGTCGCACCGATCTTCTCGTCGCCTTCGAGCGTCTTGATCAACGCATCGACAGCCGGCACGCAGCGGATCAGCGCTACGCCGCCGCCCGGGACGATGCCTTCTTCGACAGCCGCACGGGTTGCATGCATCGCATCTTCAACGCGAGCCTTCTTCTCCTTCATCTCGGTCTCGGTCGCNNGCCTTGCGGCGATCGCCGAAGCCAGGAGCCTTGACGGCAGCGACATTCAGCGTGCCACGCAGCTTGTTGACGACGAGCGTTGCGAGCGCCTCACCGTCCACATCCTCGGCGATGATCAGCAGGGGCTTGGCGGTGCGGGCGATCTGCTCGAGCAGGGGGAGCAGGTCCTTCATCGAGGAGATCTTCTTCTCATAGATGAGGACGTAGGGGTTCTCGAGCGCGGCTTCCATGCGCTCTGCATCGGTCACGAAGTAGGGCGAGAGGTAGCCGCGATCGAACTGCATGCCCTCGACGACGTCGAGCTGCGTTTCCATCGTGCGCGACTCTTCAACGGTGATGACGCCGTCCTTGCCGACCTTCTTCATCGCCGCGGCGATGATGGAGCCGATCTGCTCGTCGGAGTTAGCCGAGATGGTGCCCACCTGGGCAATCATGTCGCCAGTAACCGGCTTCGAGAACTTCGAGAGTGCGCCGCCAATGACGACGCCGTTCTCATCGCGCTTGCCGATGATGGCCTCAACTGCCTTGTCGATACCGCGCTTCAACGCAGCGGGGTTCGCACCGGCAGCAACAGTCTTCACGCCCTCGCGGAAGATGGCCTGGGCGAGCACGGTGGCGGTGGTGGTACCGTCGCCAGCGATGTCCGAGGTCTTCGATGCGACTTCCTTGACGAGCTGTGCGCCGACGTTTTCGATCGGATCAGCGAGCTCGATCTCCTTGGCGACGGTGACGCCGTCCTTGGTGATGGTGGGCGAACCAAACTTCTTCTCAATGACGACATTGCGACCCTTGGGGCCGAGTGTCACCTTTACCGCGTTGGCGAGCGTGTTGACGCCACGCAGGATCGCCTGACGCGAATCTTCTCCATGCAGAATTTGCTTTGCCATTACTTTGCTCCGTGTACCGGGAGTCCCGGATAGTGTTCTTGGTGATTCGAAATCGTGGTGTCAGCGACGAACTGCGGCGAAGCCGCCTCTCGCCGTCGGCGCAGGACCTACTTTTTGAGGATGCCGAGGACTTCTTCTTCGCGCATGATGAGGAACTCCTCGCCATCGAGCTTGATCTCTTGGCCGCCGTACTTGCCGAAGAGGATGGTGTCGCCCGCTTTGACGTCGAGCGGGAAGACCTTGCCTTCGTCGTTGGACTTACCCTTGCCGACCGAGATGACCTCGCCCTGCTGTGGCTTTTCTTTGGCCGAGTCGGGGATGATGATGCCGCCACGGATGCTTTCGCCCTCTTCGAGGCGGCGAACCAGAATGCGATCGTGCAACGGCGTAAATGAAGTGGCTGCCATGTTGATGCTTCTCCTTGGAAATCTGTTCGGATTTTGCTGTTTTGAGAGACCGCAAGACGTTCCTCGCCGAGCGAAGATCTGCTTGCAGGGATCTTTGGCACTCTCTCCTGCCGACTGCTAATGTAGGCCTTTTGGGTCTGGGAGTCAATAAGAGAAGGATGAAATATGAGTAAAAATCACTCATGTTTTATTGATTGCCTGCGCCCGCGGCAAAAAGAGCCAAAACCATCTCGTCCGCGTTAGAATCAGGCTTATGAAGCAGGTTTTCAGAAACTCATGGATGGGCTGGGCCGCAGGCCTGGCTATGGCGCTCGCGATGGTATCGGCTGCAGGAGCCCAGAGGGACGATCATGGTCGCAAGTGGAAGCCGCTCCCGCCCTACGGCGCACATCGTTGTGACGGTGGTAAAAGGATTCAATGGCAAGCCTATGCCGAACGCCGCCGTGGTCTTCCATGCGGTGCGCGACGGGAAGGACGACGGCAACCTTGAGGTCAAGACCGATCCTGAAGGCAAGGCCACGATCGACGTGATTGAGGTTGGAAGCCATCTTTCGATCCAGGTCATTGCGAGCGGATTTGCGACTTCCGCGCAGGAGTTGGATATCGATGGACCAAGCAAAGCACTTGAGGTCAAGATGATTCGGCCACGCGCGCAGGTATCCGTCTACGAAGACAACGCCGGCAGGCCCTCACAGATGAAGCCGGGTGTGCAAGATCATGTGGTGACACCGACGCCTCAGGCGGCGGCGTCCACGCCGGTGCCAGCCCAGGCAGGCTCACCGCAGTGAGTGAAGAAAGACGGTTGGAGACGCGTCTGCTGGCGCGCCCGCTGGAAGGAAAGCGTGCGCTTGTTACCGGCGGAGCCAAGCGGATTGGACGAACTCTGGCGATGGCGCTCGCTGAGGCCGGTGCCGATGTTGCCATCACGTATCGCGGGTCTGAGGCTGAGGCACTGGCGACCGTAACGGAGCTGCAATCGTTTGGCGTGCGGGCTCTGGCGTCGCATTGTGATGTCCGTGAGGAGTCGAGTGTCGATGCAGCGGTGGCTGCGGTTGTTGACGCCCTTGGTGGGCTCGATTTGCTGGTGAACAATGCAGGCGCGTTTGAGACGAAGGCGCTCGAGACGATCAGCGTCGCAGAGTGGGACGCGATGTTCGAGGTCAACACGCGCGGTCCGTTTTTGATGGCCAGGGCAGCGCATCCGCACTTGAAGGCTGTGCATGGCCGGATTGTGAATATCGGCTCGCTGGGAGGCCTGCAACCATGGGCGACGCATGCGCACTACTGTACCTCGAAGGCGGCTCTGCACATGCTCTCGCATACGATGGCCAAGTCGTGGGCGCCAGAGATCAGCGTGAACTGCGTGGCGCCGGGGATGATTGTGATGGGCGAAGTGAATCCAGCCTATGAGCAGTTTGCGCGGAACACACCGATGCAGCGCAATGGCCGGGCGGAGGACGTTGCGGCGGCAGTATTATTCTTCGCCACCGGGCCGCATTTCATCACGGGACAGCTACTGGCCGTGGATGGCGGACTGGGTCTGTAAGGGCTGGGCGCAGGCGCAGTTCACCGTTGTGGTGATCTTGTTGGTGAACCTGGCGCTCTATTTCCAGAAGATCTGCCACCAGCGCCGGTGCAGATCAGGATCGTCCTGGTAGATGTGGAGAGGCTCATCCTGCTCGGGGAGCGTCCGCCCTTCGAAGACGGCCAGGGGGTTGGAGGTGCAGAGGCGATCGGCATAGTCGACGCCATATTTTTTTGCTACCAGATCGCGGGCAGCGCTCATGCGAGGAGGCCGCGATTCAGTATTGTGAGCATCGGTGGCAAGGAAGTGGACCCAGCGGTCAGCGAGCATGGTGTGCGCCATCCGCTCTGCGGAACGCCCCATCTGGCCGACAACGGAGCTGGTCGTGATCTGGGTGAGCAGCCCAATGCGCATCCAGTCGGCGAGACGTTTGGGATCGCGTTGCAGGGTTGGATTCCGCTCTGGATGGGTGAGGATGGGTTTCATTCCGGCCAGTCCGAGCTCATAGAAGGCTTCGTCCAACTGCGGGGACAGGCCATAGTCCGGGAGTTCAACCAGGAGATAGTCTCCACCATTCAGCGTGTACTTGCTGGGGTGCTTGATCGCATCTTGCATGTTGTCGTAGCTGAGGTGGAAGTCGCAGCCGGAGGCAATAGTGAGTGGAATCGCTTCGTTCACGAGAGCCGAGCGGAGGGCGGCGATTCGGATGGCAATCTGCTCGGGGTCGAAGGTGTAGACGTTGTTGGCGTGGGGTGTAGCCACCACATGGGTGATGCCGTCGTCGGCTGCAATGCGCGCCATGGCGACCGAGGTCTCGAGGTTGGGAGAGCCGTCGTCCAGGCCGGGTAGCAGGTGGTGGTGAATGTCAACCATTCGAACTATGGCAAGAGTACCATTGTACCGGCGGGTGATCGCGGCGGAAGGCTGCGGTGGTCAGGCAACGCGGGCGGACATTCCTGCATCAAACACTGAGATTCACCCGGTTTCAGATATCGCATCCTTCAATGTGCCGCATACCCGTATGATGGTAGTAGCTCGCATGTGTCCATTGCAGGACAAAATAAGCCGTTAAGCTTTGAGTCGTTACGTTACGGAAAGCAGTTTCAAGGGATATCTATTCACCATGGCAGAAAAGACAACTACTCAATCGAAGCCCCGCGTTCTGGTCGCTGATGACGAACAAGTAATTGCCAATACGCTGGCGATCATACTCAACCAGGCTGGCTTCGAGGCGCGCGCTGTGTACAGCGGGGAAAAGGCGATCGACGAGCTTGCTACGTTTCACCCTGACATGCTCATCTCCGATGTCATCATGACGGGTATGACGGGAATCGAGGCGGCGATTCTGACGCGCGCTAAGCTCCCGCAGTGCAAGATTCTGTTGTTCTCCGGCCAGGCCGCTACCGCGGACCTTCTGGAGCGTGCCCGCACCCAGGGCCATGAATTCGAGATCCTGGCCAAGCCTGTACATCCAACGGACCTTCTGGCAAAGCTTCGAGGCTAGAGCCAGAGCGATCTTTTTAGATTGGCTTGCCGTCGCGTTTTCGGAGCAGTTCCTGGCACTTCACCTCGATCAGGAACTCATAAAAGCTGTGCAGTGTGGCATACATCACGCCGGCACGGCCATCGAGTAGAGCGCCGCGTACAAACATCATGTAGCACCATTTGATCAGGGGCCGTAATGGAAGTTCATAGAAGATAGCCTTCTGTGCGACCCTGCGCTCATGGAAGTTGCGCGCGAAGAAGGCCTGGTAGAGCGATGCCCCGTGAATCGCATCGCCGTTCGCCAGCAGTTCAGCCTCTTGGCTGGAATAGGCATTGTGCTTCGCAATCCAATGGCTGATGCCCTTGGAAAACGCAAAGTGGTCGAGAGGCGATTGGAGTTCCCGGATATCTCCGTCGACTTCGACGATTTCATTCACTTCGCGCTTGTAATGGACGTGTCCGACGCGGAGCAGACGCACATAATAGGGCGTCATCTGCGCGTGCTTGAGCCACGTCCCCCAGAGAAAATCACGGCGGCGCATACGGAACCCTGAGACACTTGCCGGTGCCGCGGCGACGGCTTGCTGCATCTCGGCGGAGAGTTCCGCGGTGGGTCGCTCGTCGGCATCCAGAAAGAGTACCCAGGGATGGCGGAAGGGTAGCTGGAGGGCGGCATTGCGCTGTGCGGCATAGTTGTCAAACCGTCGCGTCGTGACGGTTGCGCCGCGCTGCCGCGCAATTTCCGTGGTGCGATCGGTGCTTTCGGAGTCGAGGATGTGAACGTCGTCGGACCATGCGACTGAATCAAGGCAGCCGGGAAGGTCCTGCTCTTCATTTCGCGTGAGGATGAGTATGGAGATCACGAGTCGCCTCTGATCGGTTCATGCTGTGCATCGTCCACCGGAATCGTGCGTGATCTCTCTCTCACGGCCACTGCAGGATTGCCGCTATAGACAGTCCAAGGCTTCAGGTCACGCGTCGCAACGGAGGCCAGGCCGAGTACGGCGCCCTCGGCGACACGGACTCCCGGTGCTACCGAGGCGCGAGCGCAGATCCACGCGTAACGTTCGATGTGTATGCGGTACGCGACGAGAGGGAAGTCGGGGTGGTTGTAGTCGTGGGTGGCGCCGCACAGGTAGCAATCTTGCGAGAGGATAACGTGGGTGTCGATTTGAATGGGCGCTGGGTTGTAGATCTCTACGCCGTCGCCCGCAGCGACATGGTCAGCGCAGGTCAGGTTCCACGGTGCCCAGACTTTTGAGGCCGGGTAGAAGTGGCATGCGTCACCGAGCGTCGCTCCGAACAGGCGAAGAAGACCGGCTCGCCAGGCATGGAATGGTCGTGGTGACAGGCGGTAGAGGAAGAGCCAGCACAGGTTCCAGGCCAGGCGACGGAAGCGGTTTCCCAAGCTGAACGACGGCCGCGTATAGGCGTCCGCGTGGCCCTCCGCGGAGATATGTTCGTCAGCGCGGTAGTGGGCGTGGCGAGCCATCAGTCAGTTGGCCTCCGGGACGATCGGTGCGGTGGGCTGCGTGCGAAGACGCTCAAACGTGCGAAGGATGAGAGCGCTATTCCTACGCATATCGTAGCGCTTGGCGAAGGTGGTGAGTGCCTGCTCCTGCATGGTCACTCGCTGGTCTGCGCCCAGTGCAAGCCACCGCTCCAACAGCCGGGTGGTGCCTTCCAGCGTATCGGGCTCCACGAGACCAGCCCCGCCGGCTGCAATCTCAGGAGCGATGTTGACCTGGTCGGAGATCAGCACAGGGCGTCCGCAGGCCAGGGCTTCGGCGACTGCAATACCGAAGTTTTCCTGATGTGACGGGAGGATAAAGGCCTCGCAGGCGGCGAAGGCTCCCCATTTTGTGTCGTCAAGGAGCATCCCCGGCCAATGGACGCGGTCGCCAACGCCAGCCTGATCCGCAATGGCCTGTAGTTGCTCGCGCCAGTGAGACTTATCAGGACCAGCCATCACGAGATGGAGGTTGGGATGGCGGCCAGCGACAGCCGCGAAGGCCTCCAGCAATAGATCGCAGCCCTTCTTTGGGTCGATGCGGCCAAGGAACAGCAGGAAACGCTGGCCATCCTTGCCGGAGTGGAGTTCAGGGCATCGTGAATAAAAGGCTGGGAGAAGTTTTTCAAGCTCTGGCAATTGCGGATCGGCGCCATAGGAGACCACCATCGGGTTCCAGTGCCACAACCAGAAGCTTTTCGTCGCGAGGTCGCGCTCAATTTCGGTGGTAAACAATACGCGGTCGGCTGCACGCAGTACCCAGTACTGAACAGATGCCCAGTAGAACCACTTCTTGATGTGTTTGAGGGGGTAACGCCGCTTGAAGTAGGGATCAAGCATGCCATGCGTGAAGACCATGTAGCGCCGATGGCCGTAGATGGCCAGCAACGCCGCGAGGCCGGTGAACTCCCATAGACCGTGAACCAGCACGCCGTCGAAGCGATCACGATTGGCCCTAAGCCAGGGGATGAGCTTTGGAGAATACCAATGTTTGTGTCTCCCTCCCATGGCATGGATCGGGAACGGAAAGTCGTTGAGAAAGGGCGCATCCGGGCTGTCCAGGGTGACAACCTCGGCCTCATATCCCGGGGGACGATAGCGGATGATCATCCGAATGGCCTCGGTAGGACCGCCGGCCGCGGGATTGATGGATCCGATAATGTGAAGAATTCTCATGTTGAATCAGTTGCGACGTACTTGTGGTCCAGCAAAAACAGGGGCGCAAGTCTGAGGCTATCAGTCCTTTAGCTTTCGCGTCACCGCCGCCAGCGCAGCCAGCAGACCTTGCACATCTTCTTCAAAGGTCCAGGTGCTGAGCCGCTCACGAG
Organism: Granulicella sp. UBA5172; assembly: GCA_002413385.1. GTDB lineage: Bacteria > Acidobacteriota > Terriglobia > Terriglobales > Acidobacteriaceae > Granulicella. Next base: position 28,607 of record DHWW01000080.1, read on the forward strand.
CGTTCTGCCCCATGCGCGCAGCGGTATCGGGCGAGGCAAAGACGCGGTTCAGCGCATCGGTAAGTGCTGCGATGTTGCCGATAGGGAAGACGCAGCCTTCGATGCCATCGGTGACGAGATCGGCATGGCTGCCGACGTCCGTGGAGACGATCACGGGACAACCAGCAGCCATGGCTTCATTGACGATGAGACCCCATGGTTCATGTCGCGAGGGAAGGACAAAGACATCCGCGAGCTGGAAGAAGCGAGGCAGTTCGGATTGGTTCCGGAAGCCGGCAAAGCGGACCTCGTCGAGACCAAGCTCGCGGGTGCGGGCTTCGAGTGCTGCTCGCTGCTCGCCATCGCCCACGATGACCAGGTAAGGCCTGTCCAGCGGAGATCGATTCGCGATGAAGCTGCGATAGGCCTCGAGAAGATGATCGGCATGTTTGCGCGTCTGGAGCTTTGAGGCGAACAGGATGACAGGTCGATCCGGGGCGAGGCACAACTCTGTGCGCAGTTCCTGCTCCTGGGGTGCGGCGGCCTCTGCCAGTCGAGCAAAATATGTGTTATCGACCGCATACGGCATGAGGAACTGCGGAACGCGGCTCCCGAAGTAGTGGGTCCAATAGTCGGAGTTCACTGTGCCGATGGGTAGAACGGCCGCAATGCCGCTGCCCAGAAGCCGAAAGAACAGCGACTTCGCTGCCAGCGTCCATGAGCTGCGGGCGCGGTCCGCCAGCCAGGATTCAGCGCGCAACAACACCGGGATTCCGAGCGCATTGGCGGCAAGGACACCCTGTAGCGCGTTGACGCTGGCGTAGCCATGCACCCAGAGTGCATCGAAGGCTGGACTGCCGTCGATGCGCTGCAGGCGACGGCAGATTCCTCGACTGATCGGGGTTGTTGGAGAAACCCCACCCGTATCTCTCCACGGGCGTAAAAACTCGGAGGAGTACCCCTCCAGCAGGGGCGTGTCCCACATAACGTCCACGCCAAAGCCATGGTCCTTGTACCCGCGTACCGAGAAGTCAGAGCCAAAGAGGACGGTGAGTTCGATGCCCGGCTCAAGAGCAATCCGGCGGAGCAGGGGAGCCTGGTACTGAATAGGATGGCTGACGAGATACGCTAATCGCACTCGTGAGAGGCTGCCTTGATCGCTTGTCGACTGCACAGAAGCCGTCATATACCTGCAGACTCCCGATTAGTGAAGCACAGAGATGGTCAACGCCAGGCTGACGAGCCCTAGTACCGTTCCCAACGCGCCCGATGAGACAAACTCCTTCAGCGGTACCCGCGGTAGATAAACGATATCGTTTGGTTGCAGGATCGGATCGGGAACCTTGCCGTTGAGCACCTTTTTGATATTGTAGACCGCGACCGTGCGATGGTCGCCGGCCGTACGGATGATGCGCAGATCGGAGAAGTTTCCAGTGAACTTAATTCCACCACTCAGTGCCGTAGCCTCAGTCAGAGTGAGGGGGGTGTAGGCATTCAGAGGAATGGTTCCAGAGGAACCTCCGAAAGCCCCAAGCATATAGACGACGCCGATCCGGGAGACGACAATCGTGTCGCCGGGGTAGACCGGAATATTCGCCAGCGAACTGTGCAACGGGTCGGTACCGAGATCGACCACGATCGGGTCCGTGACCCCGGGACGGTCGATTGTAAGGACGTGGCTGGCTGTAGGTGGCAAGCCGCCGCCAATGGAGAGAACGTCAAACAGACGTCGCGAACCAATGATTGGAACGACGGCATGGGTTTCGCCAACGATCGTCACCACCGAGTTCGGGCCTTCCGTGATCTGAAGGATCACCTGGGGATCTCGGTACATACCAGCGGCGGAGAGCTTCTCTGCGATCAACTGCTCAGCCTTGGTCACCGAAAGTCCTTCCAGGTGGACGATCCCGATCAATGGAAGCAGAACAGTGCCATCGTTATTGATGCGGACAGATGCGGTGTACTCGCCATCGGAGAAAACGCGGACGGCAATCATGTCCCCTACGGTCAGAACAACATCCCGCTCGCCTGGATAGAGAATAGCCGGATTGGTGGTGACGGTGAGGGGTTGATTGTAGGTCGAGGTGCTTGACGTCGCGGGTCCACTGAACTGGGCAAATGAAACGGCGGAACCCATCAGCAACAGGATAAGGGCGGGCAGAAAGCCGACGCGGCGAATGGCGCGGGCCAGGAGAGTCGCACCGGAGCTAGGGAGCATGCGGATCATTCTGAATCTCCTTTGCCAGGATCATGCTTGTCCGGTCCTCTGGGCGTCCATTCCTTGCTTCCTGCCTTGGAGTCCCATCCAGCGCTGTCGACACCAGCAGCGGCGTAACCCGTGTAGCCGTAGTAGCCGTAATAGGCGTAGTACTCGGGACTGTTGAGGTCCACGGCGTTGAGCACGATACCAGTGATTGGTGCGCCCGAGCGGACGAGCAGGTCGCGGGCGCGGCGCATGGCGTGTTTGCTGGATTTACCATGGCGGACGATCATCACAACAGCGTCAGCGTCCCGTGCGAGGACCACGCTATCTGTAACCGAAAGCAGCGGTGGCGAGTCCATCACAATGTGCGTATAGATTCCCTTGCAGCGCTCGAGCAGCACGCGCATCGTCTCTGATCCGAGCATTTCTGTGGGGAAGGGGGGGACTGGTCCACTGACCAGAACATCCAGTTGCGGAATCTCCGGGACCGTCTGGATAGCATCCTCGAGGCTGACGCTGCCGGTCAGCACGGACGTGAGTCCCACCTTGCCATTGAGACCAAAACGGTGATGCACAGTCGGCCGGCGCAGGTCGGCGTCGATGATCAAAACGCGCACATTACGCTGGGCAAGAACGCATGCGAGATTGATAGAAACCGTGGTCTTGCCTTCGGACGGGGTGGCGCTGGTCAGCAGAATGACCTTTGGTTCGCCTCCCGCGACGGACAGCAGCAACGATGTGCGCAGTGCACGGAATGCCTCGGAGAATTGAGACTTCGGGCTGGAGAGAGTGCCCAGGTTGCGCATTGCAGTCGATAGCGTTGTTTCGTCCGAGACGCTTCGGCGAGCACGTGGAATGAGTGCCAGCGAGGGCAGCCCGGAGACGCTCTCGATCTCAGCGACGCTGCGCAGGCCCGTATCCAGGCTCTCCAACACAAAGGCCAGGATGAGACCGACAATCAGCATGATAAACGTGTCGAGAACAAAGATATTCGTGCGTGGTTTCAGGGTTGGCGAGAGTGGCGCGTAGGCCGTATCAATCGGCTCAATTTCCGTAGACTCGAGCCCTGCTTCGACGCCTGCCGTACGCAGTCGTTGTTTCAGCCCGTCATAGAGCGTGCGATTCGATTCAAACTCGCGTTCGCGCAGAGTGTATTCAAGTAAGTCATCGCGTAGCTTGTACGCCGCAGTTTTCTCTGAATCCAGTGCGGCGTTTGTCTGGGTCTCTTGCGCCTGAGCAGCAAGATAAGCCTGCTTGGTCTCACTGAGGATACGGTTTTCCTCTACGGCAAGCTGTTTGTTCAACTCGGCAATCTGGCTCTGGACTGCCTGCTCCTTGGGATTGTTGGGCCCGTAGATGACGTTGAGTTGAGCCAGGGCCGCACGAGCATTATTCAGTTGCGAGCGTAGAGAAGATACATTGCTGAGCACATAAGCACTGCCGGCCTGATCCAGGATGCTTGGATCCATGCTGGATAGCACCTGATAACGGGTCTCAGCCGCGATGCGGGCGATTTGCGCTTCCCCGGCGGCCTTGTTCAACTCATCCAAGGTCGTCGTGATCTGGTTGTCCTTCGGATCGAAGCCAAGCACCCCGAGTCGCTTCTGCAGATCAAGCATCTGCTCCTGCGACGTCTCGACCTCTTTCTTGAGCCCATCCAGCGTTCTTGAGAAAAAATCCTGAACCCGGTTGGTGGCATCGGCACGGGACTGAAAGCTGTCGGTGATGTAGTCCTGAACCAGTTGGTTGACGATGTCGGCCGAGAGTTGTGCCTTGGATGTGGTGCAACTGATGCGGACAATGTCAGTCTTTGGAACATCTGTAACCGATATATCCCGTTGCAGTGCCCCAACCACAGCCATCCGAACCGATGGGTCATCGATATTTCTATAGTGTCCTGAGGCTGGCATGAAAGCAGGATCATTCGCCAGGTTGCGGTCACGAGCGACGGAAAGCAAAAGTGAATCACTCTTTAGAATCGCCATCTCCGTTGGAATACGGGACGAGTTCTGCATTCCAGCGCTGCTGCCAACACGGTATTCGTTTGACGATCCACTTCGAATCTCGATGGTTCCAGAGGCAGTGTAGAGGCGGGGCTGCGTTGCGCCCTGATAAAAGCCGTAGATAGAGCCCAGCGCAGTGATCGCGAGGATCAACTTCTTGCGGGCACGGATGGTGACCCAGGCTTCCGACAGGGTCGCGTCAGCGGCCGCTTGTGTGGACCCTATTACGGGTGCCGCAGGAATGTTAGCGTCCGCCGGCGAATTCTCAAATGGAACGGGACTCATTAGAGTCTAGTCTACGCGAACATTGCCCTTCGGCAAACCTATCCATGCTGGGCGAAAGCCTGTTGCGCGATACATTGCTCCTGTCGGTCAAAAGGGGCTAAGCCTCTGCGATAATTACGTCGATAGTCTTATTCCAGAGCATTGCTGAAGGTGAATCCAAATTCAATGAGTGAACCGATTCAAATTGCAGTCGTCGGCTCGGGTTATGTTGGCCTGGTCGCAGCGATGTGCTTCGCTGAGATGGGCCATTCCGTTATCTGTGTAGATAACGACGAACGCAAAGTGGCGGCGCTCCAGGGTGGGGACACGCTGATCCACGAAAANNGCCACACGCGAATGCCAGGCTATCTTTGTTGCTGTGGGTACGCCCCAATCGGATACCGGTGACGCCGACCTCTCCTACGTGGAGGCAGTTGCGAGTGAGATCGCTCGTTCGATTAATGGCTATAAGGTCATCATCGAGAAGAGCACCGTCCCTGTCTATACCAACGAATGGATCCGGCGCGTGATCGAACGAAATGGTGTCCGCCGCGATGCTTTTGACGTGGTCTCGAACCCGGAGTTTCTGCGTGAAGGAACGGCTGTCGAAGACTTTCTCCACCCGGATCGGATTGTGATCGGCGCTGACAGTGAGCGTGCATCCGCGCTACTGAGTTCGATCTACGCTCCCTTGACGGACGGCGAATACTACCGCGCCAAGGATTCAATCGCTGGCTGTTGCTCCGCACTGAAGCCGCCTCCGCTGCTGCTTACCTCGACCAAGAGCGCCGAGATCATCAAGCACGCATCGAACGCGTTTCTCGCACTCAAGATATCCTTCATCAATGCGGTTTCAAACCTGTGCGAAGCTGCCGATGCCAATGTGGAGCAGGTAGCTCAGGGCATCGGTCTGGACTCGCGCATTGGGCCAAAGTTTCTGCGACCAGGCATCGGTTACGGAGGTTCGTGCTTCCCTAAAGATGTGGCTGCATTTCGCTCGGTTGCGGAGCAGATGGGCGTCGACTTCAGCCTCTTGAGTGAAGTCGAGAAGATCAACATCAATCAAAAGAAACGCTTCCTGAGCAAGGTGCGTTCGGCCCTGTGGACCCTGCGAGGCAAACGGCTGGCCGTCCTCGGTCTCGCCTTCAAGGGAGACACCGACGACATTCGTGAATCACCGGCGATCGACCTGGTGGAGATGTTTCTCGCCGAGGGGTGCACTGTCGTTGCGTATGATCCGGCTGCGATGAAACGAGCGGAGTCGGAGTTGCCGCCCTCCAGCCAGATGATCTACGCCACAGGAGTCATCGAAGCCGCTAAAGATGCGGATGCGCTGCTGATCCTGACCGACTGGCAGGAATTCGCGCATATGGATCTAGTGCAACTGCACGCGGCCATGCGTTACCCCATCGTC
>DHWW01000038.1:0-14951 GCA_002413385.1 Granulicella sp. UBA5172
TACGGGGTCGTTCAAGGATACCGGGATGACGGCGGCGCTGTCGGTGGCGGTGGCGAGCGGTTTTGAGTGGGTGGCATGTGCTTCGACCGGGAACACGTCGGCAGCGATGGCGGCCTATGCTGCACGGGCGGGGTTGCGCAGCATGGTGCTGATCCCGGAGGGAAAGATTGCGTGGGGCAAGCTGTCGCAGTCGATGGATTACGGATCGACAACGATCCAGCTGCGGACGGATTTCGATGGCTGCGTGCGGGTGCTGGGAGAGATTGTGCAGCGGGCTCCGGTGTATCTGCTGAACTCGGTGAACCCGTACCGTCTGGAGGGGCAGAAGACTCCGGCATTTGAGATTCTGGAGCAATGCGAGTGGCAGGTGCCGCACCACATTATTGTGCCTGGCGGAAACCTTGCGAACTGCTCGGCGCTGGGCAAGGGCTTCGCAGAGATGCTGCATCTTGGATTTATTCATCGCGTGCCGAAGATCAGCGTGATCCAGGCGGAGGGAGCGAATCCTCTATATCAGAGTATGCAGGCGAATGGCGGCGTGTCGCTGGAGGCGGTGACGGCGAATACGCGGGCGTCGGCGATCCAGATTGGGAATCCTGCCTCGTGGAAGAAGGCGGTGCGGATTCTGGCATTGACCGGGGGATGGTGCGAGCAGGTGTCGGAGCGGGAGATTGCGCTGGCGAAGGCGGAGATTGGCGCGGAGGGAATTGGGTGTGAGCCAGCATCGGCGGTGACGCTGGCGGGGCTCAAGAAGCTGGTTGCGGATGGACGCGTCGGCAGGGAAGAGACGGCGATTCTGTTGCTGACGGGACACACGCTGAAGGATTCGGAGTACACGATCAAATACCATCGCGGCGAGTTGCTGACCGAGGCTGAGATGGTGGGTGCGGATGCAGCCGAGTTGGCGCTGCATGCCTCGTTGCGCCACGAACCGACGGTGCTGGATGCTGATGCGGATGCGGTGCTGAGGGCGATCGATACACAGACACGATCGGCGCTGCCAGCGTGAGCGCTTTGACTGCGGTACATGGGCTGCGGTTGTCGTTGCCGGCCACGTCGGCGAACCTGGGGCCGGGTTTCGATGCGGCCGGGCTGGCGCTGTCGATGCGTCTCACGGTCGAGGCACAGGTTGCGGCTGGCTTTCAGATTCAGGCTACGGGGCGGGATACGGAACTGTGCGGTGCGCTTGAGAAGAACCTGATGCTGGACACGTATTGTGAGGTGCTGCGGCGTGCCGGGGCTGCGGTACTGCCGCTGCATGTGAAGTTGCACAATGAGATTCCGCTGGGGATGGGTTGCGGATCGAGCGCGGCAGCGTTGCTGGCGGGAGTGGCGCTGGCGGATCACTTTGGCGAGCTGCAGATGGGCGATGCTGGGATTGTTGCGGAGGCGAGCCGCATCGAGGGGCATCCGGATAACGTGGCGGCGTGCTGGTATGGAGGCTTTACGGTGTCGGCGCAGGAGGGCGATGCGGTGCAGATGGCAACGTTCGCAGGCGATGCTGGATGGGAGATGCTGTTGGCGGTGCAGGCGACCAGCCTGGCAACGACCAAGGCGAGGGCGCTGCTGCCGGAGAGCTACGCAAAAGCGGATGCGATCTTCAATGTGCAGCGGGCTTCGTTGCTGGTTGCGGCCTTTGCTCAGGGGAGATTGGATCTGCTGGCTGCGGCGATGCAGGACAGGATGCACCAGCCGTATCGGATGGATGCTTGTCCTCTGCTGAGGACGCTGTTGCCGCTGACGGCGGAGCCGGAGATTGCAGGGGTTGCGCTGAGTGGTGCGGGGCCCTCGGTGCTGGTATTTCTGGCAGCGGAGACAACGGTGCTGGAGGCGGAGACACGACTGCGGGAGCTGGTGGGGCCGGAGGTGGAGCTTTTGCCGCTACGGATTGGCCGAGGAGTGGAAAGAACCGAGCTTTAGGTCTCGCATCGTTTTCCACCGCGGTGCATCTATCATTATGTGGTTTGTATAGGGCAGCATGCAGTAAATGCTGAAAAGGGAGATGATTTTATGGCTGGTCAGTATGTGAGCGATGTAAACGACGCAGAGTTTGAGCAGAAGGTGCTGCAGTCGGATACACCGGTTCTGGTTGATTTCTGGGCGGCGTGGTGTGGGCCGTGCCGTGCGCTTGCGCCAGTGGTTGACGCCATTGCCGAGGAATACAACGGCAAGCTGAAGGTGATGAAGATGGACGTCGATAAGAACAATATGACGCCCGGCCGCTATGGCATTCGCGGTATTCCGGCGCTGCTGGTCTTCAAGGGTGGCAAGGTTGCCGAGCAGATCGTGGGATTTGTCCCGAAGGACACGATCGACCAGACATTGAAGCGTGTTCTCGTATAAAAGTTTCTAAGAGGTTGCAGAAGGTACGGTCCGCGGAGCTTTGCTCTGCGGACCGTTGCTGCGTCCGGTGTAGACTTTAGGCCAACCATGCTGGAGTGGAGTCTTGTTCACGGGAGTCTGATCGCCTTCTTCATCCTGGCGAACAGCTTCTTTGTGGCTGCAGAGTTTGCGGTGGTCAGTATGCGAGAGACTCGCATAGAACAGTTGATTGCGCTGAATTATCCGGGTGCTCGAACTGCGCTTCGGCTAAAACACAATTATCGATGAGTTCCTTCCGGCGGTGCAGTTCGGAGTCACACTGGCCAGCCTGGGTCTGGGCGGTCTGGGTGAGCCGGCCATTGCGGACGCGCTGCTAAGCGGGTTCGAGCGACTGCCGAGGCTACCGGGCGTTGCGACCTACGCTCAGCTTTATGCGCACTCGATTGCGATTGTTCTGGCGTTCGCGCTGATTACTTATTTTGAAGTGTTACTGGGAGAGTTGGTTCCCAAGTCGCTGGCATTGCAGCGGTCCGAGCGGATTGCGCTGGCCATTGCGGGGCCGATGGATGTCTTTATACGGATGACGCGACCCGCCGTGAGGCTGATGAATGTTTCAGCGGGGCTGGTGCTGCGAGTCTTTCAGGCGCCGTTGCGTGGAGAGAGTATCGCGCACTCGCCAGAGGAGTTGAAGTTGCTGGCGACGGCGACGCGCCGCATGGGGTTGCTGCCACCCTTTCAGGAGCAGATGATTCACCGCGCGATCGAACTGAACCAGGTGGTGGTGAGCGAGATTATGACTCCGCGAGGAAAGATCTTCTCGCTGCCGGCGGATATGACGCTGGAGATGGCCAGTGCGAAGGTGGTCGAGGAGCAGCACTCGCGTATTCCGGTGTACGACCCTGCTATGGGACGCGACCATATTATCGGGATCGCCTACTCGAAGGATATTGCGCGGCTGATTCACTTTCGCAGTGTGGCGCAGGGGTTGGGGAACCGCGGAGCTTCCGGGATTACGCTGCGGCAGGTGATGCGCGATGTGCTGGTGGTGCCGGAGACGAAGCTCGCGGTGGAGCTGCTGCAGGAGTTTCAGGATCGGCGACGGCAGATTGCGATTGTGGTGGATGAGTTTGGATCGACGCTGGGATTGATTACGGCTGAGGACGTGCTGGAGCAGGTGGTGGGTGAGCTTGAGGATGAGTTCGATACGGGGCGTAACCTGCCTCTTCCGGCGGCAGGCGGAGGGTTGCTGCTGGATGGGAGCGCAAGCCTGCGCGATCTGGTGACACAGTTGCACTGGAAGTTTCCGCGGTCGTATGGCGTGGAGACGCTGGCAGGATTTCTGCTGGTGCAGTTCGGGCACATTCCTGTGGAGGGAGAGCAGGTGGAGTTCAATGGGCGACGGTTTTCAGTGGTCCGGATCGAGGGCCAGAGGATTGCGCAGGTGCGCGTCGACCCGATCGTTGAGGCGAGTCCAGCGGGAAAGGGAGCGGACGCTTCGCCGGAGCGTGTTGCGGAGACGAGGCGATGAGCTTGAAGGGTGCATCGGGTCGATCTGCGGCGGGCAGAATCCTGTGGCGCGTCGTGACGACGCTGCCTGTCGTGTGGGTGGTCGTCACGGTGGTGTTTCTGATGATTCACCTGGTTCCGGGCGATCCGATTGTGCAGATGCTTGGCGATGGCGCAACGGCGTCGGATATCGCTGGGTTGCGGCACGCGTATGGTCTGGATGTTCCGCTGGGGGCGCAATATCTACGCTACTGGATGGGGCTGTTGCACGGTGATCTGGGGCAGTCTTTGCGGCTGCATGATTCGGTGATGCACCTGATCCTGCAACGCTATCCTTACACGCTGGCGCTGACGGTGGCGGCGACGGTGCTGGGTGTGGGGCTGGCGATTCCGGCGGGTGTTGCGTCGGCTCGACGGGCAAACCGGTGGCCCGACCGCACGCTGGGTATCGTGAGCCTGTTTGGGTTGTCGTTTCCAAACTTTGCGTTGGGCCCGATCCTCATTCTGGTGTTTGCGATTGGATTGGGGGTCCTGCCGGTTTCGGGTGCGGGTGTGGGTACGGCGGATTTTTTGCGCCACCTGGTGTTGCCGGCCGTGACGCTGGGGCTGGGGATGGGAGCAATCCTGACGCGCATGGTTCGAACGTCGATGCTGGAAGAGTTGGGGCAGGACTACATACGAACGGCGCGGGCGAAGGGGCTGTCTGAGGACGTGGTGGTGTATCGACATGCGCTGCGCAATGCGCTGAATCCAGTGTTGACGGTGATCGGGCTGCAGTTCGGTTCGCTGCTGGCCGGAGCGATTGTGACGGAGACGATCTTTGGCTGGCCGGGAATTGGGCGGCTGACACTCTCTGCTATTTCGAATCGCGATTATGCGTTGGTGCAGGGGTGCATTCTGGCGGTTGGCCTGACCTATGTGGCGGTGAATCTGCTGACGGATTCGGTGTATGCGCTGGCCGATCCGAGGATGCGAAGGTAAGGCTAGGGTTCCAGGGGGACGATCCGGGCAGAGGGTTTGCCGTTGTCGATCTGTAGCAGAGCGAAGGTGATGGGCAGATTGAATCTGCGGGGACCGACGCTTCCGGGGTTGAGGTAGAGCACGCCGCTGCGGTGCTCGATCAGCGGTTGGTGGGAGTGGCCGCTGAGGACAACGCCGATTCCTGCCGCGTGGGGGTTGAGATCGAGGTCCTGAAGGGAGTGGAGCATGTAGAGCAGACAGCCTGCGAGTTCGATGGCCTCGGTGGCGGGCAGGGCGGCGCAGGGGCCGGTGCGGTCGACGTTGCCGCGAATCGCCGTGACGGGAGCGATCCGGCGGAGTTCGGTGAGGATTTCCGGGTCGCCAACATCGCCTGCGTGGAGGATGTGGGCGACTCCTGCAAGGGCTGGGAGAAGCTCTGGACGAAGCAGGCCGTGGGTGTCGGAGATGACGCCGATGAGCATGCTAGAGGCCTTTACCCATGCTAGAGGCCCTCGCCCATGCGTGTTCGGGGATCGAGATAGTCTCGCAAGCCGTCGCCGATGAGATTGAAGGAGAAGACGCAAAGCGCGAGTGCGACGGCAGGGAAGAACATCAGGTAGGGAGACTCAAAGAGGTGCGAACGGGCATCGTTGAGCATGGCTCCCCAGGTAGGAGTGGGGGGCTGGACACCGAGGCCGAGAAAGCTCAGCGTGGCTTCGGCGAGTACCGCAGCGGCCATCCCTACAGCGGCCTGTACCAGGAGGGGTTGCAGAATGTTGGGCAGGATGTGGCGAAACATCAGATGCAGATCGCTGGCACCCAGAGATCGAGCCGCCTGGACGTATTCGCGCTGCTTTACGCTGAGCACCTGGGCTCGCACCAGGCGTGCGTAGTTGACCCATCCGGCAAGAGCGAGGGCAAGGATGAGGTTCGCGAGGCTGGGTCCGAGAAACGCGACGATGGTGATCGCGAGAAGGATTCCCGGAAGAGCAAGGAAGGCGTTTCCGAGATAGATGTTGACGATCGTATCGGTGAAGCCTCCGTAGAATCCGGCCAGCATGCCGAGGGTAACGCCCAAGGCAAGGGAGAGCGCGACGACGGCGGTGGCTACGATGAGAGAGACTCGCGCTCCATAGAGCGTTCGCGAAAGTACGTCGCGGCCAAGTTCATCGGTGCCAAACCAGTGGGTGGCCGAGGGGGGAAGAAGCCTTGCACTGAGGTTCAGATGCGCCGGGTCGTGGGGGGCCAGCCAGGGAGCGAGGAGGGCGCAAAGCAGAAAGAGTGTGAGCACCAGGCAGCCGGCAAAAGCGAGGCGATGCTGCGTGAGTTGACCCAGTATGGAGCGGAGTCTTGACGGTTGTCTGAGGTCTGCTTCCATAGCCAGTGAACCGATCATACCGCTAAAAACCGCTGGGATTGTGCAGCATGTGGGGCAATCCTTGACATCCCCCTGTGCTCAAATAAACTTGAGGGAGACCTTACAACGAAAAGCAGGTTCCAGGGTTCCAACCTACGGAAACAATAAGAGCGGTGAAGAGAAGAGAACCGCCGCAGCACTATCTGGGACCCAGGTTAGATCGGAGCAGTTTAGATGAACCTCAAAGGAGAAACCGCAGTTGTTTGCGGTGCGGGCGGTTTCATTGGCGGACATCTCGTCAAGAGTCTGATAGCGAGCGGTGTTAACGTGGTTCGGGCCGTGGATGTAAAGCCACTGTCGGATTGGTATCAGGTAACCGAGGGAGTCGAGAACCTCTCACTTGATCTGAAGGACAAGGCAAACTGCATGATTGCCGCAGAGGGCGTATCGGTGGTCTACCAATTGGCCGCGGATATGGGTGGCATGGGCTTTATCGAGAATAACAAGGCNNAAGCAGATCCATGAGGATGTGGTCGCGCTGAAAGAGTCGGATGCGTATCCGGCGCTGCCAGAGGACGGTTATGGCTGGGAGAAACTCTTCTCCGAGCGCATGTGCCGACACTTCGAAGAGGACTTTGGGCTGGTATGCCGCGTGGCGCGCTACCACAACGTCTACGGCCCTCATGGGACGTGGGACGGCGGTCGTGAGAAGGCCCCTGCAGCCATGTGCCGCAAAGTGATTCTAGCCAAAAAATCTGGTGTGCATGAGATTGATATCTGGGGTGACGGGAAGCAGACTCGCAGCTTTATGTACATCGATGACTGCGTGAAAGGGACCCAGCTGATTACAGAGAGCGAGATCGATGAGCCGATCAATCTTGGATCGAGTGAGTTGGTGACGATCAATCAGCTCGTCGATATTGTTGAGGATATTGCTGGAATCAAGTTGAAACGTACGTACAATCTCAGTGCTCCGAAGGGGGTCAACGGTCGCAACAGCGACAATACGCTGATTCTCGAAAAGCTTGGGTGGGAGCCTTCGATTCGGCTACGGGATGGGCTGGAACGGACCTATCGCTGGATTGAACAGGAAATCGCAACCGGCACCAAGGGGAAGTAGTCGATGCCGCCGTGTGAGGGCGATCAGCGAACGATTCTGGGCATACGGTTTTTTCTGGGAACGGCGATTCAGGCTGTCGAGAAGGTGCGCCAGGGTGGGCTGCTGGTTGTGCCGGCCGCTCCCGCACTGAAGGACCTGGGTACCAATGCATCCTATCGAGAGGCTTTGCTCAATGCAGACCTTGCGATTGCAGATTCGGCCTTCATGGTGATGGTATGGAATCGGCTACAAGGTGATTCCATTCGGCGCCTGTCAGGCCTTGAGTATCTGCGCGAACTTCTGAAGCAACCGGACGTGCAGCAGCCGGGCAACTGCCTCTGGATTATGGCCGGTCCAGCCAGCGCTGAGCGTAACCTGGCGTGGCTTGCGAAACAGGGAATTACGGTGCCAGACGATTGTGTCTATATGGCTCCGATGTACGGTGAGCGGACGATTGATGATGCCCCGCTGGTAGCGATGATCGATCGAATCCGGCCACAGCATGTGCTTTTGACGGTGGGTGGTGGAACCCAGGAGCGGCTTGGACTTTACCTGAAGCGCAACTTGAGCTATCTGCCTGCAATCCACTGCATCGGTGCGGCAATCGCCTTTCTGAGTGGCGATCAGGTGCGAATCCCCGCGTGGGCAGACCGACTTTATCTGGGATGGTTGTACCGCTCGGTCTCGGAGCCAAGGCGCTATGTGCCACGCTATTGGGCGGCGCGGAAGCTGTTGTATCTGCTGATTCGCTATCGTGATCGTTTACCGGTTGGCCACGCATAGGCCAGGGCACATCTTCGCCAAGGATTTCGGGTTACTGAGGACTATGAGATTTCGAATCATTCCGTGTGCGTTTTTCCTGATCAGCCAGTTGGCCTGGTCGGCTCCTGTCCCTCGCTCGAGTGCGCCGCCTTCGGTGGCAGAGCAGTATTTGTTTGCGGCAGCGAATGCGGAGCGAACGCAGCGGGGCCTGCGCGCCTTGCGCTGGGATGACACGTTGTATCGTGCGGCGGTTGAGCATGGACACGAGATGGCAGAGAGGGAAGCGATCTCGCATCAGTTTCCGGGAGAACCGGATTTGTCGGCGCGCGTTGAGCAATTGGGAGGGCGCTTCAGCCGTGTCGCCGAAAATGTAGCCGAGGCGCCGACTGCAGTGGATGTCCACGCAGCGTGGATGCACTCTCCTGGACACCGTGCGAATTTACTTGACCCCAATGTCGATTCGATCGGCATCGGTGTGATTAGCCGAGGAGGTGAGTTGTATGCCGTTGAGGACTTCGACCGCTCCGTGATGAAGCTGTCACTCGATCAGCAGGAGGCTGCCGTAGGAGAGTTGTTGCGCTCCGAGTCATCCGTTTCGCTGCTGCCGCGGTCAGGCGATGCGCGGCGTACCTGCGCGATGCAGACCGGCTATGCCGGCGCTCGCATGCCGTGGTTCATCATGCGCTACACTACGGCCGATTTCACGAGGCTTCCCGATGCGCTAAGGGAGAAACTGGCGAGCGGAAAGTATCACCACGCCGAGGTCGGAGCCTGTACTGCCTTGTCGACAAATCACTTCAGCGCCTACAGCATTGCCGTGATGCTGTATCCGTAGTGTCCGCGAGGATGCGCCTCGCGGATGCAGAGGATCACGCCTCTTTGACCAGCCCTCTGGCATTTGCTATAAAGGATGAGGAGCAGCCGTCCGGTTGCCAGCGTATCCCACGCGATCCTGAGTAGCTCAATGGCAGAGCATTCGGCTGTTAACCGAAGGGTTGTAGGTTCGAGTCCTACCTCAGGAGCCAATAAACACCATAAGAACCTATAAGTTATAGAGGCCACCGAGAGGTGGCCTTCTTCGTTTTGCTCAGGGGGCTGTTTGGGTGGCTGTTGGGATTGTTCAACGGAGCCAACTTCATTTCATCTTGAGAAGGTGTGGTTATGGCCCCATATCGCCGTCCAAAGCACCAGCAATTGCGTGGCCGGCTGGTCAAGGCCAGTGACATGATTGCGATTCTGGTTGTAGCTCCCCTGCGCTGAAAGGGTGCTGAACTTCATCGCGCCGGGGAGTATCCAGGAGATTCTGCCGCCGTATTGTCCCGTAAGTGTATCGCTGGTAAATGTGCCGCTGGACAGAATCGTCTGGCCCTGCGCCAGCGTGACCAGGGGAGAGACCTGCATCGAAGGCTTCTTCCAGACAAGCGTGGGTTGGAGGTTGACGGTAACGTTGCGGGTCGTACCTATCGTCAATCTATTGGCGGCTACCCAATTCACACTTGCCTGCGCATTCAACTGGAAGAATCCGTGCGTCACCAGGTTGGTGCCGACATTGAGCGAAGAAGTGATGTTGCTGCTTAGAGGAAACAGCGTGTTGCGGTTCCAGTCACGTATACCGCCAACGGATAAGGTTGTGGTGCCTACTTGCCTGCTGAGATTGATATTTCCAGAGATGTCGCGCATATCCTGCGCCCCGGTCACACTGGGAAGCATCCCCACCAGCGCGGCCGGGACTGTGCCGGTTGTGGTCAGCGACTGGCGCGCATCGAGGGCAAGATTCGTCTTCACCCCGAAGGGCTTGCTCCAGGACTCGTCAACGGTATTCAGGAGCAGTTCGTCGCTGGTAGTGGGGTGTACGTTGTTCGCGAGGAAGGTATATTTCAAACCAAAGGTTCCGGCTCCTGTAGTCTGGGTGATCGCCGAATCCACACCGCGCACATTGGGCTGGCTGTCCGGCGTCAGGCCTGGATTCGTAGGATTACCAAAATTTTCACTGACATCACGGTAAGAGACATTTACATCTGTTTTGCCAGGCTGACCTGAGACTCCTGAGCGCCATGCGCGGCCAAATGCCCTCTTGGAAGTTGAATTGCTGGTATCCGGATTGTCGTGGCTGATTGCGTACTCGGACGACCACAGCCATTTTTGAGTGAGATGAATGTTGAGCAGGGAGCCGTATACATCTCCAGCCGAATTGGGCACGGCGATGTCTTCTCCGCTGAGCCACATCAGCCGGAATTGCGCCCATTGAGGCAAGGGTGCCTGCCAACTGGCTCCTATGATCTGCTGTGGAATATTCACTCCGTAGCCGCCGCCGGGCGCTGCATCGTTCATATTCGTGAAGCCCCCGAACGTACCCGCAGGCGTAGTGAACGTTAGCTCCACGCCTAGCCGTGCAGCAGCAGCGGTGACGAATTGCGCGTCGGTATACAGGACTGGCGACACGAGGCCGAAGCGCAGGTTTGCTCCCCAATGCCCCTGCTTATATCCAAGCTGAAGTACATAGTCATTCACTTTCCCCCGGCTCGTGCGCTGCACCTCTGGATTCAGAATCGAGTTCAGCAGTCCGCTGCCGTTGACATCAACCTGCCACGGTCCCTGGTGATATGTCATGTGCTCTGCCACTGACAGGACGTTTGAGTCGGGAGGACTCGATCCCGAAGCCCACTGCGTGTTCATGCCAATCTGTCCGTCCTCGGATGGTCCTGTTCGATTTGCTGAAGCCTGCGCCACAGTATCCGGAGTGGTTATCGCATCCGGCGTGGGCATCACACCTGAAGCAGTGGAAGGCGCTTCTGCGTCCGTCCCCGGCTGGATCGCGGCCCCGGCAGGAACACTGGGTGAAGCTGGAGCGGCAGGAACAACAGTGAACTTCCATGTTGTGGTCTCGCTGCCCACGGTGAGACTTACAGTGTGATCTCCACTGGCAAGAGCCAGCGGCGGTGTGAAGGAGACACTCGTTGCTGCCACCTGCGCCTGCGAAGTGATATCGACCTCATCGACCATCATGCTTATCTCGGCTGCATTAACTGGCTGCGGGAAGCTTGCTGAAATCGTCGGCTGCAGTTGGTTTGTATTACTTTCGGGAACGGGCGTTTGACCCGCAATCCACGCGGCAAAATCAGTTGCAGCGGGCAAAGACTCCGGAATTCCAAGTGATGCCAGGAGTATTAGTTGAGCAGGGTGGCTCAACTCAGCGTGCGGTGCAGCCTGCGCAACAAAATTTTGCACTGGTCCCGGCATCATCACTCTGACATCGGACCCTATCGCATCTACCTTCCAGAAGTACGCCACGCCCGGAATCAGTTGCCGGTCTATAGCTCGCAGATTAAGCTTCGGATCGGCCGTAAGATACCGGCGCAGGACATGCTTGCCTGCGAGGTCGCTGCTGATGGTTACGAAATAGAAGCCATTCTTCTCCGCAGGCATCCACTCCAGCAGGGTGTCGCCATCGGGAGTGAGCGCAGGAACCGCGCGTGTCGGGATCAAACTACCTTCCGGGACGTGATAGATGCTTCGCATCGGCAAAGCCTTGCGTGGCTCGCCGGATGTATCGACCGCGCGCACCGTCCAGTAGAGTTCGCCCTCCGGAAGGCTCTTCCAGATTCCAGTTGGCATCTCCCAGTGATTGTCTACCACATCGAACCAGGTGTGGATCGTGCTGAAATACGGCTGGCTGGAGAATCCCACCTGATACTTCATTGCGCCAGGAACGGGAGCCCACAGTAGATGGGGCGGATCATCCGATGTAAAGGCAGCGCCGTACGCAGGTTGAATCAGTTGCTCGAGCTTCCAGTTGCCGGGATTCACCACCACTTCGATGGGCCGACTGGCCACCTGATTGGGCTGTGCCATCCGCAACTGGAGTGTGTGGGCACCCAACCACGACGTCGGCAGCGATTGGCGAGTCTGTATCGTTGTACTTCTGCCACCCACGATCGAAGCCGAGAACTGCTCAATCACGTTCCCGTCCCAGACCCATTGGCCGATCACGGTACCCGTACCCGTTCCAGCGAGGATGGCTTCGGCGTTCAGCTCAGCGCCTTGCATCACAACGGTTCCATCTCTTGGATGCATCAGTGCAATGTTTAAGACCGATAGCGGCGCTCCCAAAGAGTTGGAGGGTTGCACCTGGATTGGCTGAGAGCTTCCCGCAAGAGCTGAGCCGGCGGTGCTGGTCCCATCAAGATTCAACACATCTACGGCGCGCAGACCAACAGCCGCGGTGGGACTGACGCTGATGAGCGCAGTCATAACACCCGGATTCACAACGGTAACGCCCAGGACTGTCACATCACTGGCGCGGGTGTGCCCATTCGAGTTGGCCAGTGCGGCCAGTGGTGGTGAGATGACGACTGTTGCGCCGGGCCTAAAGTTCGTTCCCACCAGTGTAAGGCTGACGCGATCTGCCGCTTGCGCCATGAACTCCGGAGATGCGCTGATCAGAACCGGTGAAGATAGGCGGCTCACCGTGAGTGGCACCGGCTTAGACGTCAACCCGCCTCCTGCGCCAAAAGGATTGAAGACCACGACCTGCGACGTCCCTGGCGTGACAATGTCGGATGCGAAGATGGTTGCCGTCAACTGCAGCGTGCTCTTATACACAGTGGGGCGGTTGCTACCATTGATCTGAACCACCGAATTTGTCAGGAAGCCGCTGCCGGTGACTGTCAGCGTGAAGTTTGGGCCGTCCGCCGATACGGTGGTTGGGCTAATGCCGGTAATCGCTGGGGCAACCTGAGCAGTTGCGGGCAGGCACATGCCCACAAGCATGACTATCAACGCGAGCGGAGACCTACTCAACAGGCGGCACAACCGGCGATGTGCGGAGCTACTTCGCGTTACATACATAGACAGACCGAACACAACGTTCTCCTTTGGCATCTGTGCAAATCGTGCCGCGGTGCAAAATGAAACTTCAATCAGCAGCCTGATATGAAGGATCCGGAAGTTCCATTTGCGCTTACGGTTTACTGGAGCAAGCCGCAATTTTCACTCCGCGTAAGTCCAGTAATCCAGTTCTGACCTCTCAGGTTAACTGTTGCTGTGAGGTCATCGCCATCTTCGGAATTCTCATTACATGCCGATTTCGATCTTTGGGGCACCTTACTGCTTCGTCGTCATCACTCACGCACGGCTCCGGATGGACATTTGGCGAGGATACCCATGTCACCTCAACATTTCGACACGCAATGAATTAATGGACGATGATAGTTCCATGAACGACGATGGAAGGTGTCCCGTTGATCTGATAGGTGTAGGTGCCAGCAGTCGTGAAGATCCCCGTGGCGTGGGTAGTGTTATTTGGCAGAGGAACTGGGCCAAAGGTCGTCGGGCCGGTGAGGCGTAGGATGGTCCAGTTCGCTCCTGAATTGGAGTTGTGAAAGGTGACTGTGCCACCCACGGCAATGTCGACAGATTGCGGGCCAAAGGGTGTCATGGGGTTATAGATCGTGACCGTCGCCGATAGAGGCCACGACGACCCATTTCTAGTATTTGTAATGGTACAAAATTTGTTATCTCCTGCGGCCACGGTGACTGCACCGTTGGCGGCACAGCCAGCTCCGCTGATCACGCTGGTGTAATTAGCCAGGCTGGTGCCGTTGGAGCCACCTACCTCGCTGACATTGTAGTTTCCGGTGGGCACAGTCACCGGGCCCATCACCGCACCGTTGCCGCCATTGAGAAAGTTCGCCAGGAGGGTGCCGCTACCGTTCTTAAGCTGGAGCGTGAATTTGCCTGGGTCCGTTGCAGGTACCAGAATCTTCTTCACCGTCACGGTGCCTGTCAGCGACGGCACCGTAACCGACGCGCAGATATGCGTATTGTTGGCAGGATTGGGGTCGCTAGGTGTTCCCGGGCTGGCTCCTTCCGTCACCGTCACACAGTTCATGAACGAACCGCCGCTCGGTAATTTGAAAGAGAAGAGGGCGTTCTTCGACTGGCTGGGCGCCAAAGACGTATTGGCGGTGCAGGCAATCGGCAGGATCGGACCCGCTCCGGGCGAACAGCTGATGGGCAGAGTGCCGCCGGCACCTGTGTAGATGCCATTGGAGGGAGCTCCGGTCACAATGTCCGATATGCTGATTGGGCTGACGGACGGCAATGGGCCAAGGTTGGTGACGGTGACGGTACAAAGTACCGATTGCGGCCCATTCACCGCGCACGTCTTGGTGACGCTCAAGTCGGCTACAGGTGTCGACGGCACCTTCTTGTTGGTGAACGTGCATGTAATGTGATGGCCGGCGGTCAGATTCGCCGTGAACGCGTGGTTGGGTAAATCCACCGTCGCGCTACTCGCCGGCAGGCAGGAGATGCTCATGAGGTTCCAGCCCGTCACTGGAAACGGATTATTGAAATCTTCCTTGAAGCTGTAGCTCCCCGGCGCGAGGGTCCAGGTCTTCGTGTTGGAAAGAATGTTATTCGCGCCTACCGCCCCGGCATCGTCATCCAGCTGGAAGGGCATGCAGCAGCTACTGTGCGGCCCAAAGGCGTAAAAGTTGAAGTCCTGTGCGTCGTGCGGCTGTGCGACCTTCACGATCGTGATCGTGCCTGTTTGAGCCCAGGCATGCTGCAAACTAAATGCACAGAGGAGAATCGCGAACCGCAAGCACGGCTTTAATATGGCTTTCACCGTTGATGAGGTATGTATGGTCGGAGCGCCAATATGCGACAACAGCAACCCCATGAAACCAGATTTCAATTGCACTTTCATTGCATTCTCCTGCACAAGATTTTTGATTCCCATCATCGGTGAAACCTCGGATTGTTTCCGACTTCGTAGAATGCCTCTGCTGGCTGCTAAAAAGGGCGCGGCTTCAACTTCAGCCGCGCCGTAATTCAGCCCGGATCGTACTGGTTTTAGTCCCTGTGGGAATGCTTCAGTGATCCAGAGAGAGCGTCATTCATACCTGTTCGGCTATACACACCGTTCATCAGAAGTTGATT
>DHWW01000038.1:15027-15165 GCA_002413385.1 Granulicella sp. UBA5172
GATCGCACGGAATCGACAAGCGCTTTCTTGTCCGCAGTGGACGCCTGAATCCGGCCAGTAGCCTGACCTGCAGAGGTTTGGAGCTGCACTGTATCAGCCTTCTGTTTGATAGAAATAGCCTCTACCTTATCCGCCTTT
>DHWW01000091.1:0-3719 GCA_002413385.1 Granulicella sp. UBA5172
GATCGTCAGCCAGAAGGTCGCACAGAACTGGTACACCGGCGAAGCTGATCCACGAGCCTCGCAAGGCAAGCACGTCACCATCGTTTTCGACATCGAACGGGACGGCACACCGGCCAACGTCCGCATCCTCGACAAGAGCGGCTCGCCCTCACTCGACACCTCCGCAATCCGCGCTCTGCAACGCGTCGACGGCTTCGGCCCCCTCCCCGCCGGCAATAAAATTACCGTGGAGTACACCTTTGATTACCGCCAGCCATAAGCACCTTCCACGCGCCCTTGATCTAGCATCTACACAGTAGGTTAATTTTTACCCCGGCCTGTTGCATCCTCTTCGCACGTAACCCTCGCTGGACGCGCAGTCCTCGGAGACGAAATAGTGAATCTTTCAGCACGACTTTTGCACGCAAGGAAATCGCTCAGCTGGGTTGCCCTGCCACTGCTCACCTTGCCTCTCCTCCTGCTCTCCTCCTCCACCCTCCGCGCGCAGGACACCTTCCATCTCGAAACCAGCTCCGGCGCCACCAGCATTCGTCTCGCCGCTGCCAACTTCAAGCCCACCGCCGCCGACGCCAACACCACCACCTTCAAAAACACCTTCGACACCACCCTCTTCGCCGACCTCTCCAACGCCGGCATCTTCGACATGGTCTCCAAGAGCCTTGCCCCGCAAACCACTCCCGGCGCGCAGTCGGACATCAATCTCTCGCAGTGGTCTACCGCCCCCGCCAGCGCCGCCATGGTCGCCTTCGGCAATCTCGGAGTCCAGAACAACCGCCTCGTCGTCAACGGCTTCCTCGACGACGCAAAGAACACCCAGTTCCCCCAGGTCTTCGCCAAGCAATACAACGAAGAAGCCACCGACGACAGCGCCCGTCAAGTCGCCCACCGCTTCGCCGACGAGATCATCTTCCGCCTCAGCGGTGGCACCCCTGGCATCGCCGAATCCAAACTCTTCTACGTCAAGCGCGGCCGCGGCACCAAGGAAATCTGGGAGATGGACTACGACGGTGCCAACCAGCACGCCATCACCCACCTCGGCGAAATCTCCCTCTCTCCCCGCGTCTCGCCCGATAACTCCCGCGTCGCCTTCAGCGCCCTCGGCAAAGACGGCTTCCAGATCAGGATGTTCTCTCTCCTCCTTGGCCGCCTCGTCAACTTCCAATCCGTCGGCGGCACCAATCTCTCCCCCGCCTGGTCCCCCAGCGGCCAGCAGCTCGCCTTCTCTTCCTCCCGCACCGGCGACCCCGAAATCTGGGTCTCCGACCCCCAGGGTGCCGTCGCCCACCGCATCACCAACTACAAGGGTCCTGACGTCTCTCCCACCTGGAATCCCAAGACTGGCGCACAGATTGCATGGATCAGCGGCCGCACCGGTCTCCCCCAGCTCTACATCATGGACACCGACGGCTCCGGCGTCACCCGCATGACCGACGGCGGCTACGCCACCTCCCCCTCCTGGTCCCCCAACGGCCAATTCATCGCCTTCGCCTGGAACCGTAAATACGGCCCCGGCGCACCCGGAGGTCAGGACATCTACGTCATGGAAGTCGCCTCCAAACGCTGGATTCAGCTCACCCACGACATGGGCCGCTGTGACTTCCCCTCCTGGTCTCCAGACGGTCGTCACATCGCCTTTGCCAACACCCCCGACGGCGTCGACAGCCACAACCGCATCATGACCATGCTCGTCGACGGCACCGGCAAACGTGCCCTCACAGAGTACGGTGCGGACATGCCGAACTGGAGTTGGAAGTAGAACAAATGCTAGTAAATAGTTGACCGTCGGGCTACGATGTTCTTACGAGTTTATTTCCCTTGGTCTCATCCATACCACCTACATCGCACTACCATTTGAATAGAAGAGGAAGACATGAACACTCATCACTCTAAGTTCTGGAACAAGGCTGCATTGGTCGCAACGCTTGCACTCCTCGCAGCATCTGGATGCCACAAGAAGCACGCAGCCACCCCACCCGCCGCGATGGCACCAGAGGCCACCACTCCGCCACCAACCGCTTCCATCACCGCGGATCCAGCGGCCATTGACCTCGGCCAGTCCGTCGTCCTCAACTGGCGCACCTCCAACGCCACCAGCGTCAGCATCGACGGCATCGGTGAGGTTCCGGTCAACGGCACCCAGACCGTCTCTCCCGCCAGCTCCACCAACTTCCATCTCGTTGCCAAGAATGCCGGCGGCACCACCGAAGCCAACGTTCGCGTCACCGTCCGCGTTCCTGAAGTTCCCGCCGCACCTTCCGACAACGGTGACATGGGCTCTGACGCCATGTTCCACGCCAAGGTTCCAGACATCTTCTTCGGCTACGACAGCTTCGATCTCACCCCCGAAGCCGACTCCTCCATCTCCTCCGCCGCTGCCTACCTCACCGCACACCCCGCCATCAAGATCCTCATCGGTGGTTACTGCGATGATCGTGGCTCGGCTGAGTACAACATCACCCTCGGCGAAAATCGCGCCAACGCTGCAAAGACGGCTCTCGTCAGCGCAGGCGTTACCGGCAACCGCATCCGCGTCGTCAGCTACGGCAAGGAGAAGCAGTTCTGCTCTGAAGAGACCGAGAGCTGCTGGCAGCAGAATCGCCGCGGTCAGTTCTCCATCGACCGCTAGCTTGTAGCTAGCTAGTATCCGAGGGGCCACGTTATGCTTAATCGCCCGGCAGTGGCGAAAAGCGTCGCGGCCCTTCTTTTTTGTCTTACCCACAAGTTCCTCATGCTGGAACTTCAGGAGCTACTACCATGATCCACTCTCGTTCGCTTCGCATCGCCGCAGCATTGCTTTTCTTCGCCGGAATCACCTCTCTCCCGGCCCACGCGGCCAGCAAGGACATGATCCAGCTCCAGACCCAGGTCCAGCAACTCCAGGATGCCGTCGCTCGCCTCCAGCAGTCCAACGACGAGCGCATGGGTGTCCTCAAGGACCTCGTCCAACAAACCTCCGACGCCATCAACAAGATGTCCACCGACGTCAACGGCCTCAAGCTCGGCATGCAGAACCAGCAGGACGCCGCCGCCACCCGTGACCAGCAACTCTCCGGCCAGATCCAGTCCCTGAACGACTCCTTCGACGAGTTGAAGGCCCGCCTCGCTCGCATGGAAAAATCACTCGGCGACATTCAGGGCCAGCAGCAATCCACCGCAGCCGCTCTCAACAATCTTCCCCAGGTCGGTGGTGCCATCCCTGTAGGAACTCCAAACAGCAACCCCAACGGCGCTCTCAACAACTCCGCGAACGCCATCCCCGCAGGCCCTGTCTCCGGTAGCAATGGCGGCCCCACCAATACCCAGCCGGCGTCCGTACCCGCTAACCCGCCCGTAGGCGATATGTACCGCACCGCCTACGCCGACTACATCTCCGCCAAATATCCGCTCGCCTCCTCCGAGTTCTCCGACCTCATCAAGGCTTACCCCGACGACAACCTCTCCGGCAACGCCTACTTCTATCTCGGCGAGATGGATCTTCGCACCCAAAAGCTCTCTGCCGCTATCAAAAATTACGATCAAGTCCTTGAGCGCTATCCCAACAACGCCAAGATCCCAGCCGCGCACCTCCACAAGGCCGACGCCCTCATGGACACCAAGCAGACCGTGGCTGCCGAGCGCGAACTCCACGCCCTCATCCAGCGCTTCCCCAACTCCCCGGAAGCCTCTCAGGCCCGCGCCAAGCTCAGCAGCCACCGCTCCCGCCAATAAGCCCCAGCCTT
>DHWW01000091.1:3738-7943 GCA_002413385.1 Granulicella sp. UBA5172
GAAGGACCCCCGCATTGGCCTTGGCCGTTGCACTTGCCTCTGCCGTTGCTAGTTCTTCGCCGTCATCCTGCCCCTGTAAGGGGCAGGCCCCGCATCCTTCCCCTTGCTCATACCTCTGAGATAGCCCCCACCGCCTAATTCCGAATCCCCGCCAACACCCTCTCCACCGTCGCTCTCCCCTCTACATCCAGCGGCAATCGAGGCAACCGCGGCACGCCCCCGAAATACCCATTCCAGTCGCACCCATACTTGATCCCCGCAACCCCCAACTCCAACAGAGCAGCATCGGCCTCCACGAGCCTCTGCCCCTTCTCCGCAGCCAGCGCTGGATCACCATCCTTGAACGCCACATACGCCTCATAGCATCCCTGCGGAGCGCACGCCGACATCGCCAGCATCGCGCCCGCAACCCCCGCCTCCAACAGCTCCACCACGCCGCGAGCACTCCCCGCAGCCATCACCTGGAAGCCCACCACCTTCGTCCGAGTCTTCAGTGCCGGAGCAGTCGCCACCATCGCCACGGCCGTCCCTCCAGCCAACGACTCCGCTGTCAAAAACCCAGCCTCACCCTGTTCCTCTCGCCGCCCGCGCAGGACCATACGACGCGTCACCGGAGCAAACACGGTCGTCACCGTAACCTCGCGCTTCACGTCCTTTGTCGCGGCAACAATCGCGCGATACCGCTCCACCGTCAGCCCATCGTCATACAGCCCAATCACATTCCGATGCCGCGCCAGCGCCGCAATCATCTCCACCGGCAGCGCACACTCCGCATCGCTGCTCAGCACCACGGGCAGTGGCGAAGCATCCGCAACCGCCTCAAAAAACACCATCAACTCTTTACTCGATAACCGTGCCCACAACGCCGGAGCACCCAGCAACACCGCATCGAAACCCGCGCCCGCAGCCTGCTCCGCAATCGCCACCGCACCCCGCACGCTATCCTTCGCGATCGCCGCAACCAACACCTTCTCCGCCGCCGCCGCCTCGCCAATCACACGCAGCGCGTCACCCACCTCATCATCCGACAGCATCGAACCCTCAGCCGTCAGCGCCACAAACCCCGCCGCCGGCGTCAACGAGTAGCGCCCCACGTTGTACTCCAGCTTACGCAAATACATCTCGCCGTCTCGAGTAAACGGCACCGTCAGCGGTAGATGAATCCCATCNNCTCCTGCAGCGACTCCACGTGATACTCCCCACGCTGCAGCGCCTCAATCCCATCCGCTGCAGCGCGTGTCGCCGCCAGCGTCGTAATCGTCGCCACCCGCGCACTCACCGCCGCCCTCCGAATTGCCGCCTCATCGAACACGCTCACCTGTCCACTCGGCGTATTCACAATCAACTGGATCCGGTCGCTCTTGATCAGATCCACCACATTCGGCCGACCCTCCTTCACCGCAAACACGCGCTCCACCTGCATGCCCGCATCCTCCAGCACATCAGCGGTCCCATGCGTCGCCACCAGCTTGAACCCCATCTCCACAAACCGCATCGCCAGCGGAGCCACGCTTTCCTTGTCACGCGCATTCACGCTGAAGAACACCGTCCCCGTCGTCGGCAGATGCAATCCCGCCGCTGTCTGCGCCTTCGCAAACGCCTCGCCAAACGTCCGGGCAACGCCCATCACCTCGCCCGTCGACCGCATCTCCGGTCCCAGCACCGGGTCCACTCCCAAAAATTTCCCCCACGGAAACACCGGCGACTTCACAAAGAAATGTTCGCCCGTACTCAAATCCTTGCCGCTAGCCAACTGCTCCGGCAGCAACTCCTTCAGCGTCCGCCCGGTCATCAATCGCGAAGCAATCTTCGCCAACTGAATCCCCGTAGCCTTCGACACATAC
Source organism: Granulicella sp. UBA5172 (assembly GCA_002413385.1). Lineage (GTDB taxonomy): Bacteria > Acidobacteriota > Terriglobia > Terriglobales > Acidobacteriaceae > Granulicella. The sequence continues at coordinate 5,583 of DHWW01000091.1, forward strand.
GGCACCGTCCTCGACGCGCGAGGATTCACCTCAATCACAAACACCGTCCCCCGCTGCACCGCGAACTGCAGATTCGCCAGCCCAATCACATTGAGCGACATCACCAGCTTCCGCGTATACGCTCGAATCGTCTCCAGCACCTCCGGCGTCAAATCCACCGCCGGCAGCACGCAGGACGAATCCCCCGAGTGCACCCCAGCCTCTTCAATATGCTGCATGATTCCGGCAATCACCACATCGGTCCCATCGCACAACGCATCGACATCGACCTCCTGCGCATCCTCCAGAAAGTGGTCAATCAACACCGGCCGCTCCTGCGAATACTCAATTGCCGTCGACATATACCGCACCACATCCGCATCGTCATACGCGATCACCATCGCACGTCCACCCAGCACATAGCTCGGCCGCACCAGCACCGGATACGTCACCCTCCGCGCCCCCGCCAGCGCCTCGTCCACACTCGTCGCCATCGCTCCCTGCGGCTGCGGAATCCCCAACTCCGTAATCAACTTCCCAAATCTCTTCCGGTCCTCCGCCAAGTCAATCGACTCCGGCGACGTCCCAATGATCCGCACACCCGCAGCCTTCAACGCCAGCGACAGATTCAGCGGCGTCTGTCCGCCAAACTGCACGATCATCCCAATCCCGTCCTCCGTGCGCCCAGCCTCGCCACTGGCCTCGTGCTCCCACACCGCCAGCACGTCCTCCAGCGTCAGCGGCTCAAAGTACAACCGGTCGCTCGTGTCATAATCCGTCGACACCGTCTCCGGATTGCAGTTCACCATGATCGTCTCGAACCCGTCTTCTCTCAGCGCGAAGGCAGCATGGCAGCAGCAGTAATCGAACTCAATCCCCTGCCCAATCCGGTTCGGCCCCGAGCCAAGAATGATCCACCTTCTTCTTCGCCGTCGGAGCCGCCTCATCCTCTTCGTCGTAGCAGCTATACAGGTACGGCGTGTAGCTCTCAAACTCCGCCGCGCACGTATCCACCAGCTTGTACACCGGCTTCACGCCCAGCTTTTTGCGCAGCGCCCGCACCTTCGCCGCTCCATCTTCCTTGATCCCGAACGTAGCCGCCAGCCGCTCATCGCTCAACCCCATGCGCTTCGCCGCAAGCAGTGCATGCGCATCGATCTTGTCGATGCCAATCTCCGCAACCACCTTCAACTCCTCCGAAATCTGCTTCATCTGGTGCAGAAACCACGGGTCCATCCCGGTATAGCGCGCCGCATCCCGCACGCTCATGCCCGTATCGAACGCATACCGCAGATACGCCAGCCGCTCCGGCGATGGCGTCACCAACCGCTGCCGCAGCCGTCGCGGATCGATCCCATCGTCAGTCCCTTTTTTCCCTGTCTCCAGCGATCGCACCGCCTTCATCAGCGCCTCTTTGAACGTCCGCCCAATCGCCATCACTTCGCCCACAGACTTCATCTGCGGCCCCAGCGTCTCATCCGATCCCGGAAACTTTTCAAACTGCCACTTCGGAATCTTCACCACGACATAATCAATCGTCGGCTCGAAGCAAGCTGGTGTCGCCTTCGTAATATCATTCTGCAACTCGTCCAGCGTGTACCCCACCGCCAGCCGCGCAGCAATCTTCGCAATCGGAAATCCTGTCGCCTTACTAGCCAGCGCGCTAGACCGCGATACCCGCGGGTTCATCTCGATTACGGTCATGCGCCCGTTCTGCGGATTCACCGCGAACTGCACATTGCTCCCTCCCGTCTCCACCCCAATCTCGCGGATCACCGCAATCGCAGCATCCCTCATCCGCTGGTACTCGCGATCGGTCAACGTCTGCGCCGGAGCCACCGTAATCGAGTCCCCGGTATGCACACCCATCGCATCGAAATTCTCAATCGAGCAGATGATCACGACATTGTCGTTCAAGTCGCGCACCACCTCCAGCTCATACTCCTTCCAACCCAGCACGCTCTCTTCAATCAAACACTCATGCACCGGCGAAAGGTCCAGCCCGCGCGAAAGAATCTCCATTAACTCCTCGCGGTTATACGCAATTCCGCCGCCCGATCCACCCAGCGTAAAGCTCGGCCGAATCACCACCGGAAACCCCAGCTTGGCCGCGAACCCTATCCCGCTGCTCGCGTTATTCACCAGCATCGACTTCGGCATATCCAGCCCGATCTTCGTCATCGCGTCCTTGAACAGCAGCCGGTCCTCAGCCTTTTTAATTGCCTCCAGCTTCGCGCCAATCAACTCGACGCCATACTTTTCCAGCACCCCCGCATCGGCCAGATCCACCGCCAGATTCAACGCCGTCTGCCCACCCACCGTAGGCAGCACCGCAAAAATCCCCCGACCCTTACCCACAGAACTGTCATCTCGACCGGAGTC
>DHWW01000291.1:0-810 GCA_002413385.1 Granulicella sp. UBA5172
GTCGCAAGCTCCCGGCCCCAGAATCTTCGCCTCCTCCTCTCGCGGCCTACTGTCCGTCCCGGCAGGGAAGACCGTATCCAGATGCGCCGACAGCAGCACCACCGGCCCATCCTCCGCAGCCTTCGCAGCCCGCAGCTCCGCCACCGCATTGCCCTCCGCGTCCAGCCGCGCACCCTCCAGCCCGATCTCGCGAAACCGCTCGCAGAACCATGCCGCCCGTTCCGCCTCACCAAACGGAGGAGCCGCCACCGCCAGAAATTCCATCTGCCACCGCCGCAACTGTGGCTCATGCAGATGCAGCCAGCCAAACGCACGATGCACCGCCCGATCGCTGGCCAGCGCCGCAATCCTGCGGTTATCAGCGGCCGTCATTGATCCTCCCCCATCTCGCCATACTCCACGCTCACCAGAAACAGTCCCTGCGCCGGAGCCGTCGGTCCTGCCGCCGCCCGATCCCTCGCCGCCAGAATCCGCGCCATCTCCGCCGCCCCAAGACTACCGCGCCCCACCTCCGTCAGCGTCCCCACAATATTCCTCACCATGTGGTGCAGAAACCCGCTCCCCCTCACCCGATACACCAGCAACCCGCCCTCCCGCTTCACCTCGGAGACATCAATCGTCTTCACCGGATTCGGCCCCGCGACCGTACCCTCCTCGCGTTGCGTCCTATCCGGATCACTCGCCGCAAACGAGCTGAAGTCGTGCGTCCCGCACAACATCGCCGCCGCCTCCTGCATCGGTTCCATCTGCAACGCCCACCGGCAGTCCCAGGCATACGGAGCCACAAACGGCGAACACACCCGCTCCGCA
>DHWW01000291.1:830-9963 GCA_002413385.1 Granulicella sp. UBA5172
GATTCTCCGCCCCCGGATTCTCCGCCCCCGCCAGCACCCTGCGCTCGAAGATCCTGTACTCATACGTCTTCCGCACCGCACGATGCCGAGCATGGAAGCTAGCCGGCACCCTCTCCGCCTCCAGCACCCGAATACTCGGCGGCAGCACGCGATTCATCGCGCGCAATAAATTCTCCGCCGGGATCGGAGCCTCCCAGCCCGAAACTCGCCACCTGCCCCAGCGCATGCACCCCCGCATCCGTCCGCCCCGACCCCTGCGGCAGCACCCGTTCCCCCGTCATCTGTTCCAGCGCCGCCGCCAGCATGCCCTGCACCGTCGAACGTCCCGGCTGCACCTGCCATCCGTGGAACGCAGTACCGTCGTAGCTCAACGTGATCTTCCAAAATGTCATAGGTCTACAGCCTGCATCTTCACCATTGTAGAGACCCTTCCATCCAACTCATTTCCCGCCACCCTCACCACGCACCCTTATACTTGGACAGTTCCTATCTTTTTCTTTTGGCGGGAACCAACCTGCCGCCACTGTCGTATGTACTCGTGTCGGACAGCATTTAAAATCATTCAAGCTGCACGCTGGAGAAATGAACCGTGAATTTGAGGCATTGGCAGGGAAGCGTCTGTGTGGCCCTTATGTTGATGAGCACCGCCCCGCAGGGCATCGCTCAGCAAGTCGTTCTTGCCCCGCAGCAGAGTAGCCCCACCGCTCCGGCCGCGCCCCAACCCGTCCAGAACGACACGACAGGGACCCCCGGTCTACCCCAGGCCCCCGAGCCCAGGCTCATCGGGCCACTCTTCCTGCGCCCCACCCTCAAGGATTACAGCCGCGGCAAGCTCGGTCTGCCCAATCCCTTCGTCTGGTACACCCCCTCTACTTATCCCGCGCCCCGGCTCAGCAACTCGCCGCGCCTCGATGACCTCCTCCGCGACGGCAAAATCTATCTCAGCCTCTCCGACGCCGTCACTCTCGCGCTCGAAAACAACTACGACATCGCCATCGCCCGCATCAACCTCGACATCGCTGACACAGACCTCCTCCGCGCCAAAGCCGGCTCCAGTCTGCGAGGCGTCTCCACCGGCCTCGTCACCAACACTCTCGGAGGCTCAGGCACCACGGTCACCGGCGGAGGTGGCCCCGGAGGAACCTCCAGCGGCTCCGGTGGCGGCGGCGCCGGAGCCTCCGGCCTCGTCCTCAGCACCAACGGCAGCGGCCCCCTGCCTGAGAACCGCGACCCCGCCCTCACCGGCCAGTTCGAGTACCAGGCGCAGGATCAGCGGCAGTCCAACCTGCTCTTCAGCGGTGGCCTCCCCCAGCTCTACACGGACACCGGCACCTACAACTTCAACTACAACCAGGGCTTCGTCACCGGCACTCAGCTCACCGTCGGCTTCACCAACAGCCGCGTGACCACCAACAATCCCTTCAACGATTTCAGCCCCATCCTCAACACCAGCTTCACCGCAACCGTTACCCAGCATCTGCTCCAGGGCTTCGGCCCCGGCATCAATGGCCGCTTCGTCCTCCAGGCCAAAAATGACCGCCGCATCACCGACACTGCCTTCCGTCAGCAACTCCTCTACACCATCAATCAGGTCGAAAATATCTACTGGGGCCTCGTCAGCGCCTATGAAGATGAGCAGGCCAAAGAGCGCGCTCTCGCCCAATCCACCCAGCTCACCGAAGACAATCGCAAGCAGCTCGAGATCGGTACCCTCGCTCCTCTCGATGTGGTCAACTCCGACGCCTCCGTCGCCTCCGACAAGCAGGCTCTCATCGCCTCCCAGACCAACCTCGAATACCAGCAGCTCATCATCAAGCAGGCGATCGCCCGCAACCTCAACGATCCCCAACTCTCCGCCGCACCCGTCGTTCCCACCGATCGCGTCGCCCTCGATCGCCTCCCCGAAGAGGGCATGCCCATCGAGGACCTCATCCGTGAGGCAGACCAGAACAACCCGCAGATCGAGCAGGCTGTCCTGAACATGAAGAACAACCAGATCACCATCAAAGCCGAGAAAAATGGTCTGCTCCCCACCGTCGATGCCTATGCGTTTTACGGTGCCAGCGCCTTGGGTGGAGCTCAGAATCCGGGAGCACTCAACTTCGCTACCGGCCAGCCGTATGCCGCCGGATCCTTTCCCTCCGTCGGCTACGGGACCGCCTTTGGCGACCTCTTCAACAGCACCTCCCCCAACAAGGGGGTTGGCCTGAACGTCACCATTCCCTTGCGCAATCGCACCGCGCAGGCCGACGAAGCTCGCTCCCAGATGGAGCTCCGCCAGACCCAGATGCGCCTCCAGCAGCTCTACACCCAGATCCGCATCCAGGTCATCAACGGACGCTATGCCCTCACCAATGACCGCGCTCAGGTTGCCGCCGCCCAGGCCTCGCACGATTACGCCGCCCAGAGCTTCGCCGCCGAGCAGAAAAAGTACAAGCTCGGTGCCTCAACCACCGCCAACGTACTCCAGCAGGAGCGCAACCTCGCCATCGCCGACAACACCCTCATCTCCGCCACCGCGACCTACGCCAAAGATCGTGCCGCCCTGCGCCAGTTGCTCTCCAACACCCTCGAACGCTACAACATCAGCATCACGGATGCAGCCGCAGGCACGGTCTCTCAGGCTCCTGTGGTCCCCGGCCTCACCGCCCCCAAGGCCCCCTCGGCCCCCAAACCCATCTCCAGCACTCCACCCCCGCCACCCAACATGTAACCTCGGAACCTCGACAGCCCAACGGCCCAACAGCCCGGCCCATCACCGCCCAGGGCGAACCCCTCGGCAGCCGTAGAACTGGCACCCGAGGGCTGACAGCCCGATCGAAATTCACACCCTGAAACCCTCTCGTCCTCCTTCGTCCGCCACCTCGCTATAAGTGGTAAAATGAACTGTTGCGGCCCCAAGCCGCCTGAAAAGCGAGGAACAGAATCCATGGCAAAGCGCCGCGGCAACCCCAACTGGGGCAAGCCTGAACCCATCGGTCCCGTCGTCCCCACCATCACCTCCTTCGAGATGGTCGTGAAGGAATATAAGCTCACCCCTGACCAGTACATCCGCTCCACGCGCCTTCGCGAGTGGGCTCGTCGCAACAAGAACTCCAAGTACATCCCAGAGGCGCTCCTCGAGGCCTGGGGCTTCGAGATCGAGTCGACCCTCTAAATCTTGTCAAGCCCCCCGGACCTGTCATTTCTGCCTAACCCGCTGATTCGAATACGGATAAAACTTCTCGCAACTTGGCATAGTCACCATGCCGCGAAGCTTATAATTGGAATAGGTCAAGTTCACCTCCTCCACTCTGTCGCGGATAAGTTGGCTAAGTCCTTTGAATGCAATATTTTGTGCGTAAGGCGTCTGCAATCAATACCCAGAGGGTAAGTCCAGCGCTAAGCCAAGTCGTTTGAATACTTTACCCCCAAAAGTATGGGGGGGGAGGGGAGGGGGGTACCCCCCGCCAGATGTCCGATAAAAGCACTGGATTCGTTGATATACCTGAGGCGGTAGCCGAGTTCAAGGCTGGCCGCATGATCATCGTCGTCGACGACGAGGATCGCGAGAACGAGGGCGACCTCACCCTCGCCGCCGAGTTCTGCACCCCCGAGGCCATCAACTTCATGGCCCGCTTCGGCCGCGGCCTCATCTGCCTCACCCTTACCGAAGAGCGCGCCGACTACATGCGCCTCGGCCCCATGACCCAGGACAACACCTCCCGCTTCGGCACCGCCTTCACCGAGACCATCGAAGCCCGCGAAGGCGTCACGACAGGCATCTCGGCTGCCGACCGTGCCCACACCATCCAGGTCGCCATCAGCCCCAACTCCTCCCCCAACGACCTCGCCCGTCCCGGCCACGTCTTCCCCCTCCGCGCCCGCAAGGGTGGAGTCCTCGTCCGCGCTGGCCAGACCGAAGCCTCCGTCGACCTCGCCCGCATGGCTGGCCTCATCCCCGCCGGCGTCATCTGCGAGATCATGAACGAAGACGGCACCATGGCCCGCGTTCCCAACCTCATCGAATTCTGCAAAATTCACGGCCTCAAAATGGTCACAGTAGCCGATCTCATCCGCTACCGCATGGCCAACGAGCGCTATATCCATCGCGTAGCCGAAGGCGTCCTTCCCACCAAATACGGTGAGTTCCGCATGATCTCCTACGACAGCGACATCAAGACCACAGAGCATGACTCCGGATCTGGCGGAGAATCGCACGTCGCTCTCACCTTCGGCGATCTCACGGCTGCGTCGACCGAAGACAGCCCCATTCTCGTCCGCGTCCACACTCACTGCCTCGCCGGCAACGTCTTCGGCTCAACCACCTGCGACTGCCGCGCAACCGTCGATGCCTCTCTCCGTGAGATCGCCAGGGCTGGTCGCGGAGCCCTCGTGTATCTGCATCACACCCAGCTCGGCTTCACCATCGACCGCTCCAAACAGCCTGCGCAACTCTGCATCCACCACACCGATCGCACCCGTACCGAGCGCCTCGGCGCTCCCGACCAGCGCATCCTCCGCAACATTGGTCTCGGCGGACAGATCCTCTCCGATCTCGGGATTCGCAAGATTCGTCTGCTCACCAACATGCCAAAGCATGTTCCAGCCCTGCAGGGTTTTGGCGTCGAGATCGTCGAGCGTGTACCCATCGTCCTCGAGCCGCACACGCTCTCTACCTCGTAGCCGGAGCCAGCAGCCCTCCAAGCCCGAGCCGCTGCATCTCCTCCACAAACGCCTCATGGCTGCTGTATTGCACCGCAACCATCCCGGCAGCGCGAGCGGCGAGAATGTTCTCCTCTTTATCATCGACGAAAAGAATCTCGTCGGCTGGCACATGCAGCCCCTCGACAGCATGCCGATAGATTGCAGGATCAGGTTTGGCGATTCCAAGACGATGCGAAAAAGTATGGTGTGAGAACTCCTCGAGCCACGGAAATCGTGCGAGAATCCCTGCTTCCATCGCATCGCCGATATTGGAAAGTATTCCAGTCTTGATCCCAGCTCGTTGCAGCTTCGCAGCCCACTCAATCATGGGATGATTCGGTTGCGTCCAGAGCGCATTGTCTGCATCGATGAGAGCATTCAGACTCGCAGCGTCGAGCGATTTGTGGAGGTCGCGAGCGACGCTGTTCCAGTAAGTCAGACCTCCAAGCGTTCCACGATCGTAGGAATCACGATGCTTCCAATACGCTGCTTGAAACGTCTCCTCATCGACACCGAGAATCCGTTCCATAGCGCGCCACGCGGTTGGCTCCGGAGGTTCGCTGAGCACCATTCCGTAGTCGAAGAGGACAGCGCTGGTCTTGGGCTCGTTGGACATCTTAGGCTCGTTGGACATCTTGGATTCTTTGGACATGCTCAAGCCATTCTATGCGGACATTCAGGAATAGCAGCAATCGACGTACCATGAGAGAGTCCGAACGAACCTCATGAACTTCTCTCAACGAACCAACTGGAACCTTGCCGAGAACGATCTTGCCTCTGCAGTCCGCGCGCGGCGCGCAGCAGGACAACCTCTGCTCGACCTTACCGTATCGAACCCGACGAACTGCGGATTCGTATACGACGACGCAGCGCTTCTGGCTCCTCTGTCCAACCTCACAGCTCTGCACTACGAGCCTGATCCACTGGGCATGATCACCGCTCGTGAAGCCGTTGCGCGCTACTACAGCGATGCAGGAGCAACTGTTCCGCTCGATCGCCTCTGCCTCACGACAAGCACCAGCGAAGCCTACAGCTTCCTCTTCCGCCTGCTCTGCAACGCAGGCGATCAGGTGTTGGTCGCGCGCCCAAGCTATCCGCTCTTCGACTACATCGCCCAGCTCGACGATGTGCAACTACGCGAATATCCGCTTCTGTACGATCCCAACGCAGACCTCTCCTCAGGTCACGGCTGGGCGATCGACCTGCACGCGCTCGAAGCTGCGATTACGCCGAGCACGCGAGCAGTAATTCTGGTACATCCGAACAATCCGACAGGGAACTTCGCCTCATCCTCAGAGCGCGAAGCACTCGAGGCAATCTGTGCGCAACATCGTCTCGCTCTGATCGTAGATGAGGTCTTCCTCGACTATTCCCTTGAATCAGCGCATGGATCACAGCATGGATCAGCGCAACGCAGCTTCGCCACGGAGCAGTCCCAATGCCTCACCTTCGTCCTCAGTGGCATCAGCAAGGTCTGCGGTCTCCCGCAGATGAAGGCCTCGTGGATCGCCGCATGCGGACCTCAGCATCTGGTGAGTAAGGCGATGCAACGCATCGAGATCATCTCCGACACATTCCTGTCCATGAACGCTCCAGTACAGTGTGCGTTGCCCACATGGCTGGCAACGCGACGTGCCTTCCAGCAGCAGGCTCGCGACCGAATGGCCTCGAATCTGGCGCTGATCGATGCAAGTCTGCACGGCACTTTAGCCCAGCGTTTCGCGCTCCACGGAGGTTGGACCGCAGTGCTTCGCGTCCCTCGTACCGTCGAGGGCAAGCCGTTCGCCGAGGCTGCGCTGGATCGAGCAGTGCTGGTTCAACCAGGAGAGTTCTACGGTCTCGACGAGGGAAGAGCAGTCCTCAGCCTCCTGACTCTGCCCGAGACATTGACTGCTGGCCTGAAGCTTCTGCCAATCGACTGAAGGTAGTGGATGACTCTCAGACCAGGAACGGATTACTTGCTCGTTCGGTACCGATGGTCGTCATCTCGCCATGCCCCGGAATGACGACAGTAGCATCGGGCAACGGAAGCAACCGCTCGCGAATGCTGGTGAGCAGTTTGCCATAGTTTCCCCCAGGCATGTCCGTTCGTCCAACTCCGCCTGCAAACAGCGTATCGCCTGCGAGCAGCAAACCCTCCTTGGGGATATACAGCGAGATGCTGCCCTCAGTATGACCCGGAGTGTAGATCACCTCTCCATCGATTCCGCTTACGCTAATCTTCTCGCCGTCGATCGGCGAATGATCCGGCGGGAGAACGGTCGGAACTGCCAGGTTCAACCATCCTGCCTGAACGTCCATCATTGCCACCAGCGGCAAATCGTTCTTGTTGTAGAGGATCGGCGCTCCGGTGATCTGCTTGAGGCTCTGGGCGCTTGCAATATGGTCAATGTGCGCGTGAGTAATCACGATCTGCTTGACGGTTAGTTGATGCTTTGCGAGCAACGCGAGGATGCGAGGAATGTCATAGCCGGGATCGACCACGATCGCCTCGTGTGAAGCCTCGTCGCCGAGGATGGAACAGTTGCAACCGAGCAGTCCAACGGGAAAGGTCTCGCGAATCATGGAACTCCTTGCAGTGGACAACGTAAGAAGCGCAGGCTGATAGCCTGCGCTTCTTGGATTACAGGAGACTTGTCCTACTTCTTGGCAGGCGTCGACTGACTCGGGACATCCGACAGCACAGAACGGCTGTTGCTGCTGCGCGACATCGCAACCGTGAGAGCAATTGATGTGAGCATGAAGATGATTGCTGACCAGGTGGTAAGTCGCGTAAGGAGATTGGCAGCACCGCGCGGTCCAAAGGCAGTCTGAGATCCCTGACCGCCGAACGCTCCAGCGAGATCGGCTGACTTGCCCTGCTGGATCAGAACGACGCCTATGAGGAAGAGACAGACGATGACATGCAGAATAACGAGAAGAATGAACATGGTAGGAACATTGCCTTCAATGCCGCAAGAGCGGCGAAATAGTTGGATCGGCGCAGAGCAACGAATCGACTCGTTAGTACTCTGGTATGAGAACCCTAATCCACTCCTGAGTGTACCAGTTCCATAAACTCTTTGGCGACACTCGCGTCTCTACGCATAACGTAGTTGCAGCGATTCCTCCTGCATACCCAGTGACACCGAGTCTTCGCGCGAAACCTCTGCGGTTCACCAGTTTCGCTCCTGTGGTGCAAGACTGCGATAAAGCTTACTTGTTATCGGTATCATAGACTCGGCTCCGCCAAGGCCTTGCTTGGATGAAGGACGCTAAGTGGAGCGATCGATTGAAGCTTGCGAGGACATTCCATTGAGAAAACTCCTTCTGCTGATCTTACTTCTGCTTCTCAGCGGTCCGGTCGTCGCCCAGCCTTTTCCAGTGTGTAACGTTCGCTCCTTTGGAGCAAAGGGTGCCATCACCAACTCCCGCGCGGCAAACGGGACCCTGACCTTTTTCCAACTGGACAGGGGTAACCGAGCGCAGGGTGTTTGTGAACTACGATCTGAGTCGTGCGGTAAAGGCCGTTGTGCCGCCAGATCAGCACCTCAACACGGAGCTTGGTCTGCCAGCAACCAAGGTCAAGCCAGGACGCTCTTAGCGCCTCGCCATACATTCTCCGTGATGGCGATCTGAATTCGGATGCAGATCCGCATAAGTCATTTCTTATCAGATTTGTACCCTATCTAGGGCTCCTTGCGTCTTGAGCGCTCGTACCCTACCCCAATAATGTCAGGCGGTCTCAACTGGTCGATGCAACACCATCTGATATGAATCATTTTTCTAAGGGTGGTGTTTATGACACAAGGAAGACGGGACAGGCTTTCCGCGGAGCAGAGGACCGAGATGTGACGCCGTTGGAAGGCGGGAGAGTCGTTGCATGAGATTGGGCGCGCCTTCGGCAAGGACCATGGGTCCATTCAGTTCTTGTTGTCGCAGCGCGGCGGGATCGTTCCTGCTGCTCGCCGGCGCTCGCTGCGAGCGCTCACGCTGGCCGAGCGGGAAGACCTTTCACGAGGAATTGCGTCCGGTTCGTCGATTCGGAAGATAGCCAAAGGGTTGCAGCGGGCTGTGTCGACGGTGAGCCGGGAGGTGGCGCGCCACGGCGGGCGTCCGCTCTATCGAGCCAATGAAGCCGATCATCAGGCCTGGGAGTCGGCTCTGCGAGCCGGCACGTTCGTAAACTCCCCGTGTCCCTGCGGCGCTCGTTGACGTGGAACCGAGGGCTGGAGATGGCCAAACATAAGAGCTTCACGGTGGCCACGAATGTGAAAGTCTACTTCTGTGATCCGCAGAGTCCCTGACAGCGCGGCACCAACGAAAACACGAACGGGCTGCTGCGACAGTACCTGCCTAAAAAAACCGACTTGTCCGGCTATTCTCAATCCGATCTCGACAAAGTAGCGCTGCGCTTAAATAAACGCCTGCGAAAAACCTTGGGCTCGAAACTCCTGCGAGTAAACTC
>DHWW01000291.1:10073-10246 GCA_002413385.1 Granulicella sp. UBA5172
TCCGACTTTTGAGGACCCGATCTGGATTGGCAGTCCAGATCAAGCCGATTCACATGGCGAGAGGGGAGTGTAGCGGGTGGCGGCATATCGTTGTATCCAGCAATCAGCCCGCGAGACGCTCTGGGTGGTCGGAGTTTGAAAACCGCGCTAGATGTGGAGGCTCAGGAGGTTGT
>DHWW01000207.1 GCA_002413385.1 Granulicella sp. UBA5172
GTAGCCGCGACTACTTCGGGCTGGCCATGGGTAAGCGCGACGACAAATACCTGTCGTTCAGCTTCGGCCATCGTCCGATGATTTACCTCGAGGAGACTCTCATCATCGAGCCAACGGTTGCTGCCGAGTATGAAGCAGATGTCAAGGCAGCAGAAGCAGCCAACAGCAAAGTGGGGGAGGGGACTCTGCCCGTCATCAACCCTAAGTCTCCCGCTCAGCCCAGTGGATCAAACACCCCAACAGCGACTCAGTCCCCAGGTTCGACCAAGAAACGCTTCTATGGGATCACGGCTCTTGACCCCATCTTGGCAAAGAAGCAGTTCGCAGATGTCGTCGACGAGGTTGTTCAGCAGTTCACAACCAAAGTGGGCAGCGAAGTGAAAATTACTGTAGAAGTGCAGGCCCAACTGCCAACAGGCTTTGATGAGAGCGTGCAGCGCGCTGTGCGGGAGAACTGCAAAACACTCAAGTTCAGTTCCTTCGATTTCGAGACTGAAGAGTGACAGAGATCCAGTCAGAGACTCGCTCTTAACGAAACAGAGGATGTCCTGCACAGATGTCGGGAGGCTTCGCGTAGGGCAACGCCCCGCACACCACCCGCAACCCTTCCAGCGGCTCTTCCAATATCTCCATCCTCCCAAGTAATCACAGAACTACCCCCCTCCTCCTCATCCCTCCTTGTCGATCTTGGTTCCCCATTTAGAACTGCTGCCACTGGACGGCGTCCGTTGCCCGCCTTCGCATAGTGCGGTACCACCAGAGCTTGCAAGCCAGACCATGGAACCACCTGCTCCATCTCATCCAGAAACTGCTCCCGCCGGCTCTTCCGGCCATACTTCTCAAACATCGCATGTGACGCCAAGCTCTGCTACTTCCTCCCCCTTCACCCCTGACTACAAGTTTTAATCAATCAGGCTGTGGACGGTGAACTTGTGCAGAGATTCCCTAACCCGGCCTGCGCCATGGCAATTTGCGCCGCGCAAAGCCTTGCCGGCGAACAGGAAACGTAGTCCACGCCAATCGCGTGGAAGAACCGGATCGATTCCGGGTCTCCGCCATGCTCTCCGCACACGCCGATCTTGATCCCCGGATTGGCCTGTCGTGCGCTCTTGATCGCCATCTTGATCAGGAATCCGACCCCTTCCTGATCAATCGTCTGGAACGGGTCAGCTTTCAGAATTCCCTGCTCAAGGTAACTGTCGAGATAGCTGCGCGCGTCGTCACGCGAGAAGCCGTACGTCATCTGGGTAAGATCGTTCGTTCCGAAGGAGATGAAGCTGACGTGCTTCGAAATCGGGCCCGCACATACCGCTGCTCGTGGCAATTCAATCATCGTGCCGATTCTGTATTCCACGCGCCGCGAGGCCGCGGTAAAGAGCTCCTCGGCAGTCGCGTGGATCATGAGCGCGAGAGCACGCATCTCCTCCTCGCAGGCCACCAGCGGCACCATGATCTCGGGATGCGGATCGAGGCCTTCCTGCGCGGACTCGACGGCCGCCTGAAGGATAGCCCGGACCTGCATCTCGAGGATCTCGGGATACGTCAGGCTCAGCCGGCAGCCGCGGTGACCCATCATCGGATTTGTCTCCATCAGCTCTTCAAGGCGCTCCCGAACAAGCTGCAGCGTGGCATAGCGATCCCACTCCTCATCTTTCCTGGATTCGGCCACCTGCCCGTCGATCTCGTGGGGCGAAGGAAGAAACTCGTGCAGCGGTGGATCGAGCAGTCGAATCGTGACGGGCAGCGGTGACATCGCGCGAAACAGCGCGGCGAAGTCGCTCTTCTGCATGGGCAGCAGCGCTTCGAGCGCGCGGACACGGTCCACCGTCGTCGTGGCCAGGATCATGGTGCGCATCTGTTGCAGCCGGTCGGTGCCGAAAAACATGTGTTCTGTCCTACAGAGCCCGATCCCCGCAGCGCCCGCTGCCTGCGCAATAACGGCGTCTTCCGGGGTGTCGACGTTGGCGCGGACCTGGCAGGAACTGAGGTTAACCGCCCATTTCTGAATCAGGGCAACGGTAGGATGGTCTTGACACGGTGTCCATAGCGGAAGCTTTCCCTCAAAGACCCGGCCCGTAGTGCCTTCGATCGAAATCCAGTCGCCTGCGCGAAACGTTTGCCGTCCGATTCGGACGGATCCATTTTTTTCATCTACCGAGATACCCTTCGCACCGGTGATACAGCATTTGCCCATCCCGCGAGCGACCACCGCCGCGTGGCTGGTCGCTCCGCCGCGAGCTGTCAGGAAGCCCGCCGAGACGGCCATGCCGTGGATGTCTTCCGCAGTCGTCTCTTCGGTCACGAGGATCACCGTCGCGCCGGAGTCGCTCATTCCGACCGCCTCATGGGCGGAAAGAGCAATCTGTCCGACTGCCGCACCCGGTGAGGCGGGCAGGCCCTGCACTAGCGATTCGTCCACCTGCGCGGATAGATCGAGCTGTGGAGATAGGATTTCGCCAATGCTTTCCGGTTTCACGCGCGCTACGGCCTCTGCTTTTGAAATCAGTCCCTCCAGTGCCATGTCCACGGCAACCTGGACAACCGCAAGCGGCGCTCGCTTCGCGCTGCGTGTCTGCAGCAGAAAGAGCTTGCCCGAGTCGATCGTGAACTCGAAGTCCTGTACATCGCGATGATGTTGTTCCAAGCGGCTGGTCAGGTCGAGCAGTTCGGCGTAGACCTCGGGCATCATCTTCGAAAGTTCGCCGATGTCCACCGGTGTTCTTACGCCCGCGACGATATCTTCCCCTTGAGCGTTCTGTAGGTACTCCCCGAATATATGTTTCGCGCCGGTCGACGGATTGCGCGTGAAGCCGACGCCGGTGCCGCTATCCATGCCGCGGTTGCCGAACACCAT
>DHWW01000009.1:0-1765 GCA_002413385.1 Granulicella sp. UBA5172
GGTAGGGGGGGCACCCCCCCCGCGCGACACCCCAACCGTCGCCCCGCCACGTTCCCTCAGCTAGTCCTCAACATCGTTCGATAGACTAGTAGTTCTATGAGCGACAGCAAGAACAGCGCCGCGGCAAACGGCAAACCCGATGCGCCGAAGCCCCAGAAAACCCCGGCCCGTCCCACCCTCAAGGCCGTCCGCGGCACCCGCGACCTCCTCCCCGACCAGACCCCGCTCTGGAACCACGTCGAGGCCACCGCCCGAGCCCTCTTCGCCCGCTACGGCTTCGGCGAAATCCGCACCCCGATCTTCGAAACCACCGAACTCTTCGCCCGCGGCGTAGGCGAAGAAACCGACATCGTCAGCAAAGAAATGTTCACCTGGGAAGACCGCGCCCGCGCAGCCAGCGAGAAGGCCCAATCCCTCACCCTCCGCCCCGAATCCACCGCCGGAGTCGTCCGCGCCTACATCGAGCACAAGCTAGGCGAAACCGGCCAACTCCAGAAGCTCTACTACATCGGCCCGCAGTTCCGCCGCGAGCGCCCTCAGCGCGGCCGCTACCGCCAGTTCTGGCAGATCGGCGCCGAGGTCATCGGCCCCCAATCCTCCGGCGCAGAATCCCCCCTCCGCGACGCAGAAGTCCTCGAGATGCTAGCCTCGCTCCTCAACGAGCTGGGCATCCGCGACTGGCGTCTCGAGCTCAACTCCGTCGGCTCCTCCGAGGATCGCGTCCGCTACAACGCCGCCCTCCGCGAAGCCCTGCAACCCGTCAAGCACCAGCTCTGCCCCGACAACCAGCGCCGCGCCGAAACCAACCCCCTTCGCGTACTCGACAGCAAGGACGAAGCCGACCAGGGCATCATCAACGCCCTCCCCAAGATCGCCGACTACCTCGGCCCCGAATCCGCCGCGCACTTCGCCCAGGTTCTCGCCGCCCTCGACGCCTGCGCNNCTCGGCACCCAGAACGCCCTCCTCGGCGGCGGCCGCTACGACGGCCTCAGCGAGATGCTAGGCGGCCCCAAGGCCCCCGGCATCGGCTTCGCCATCGGCGAAGACCGCCTCATCCTCACCCTCCAGGCCCAGGCCGAATCCGACGCAGCAGCCAATCCGGGTGCCCCAGGTCCCGCTTCTGGGACCTGGGTTTCTGTGAAGAAGCTAGACGCCTACATCGCCCCACTCGGCACCGCCCAGAACCCCGCCGCCCTGGCCCTCGCGCACGACCTCCGCGCCGCCGGCCTCAAGGTAGAAGTAGGCGACGGAACCTTCAAGCTCCGCAAATCCTTCGACACAGCCGACACCCTCGCCCGCCACATCATCCTCCTCGGCGAAGACGAAGCCGCCACCAACATCCTCACCGTAAAAACCTTCGCTACCGGCGAACAAAAAAAGGTCTCACGCGCAAAACTGGCCGAAGCTCTCGCTTAGATTCGGAGTCAGCGCACAAACTTCGTACAATAGAAAGATTGTGACTCTCGACTTTCTAGGCACCCTCCAGCGCACGCACCTGTGCGGCGACCTGCGCAGCACCAACTCCGGCGAAACCATCACCCTCATGGGCTGGGTCAACCGCCGTCGCGACCACGGCAATCTCATCTTCCTCGACCTCCGCGACCGCACCGGCATCACGCAGGTCGTGCTCGACAAGGAAGTCTCCCCCGAGGCCCACGCCAAGGCCGAAGCCGCGCGTCCCGAGTACGTCATCGCCGTCACCGGAGTCCTCCGCAAGCGTGGCGAAGGCCTCGCCAATCCCAACATGCCCACCGGCGAAGTCGA
>DHWW01000009.1:1772-14339 GCA_002413385.1 Granulicella sp. UBA5172
CGCGTCGCCATGGCCATCCGCAACTACCTGGTCGACCAGGGCTTCCTCGAAATCGAAACCCCCTTCATGACGCGTTCCACCCCCGAAGGCGCCCGCGATTACCTCGTTCCCTCGCGCGTCCATCCCGGCCACTTCTACGCTCTCCCGCAGTCGCCGCAGATCTTCAAGCAGATCCTCATGGTCTCCGGCTTCGACCGCTACTTCCAGATCGCGCGCTGCTTCCGCGACGAAGACCTCCGTGCCGACCGCCAGCCCGAGTTCACCCAGATCGACCTCGAAATCAGCTTCCCGCAGATGTCCACGATCTTCGCCACGGCCGAAGGCTTCCTCCGCGCGGCGTTTAAAGCTGCGGGTATCGAACTCGGCGAGCAGCCCTTCATCCAGATGACCTACGACCAGGCCATCATCCGCTACGGCATTGACAAGCCAGACATGCGCCTCCCCGCCATCGTCGACCTCAGCTCTACGATCAAGGCAGATCATCGAGAAGCTCTCAAAATCGAGCCAAGGCTTCCTATCCTGGGGTTCACAATCCCAAGCGTGGAAGAGTTTTCCCAAACGGCTCGCAAATCTCTCATGAGTGAGATTCGTGCCCATCTGGGCGATTCTGGACTCGATGTTCTAGATATTGTCCGGCTTGGCACGAGCGCACTTTTCAATCCGCTAGCGGAAGAAATTTGGGATGAAGTCAAGAAAGAACTAAAGGCTTTCGATGGACGTGAATTAGCTCCTAAGGATCTCACTGTCGTCATCACCCCCAAGCTCGGCACGCCTGCCATGTGGAACTATGACCCACAATGGATTTACAAGCGTGTTGGCGCTCTTCGCAACGAACTTGCGAAGAAATTCGCCTCCAAGCACGGCTTTTTCGATCAGACCCAAACTGCAGCCGACTTCAAATTCCTCTGGGTCACCGACTTCCCCATGTACGAGTGGAATGAAGAGACCAAGACCTGGGACGCCGCCCACCACCCCTTCACCTCGCCGCACGAGGAAGACATCAAGTCCGGCGCGCTGGTCAACGACAAGGGCTCCGTCCGCGCCCTCGCCTACGACATCGTCCTCAACGGCACCGAGCTCGGCTCCGGCTCCATCCGTATCCACCGCAAAGATGTGCAGGCCGAAATCTTCCGGTCTTTAGGCATGACGGATGAAGAAGCCCACACCCGCTTCGGCTTCTTCCTCGACGCGCTCGAATACGGCACGCCCCCGCACGGCGGCATCGCCCTCGGCCTCGATCGCATCGTCATGATCCTCGCCGGCGCATCGTCCCTCCGCGAAGTCATCGCCTTCCCCAAGACGGCCAAGGCCATCGACCTTATGGTCGACGCCCCCACCCCCGTCAGCGACCAGCAACTCCGCGAACTAAGCCTTAGGATCGCCACCAGGAGCTAGCCCATGCCCAGCGTCGCGAAGTGGTCGACATGGAGCAAGTTCTACATCATCTCGCTGCTCCTCTACAGCGCACTCCTCTGCTTCGTCAGCACGAAGGTGTTCGTCTCGGCACTCCAACAACATTCGCCGCTCAAAGCCTCGGACATTCTCATTCAGGCCCTGATGACGCTCTTCCTGCCCACACTGATCCTCGGCATCTGGAAGCAGCGTCTCGCCAGCGGCCTCCTCTTCGCCGGTGCCGCCACCGACCTCGCGCTCACACTCTTCCTCAGCGTGCACACAGCGAGCAGCATGTCCGGCATGCTCAGCGCCAGTCTGCTCTTTCTGGGATTCCCGATGCTCGCCTCCGCCATCCTCTTTCATCTGGGCTCGCGCAACAGCGCCAGTAAACTAACCTCGTGATCCTCGACATCCACATCAACCGCCTCCAGCACACTGGCCTCCCGGTCACAAACCACGCCCGGAACTCCCTCCATGTTCCGGGATATTGCTCGCCCGCTCGCGGATTGGCTGCGCTCTCTACCACTACATATAGAGGCTACTGCACTAAGGCAGCTACCCCACTCTGGGCCAATCGGCTGTAAATACTTCAACATCCTCGGCCCCGACGGCGAGCGTCTCGAGTTCAACCAGATCCTCTAACCTCAAATCAACGGACCAATCCCCACACCGCTCGACTCTGGCTCTTAGCTAGAAGCTCAACCATCGCCCCACCCAAAGCAAGACAAACGCTTGTTCCAAGGCATACTCTGTACTCCCATGCGATTTGACCTCTTCCCCGGCGCACTCCTCTGCTCTCTCGTCCTCCTCTCTCCCCGTGCGTTCGCCCAGACCCCCGACCTTGGTCCTAACGTCAGCATCTTCTCTCCCTCGACTCCGTCCGCCACAATGCAGGCCGCAATCGACAGCGTCTACGCCGCCCAGCATCACAGCGAGTTCGGCCCGCAGCGCAACGCCTTCCTCTTCCTCCCCGGCGACTACAACCTCGACGTGCCCATCGGCTTCTACACCCAGGTAGCCGGCCTCGGCGCCACACCCGACGCCACCCACATCTCCGGCAACGTCCACGTCGACGCCGCCTTCCGCAACGACAACGCCACCACCACCTTCTGGCGCTCCGCCATCAACTTCTCCGTCACCCCCACCGACGGCACCATGCAGTGGGCCGTCTCGCAGGCCGTCTCCCTCCGCCGCATGCACATCCTCGGCAACCTCGTCCTCCATCAGAAGCACGGCTGGGCCTCCGGCGGCTGGATGTCCGACACCCTCGTCGACGGCAACGTTGACTCCGGCACCCAGCAACAATGGATCTCCCGCAACAGCGACTGGAAGAGCTGGACCGGAGCCAACTGGAACATGGTCTTCGTCGGCGTTCCCCATCCCCCCGCCGGCGACTGGCCCGTCCCTCCCTACACCAAGGTCGCCCTCACCCCCGTTGTCCGCGAAATGCCTTATCTCGAAGTCGATAGCGCCAACCACTGGAGCATCCAGGTCCCAGTCCTCCGCCGCAACACCTCCGGCGTCACCTGGAATGCCGCCACCCCAGCACCATCCCGCACCATCCCCTTCTCCGACATCTACATCGCGCACCCTGACCACGACACCGCCGCCACCCTCAACGCGCAACTAGCCCACGGCAAGAATCTTCTCCTCACCCCCGGCATCTACGAACTCACCGAGCCCCTCCGCGTCACCCATCCCCACACCGTCGTCCTCGGCCTCGGCTTCGCCACCCTGCACCCCACCCACGGCAACGCCGCGCTCACCACCGCCGACGCCGACGGCATCATCCTCGCCGGCCTGCTCATCGACGCGGGAGAGCAACTCTCCCCCGTCCTCGTCCAGATCGGCCCCACCGGCAGCCACGCCCATCACGCTCGCAATCCCATCTCCCTCCACGACATCTTCTTCCGTGTCGGTGGCGCAGGCATAGGTCGCGCGGGTATCAATCTCGAGATCAACAGCAACGACACCCTCGTCGACCACACCTGGATCTGGCGCGCCGACCACGGCCAGGGCGTCGGCTGGGACAAGAACCTCAGCCGCAACGGCCTCGTCGTCAACGGCAAGGACGTCACCATCTACGGCCTCTTCGTCGAGCACCACCAGCAGTTCCAGGTTCTCTGGAACGGCGACCGCGGCCGTACCTACTTCTACCAATCCGAGATCCCCTACGACCCCCCAACCCAGGCCGTCTACTCGAGCGCCCCCAGCACCGATGGTTGGGCCTCCTACAAAGTAGCCGACAGCGTTACCCACCACGAAGCCTGGGGCCTCGGCGTCTACAGCGTCTTCACCTACCCCAACGTCTTCCTCTCCCACGCCATCGAAGTCCCCCTTGCGCCCCACGTCCGCTTCCACGACATGATCACCGTCTGCCTGCTCTCGAACGGCGGCATCCGCCACATCATCGACAACACAGGCGACCCCACCGTCTGCGCACCACCGCGTCGCGTCGACCCCAAGCTAACCCTCTTCCCAACTCCTAGCACGGCTACGCGCTAATTCATCCACTTCTTGTCGTTTGGATCTCGCGGCTTCCCACTCGGATCNNACATAGCGACCGTTCTCATCCAGGCTTACATCCTCACCATGCTTGCGCATATACACCTTGAACTTCTTTGCCGCGCGCCTGCGCTTCGCCCTGTAGTACGAGTTCCGCAACGCAAACCATCTCTCCGACAAGCCCACCCGAAATCCGCGGCGAGGTGCCATCCGCAGAAACACATACGCCACCAGCGCGTTGCACAGCGCGACAAGTCCACCGAACCGGTCTCCGCCAAGCAATGCCGATGCCAGGTAAAACAGCACATAAATGGCCGCAAGATACTTCGCCTTCAGCGAAAACAGAAAGTTGAACTGCACCTGCTCTTCAGCATGGATGATCCCATACGCCACCAGCACGGCCAGCACCGCAGGCCACAACCCCTGTGCCGTGACCATTGGCTCAAGCCCCGGAATGCGACCGTTCGACACCTGCGCCAGCAACGACGCAATCACTCCCCCGCCGATCGTTACTGCCAGGAAGAACTCGGTCAGCCACAGCGACCCGCGTTCATCCTCCAGCACCGACCCGAAGAACCAGAACGACAGCAGAGCAAACGCTTCGCTCAGCAATCCCGCTCCCGCAAACGGATAGGTCACCAGGCCCCAGATCAGCGGATGGAGCGACTTATCAGCTCGCAGCAGTAGTAGAAAATTCAGCGTCCCCGCAAGTTCACGGGAGAATAATCCCAGCAGCGCCAGACCCAGATACGTGCACAGCGCCATCAGAATGATGCGCCGCGTCACCCCTCGAAACGGCGGGGGCACCAGCGAAATTGGGCCGTTGGATCGGAACGCCATCGAAGATTCTCTTTTCTTTTGAAGTCCTATTCTACCGTCGCGCCGGCAGCGGCGGCACTGGCAGCGACCGGTCTCCCGCCGCACTCACTGCACGCACTCCAAACAGCACATTATCTTTACTCACATCCAGCTTCAGATGCGTTTCAGCGCCCGCGCTTTGGCTGTGCGTCCACTGCGCTTCATCCGTATCCCGCCATACCACTTCATACGTCGTGCCAGCGGGAGCAAACGCCGACACATCCCACGTCAGCTCGCTATTGTTATCCAACGCCTTCGTCAGAATGTGTACATTCTGCGGCTCGCTCGGCGCAGCCGCCAACGACGCCAGCGTCAACGCATTCAGCCGCGCCACCCTCACCACATAGTTGAAGTCCACAAACTTCAGCAGATCGCCATACTCCACGCCATTCTCCGTGCGCAACGTCTGGTGCTGATGATCGAAGTTCTCCCGCCACTCCGTAAACCGCACCGCTGCAAACCCCTCCGCGTTGAAGCTGCTATGGTCTCCACCGCGCAGATACCGGTCCCGTCGCAGCACCATCACCGGATGAAACCCCGGAAGCAAGCGCATCATCTGGCTCCGAACTCCATTCTTCGCAGGCGGCTGAACCGCTACCGGCTTGAAGTATGACGGTGCCAGTTCGGCAATCTGCCGCGCCAGCTCCCGCGATGGTGAATCATTCTCCGCGCCCAGTCCCAGCATCATCTGCTGCTGTGCAGGAGTCGCCGTCGCCGGCACGCTCTCGCTGAACACCCGCACCGCGTCCTTGTCCTGCCCCGTCTCGCCAGGCGTCGTATCTCCACCCACGATGTCGTCATTCAATACCGCCCCAAGCGGCCACCCCTCCGACTTCGCCAGTTGCGCCAGGTGCAACGACCCCAGCAGGCCCTGCTCCTCGCCCGCCACCGCCACAAACACCATCGTTCCCGTCAGCTTCACTCCCGCCTTACTCAATCCACTCAACGCACGAGCCGACTCCAGCGACACCGCCACTCCACTCGCATCGTCATTCGCCCCCGGCGACGTCAGCTTGTCATTCATCACATCCGTCGCGCGCGAGTCATAGTGCCCCGTCACCAGCACCCACGGCGCCTTATCCCCACCCGTCCCATGCAAAATCGCATACACATTCACCAGCTTCGTCGGCCTCGGCACGCGGCCATACCCACCCGTCTGCGTGGGCTGCATAAACTCATCCCGCTTCACCTCGAGACACCCGCCACACTCCGCCGAAATCTCCTTGAATTCACTCGTAATCCAATCCGCCGCCGCACTCACTCCCTGCTCCGGAGGCAGTTCCGTGTCCATGCTCGAAAGCGTATTCCGCGTCCCAAAACTCACA
The DNA here is from genome assembly GCA_002413385.1 of Granulicella sp. UBA5172. Lineage (GTDB taxonomy): Bacteria > Acidobacteriota > Terriglobia > Terriglobales > Acidobacteriaceae > Granulicella. Next base: position 7,856 of record DHWW01000009.1, read on the forward strand.
AGCTTCTCAATATCTGCCTTCACATGCTCCGCCGAAATCCCCGCCAGCGCGAGCTTCACCGCCGGATCCACCGGCAACGGTGCCACGGGAGAGGTCGACTCCATTTGTCCACCCGAAACCGCTGCCACACTGAGCAATAACCCGCATACACACAAAATTCGCTTCATTCCAGCCTCCGTACATCTGTTAATACCCTATCTAAGCCCTGTTTGCTCCTCAAGGTTGACGAGCCGCCGCAGGCCCGCTAGAACTAGAAAGACGCTTGTACTGACACCACCATGGTACTAGCGTCAGGCGCACCACCCATCAACAGCGGCTTCGAGCCCCAACAGAGGAGAACGTGTATGTCAGTCGTCTGCCCAGAGTGTGACAATCCCTTGGACATCGATGTCGACGACGTCGAAGAAGGTGAGATCATCACCTGCGATGAATGTGGGACTGATCTCGAAATCGTCTCCAGTGACCCCTTGGAAATAGCTCCTGTCGATGAAGAGGGCTACGATGATGAAGATGAGACCCCAAATGTCGTTGATGATGAAGATGAGTAGGTTCACTGTCCACCTGAATATTGTCCTGTCGCTTGGCCTCGCATTCACTGCCTGCGGTGTCGTGCTCGCTACCTACAGCACACCTGCGGCTGCCCAGAAGCGCGCACCCATCGAGCGCATCGCCCAGGGCCAGGTCGTCAACAAAGCCGGAGCCCCCATCGCAGGCGCTGTCGTCTACCTCAAGGACTCCCACTCTAACTCCATCCGAACCTACATCGCGGACAACAGCGGCAACTTCCGCTTCGGCAACCTCTCCCAGAACACCGACTACCAACTCTGGGCAAACTCCAACGGCGTCCGCTCCAAGTCCAGGGACATCAGCTCCTTCGACAGCGAAAACAGCTTCCAGTTCACCCTGAAGATAGACGCCTCCAGGTAGCCCGGGGAGAAATCCATCGACGGATATGCGGCTGGCCTGCCTATCCAAAACCCTGTCATCTCGACTGGCGGCGGCGCACTTTGCCGCCGCAGTGGAGAGACCCCTGTATTCCGCTCTTGCCGGCAACAAGTGTCTCCCACGGCCCACCAAACCATCGACATCCCAAAATCCATCCATAATTTCCCCAAAACATTTCCTCGAAGGCGAACACCCGGCGAATATAATCCACTCTCAGGATGCCCGCCGAAACCCAACCCGATCTCTTCGGCTTCCTCCACATCGACCTCAACTCCTTTTTTGCATCTGTAGAGCAGCAACTCCACCCCGAGTACCGCGGCAAGCCCACCGGCGTCGTCCCCACCATGGCCGACACCACCTCCCTCATCGCCGCCAGCTACGAGGCCAAAGCCCTCGGCATCAAAACCGGCACCCGCGTCAGCGAAGCCAAGCGCATCTGCCCCGACATCATCCTCGTCAATGGCAACCACTCCTCCTACGCCGAATATTCCCACAAAATTGTAGAAGCGGTAGACCGCGTCTGCCCCGTAGCCCACACCCCCAGCATCGACGAGATGGTCTGCCAGCTCCTCGGCCGCGAACGCCAGCCCCCCAACGCCCGCCAGATCTCCCTCGCCATCAAGCAAGCCATCAAGGACGACGTCGGCGAAACCCTCCGCTGCTCCATCGGCATGGCGTCCAACCGCTATCTCGCCAAGATCGCCAGCGACATGCAGAAGCCCGACGGCCTCATCGGCCTCTTGCCTTCACAACTCCCCCGCGCCATCGCCCACCTCGAACTCCGCGACCTCCCCGGCATCGGCGCCCGCACCGAAGTCCGCCTCAACGCCAAGGGCATCCGTACCATACCCGAACTCCTCGCCCTCGACCGCCCCGCCATGCACAAGCTCTTCGACTCCGTCTGGGGCGACCGTATGTACCACTGGCTCCGCGGCGCGAATTCAGAGGCCACCGGCGACGACGGCGCATCCATCGCCTCCGACATCCAGAAGTCCCTTGGCCACTCCCACGTCCTCGCCCCCGAGCACCGCTCCCCCGAAGGAGCCTGGGCCGTAGCCCACAAGCTCCTCCACAAAGCCTCCATGCGCCTCCGCATGGAAAAGTTCTTCACCGGCTCCCTCGCCGTCACCATCAAATACTCCCTCTCTCCATCTCAGGCCGCCGCTTTATCCTACCCGCGTCCGCCTCATGAACTGTCATCTCGGCCGGAGTCGCAGCGCAGCGGAGACATAGCGGAGAGACCTGCATCTGCCCCTGCCCCATCTCGCCGCGCCCCCAAGGTTAACAAGCACCTAAGCGGCCTCACCCAGACCGGCTGGGGCATGGAGGCCCGCTTCCGCCCCTGCCAGGACACCCTCTCACTCCTCGAAGCCCTGCAAGGCTGCTGGAAGCAGCAGCCCACCGGCCCCGAGCACGCCAAACCCTTTTTTGTCGGCATTACCCTCCGCAACCTCATCCCCGAGGACGAAATGCAATCCGTACTCTTCGAGGAGCCCGGCAACCGCAATCAACTCTCCGCCACCATGGACAAGCTCAACCTGAAGTACGGCCACACCACGCTGCACTTCGCCGGAATGCTCCCCGCCCGCGACTCAGCACCCACCCGCATCGCCTTCACCCAGATCCCCGTCCAGTACGGCGTGGATTACATGTAGCCGCACCAACACATCAATCCATCGCCCCGCGCGTCTCCGCCAGGTCCGCAAAGTACTCCACCGCCAGCGGAATCACCGCATCATTAAAATCAAACCGCGACGTATGCAGCCCCTGGCTATGCATGGACGCACGATCCCCCTCACCCTGCCCCACAAACATAAACGCTCCTTTCCGCTGCTCCAGGAACGATCCAAAATCCTCGCCTCCCGTCACCGGCTGCTGCGTCTTCAGCTTGTCGTCCCCGTACAACTTCACGACACTCTCCCTGCAATACTCCACGCTCTCCGCATGATTGAACGTCGCATCAATCAGCCGCTTATACACAAACTCATGCTGCATCCGAAACATCTCGGCAACGTGCTGCACCATCTCGCGCATCCTCGCTTCCATGCGATCCCGCAGCTCCGGCTTGAACGTCCTCACCGTCCCATTCAACATCGCGCTCGCCGGCAACACGTTGCATGCACCAGTCCCCGCCTGAAACGTAGTCACGGACAACACCACCGCATCCTGCGGATCCATCTCCCGGCTCACCAAACTCTGCAACGCACTCACCAACTGCGACCCCGCAACAATCACATCGGTGCACACCTGCGGCATCGCCGCGTGCCCACCCTTGCCCGTCAGTCGTACCTCAAAAAAATCAGCCGCAGCCATCATGTACCCCGGACAAATCGAAAACTGTCCCAGCGGCGCATACGGATAGTTGTGCCACCCATAGATCTCATCAAACGGATACTTCTCTAGCAGTCCGTCCTCCATCATCCGCATCGCTCCGCGTCCACCCTCTTCCGCTGGCTGAAACACAAGCCTCACCTTGCCTTGAAACCGCCGCGTCTCACTCAAATACTTCGCCAGCGCCAGCAGCGTTGCCGTGTGCCCATCATGCCCGCACGCATGCATCTTTCCCGGGTAGATCGAGCTCCACGGCACGTCCGTCTCCTCCGCAATATCCAACGCATCCATCTCCGCACGAAACGCAATCACCGGTCCCATCTCGGGCGATTGTCCATCGATCGTCGCCACCACACCAGTCCCCGCAAACCCAGTCTCGTGCGGAATCCCCCACTCCGTCAGCCGCTCCACCACTAGCCCGGCCGCAAACGTCTCCTCGTACATCGTCTGCGGATGCCGATGAAGCTCCCTCCGCCAAGCCTTCGCCTCTTCCGCAATCGCCCGAATCCTTGCCCGCCGCTCCATCAACGTCATCGCCACACCTCCCGCTTCGTTTCAATCTACTCCTGCACATCCAACCTCAGCACATCCCGCTTCAGAGCGCCTTGCAAACCCAGGCATCCAACTCTGCACCCTGCCGTTCCACCGCATAGTGCGTCACAAACACCTCATGCAGCTCCGGCGGAAACACATATCCGAAGATAAACGGAGGCTCATCATGGGGTATCAGCCACACGTCGTTGGTGCAGTCATCCATCTTCGCAATCACATCATGAGGAAACCGCTCGAAGAACTCCTCCAGCCTCAGGCTTCCATCCAGCGTATATGGCTGTCCACGCAGCACCGGGATGTAGCGCAGCCACTCTCCCACGCCTTGCCACTCTCCATAACCCACCTGCACCGTCCTCCCCCGATACCCGTCCATATATGCGTCCAGTTCCGTCCGTCCCGCAACCAGCTCCCGCTTCTGCGCCGCTGCCACCTGCACCATGGACACATCGCGCCGCACAAATGAGAGCCCAATCATCATCCCACCCAGCGCCAGCGCCAGCACCGCATACTCCATCCTTCTCCCGCCGCGCATCCCCGGCTCTCCCAGCGCCAGTGCCACATATCCAACCATCACCGGAATCAACTGCCAGAAGTGCCACGTTCCCGTTCCCGGCTTGGCCGCCACAGAAGCCACCGCAAGCACCGCGCCCGCAATCACTACCCAATGCGCCACCGCTCCCCACCCGCGCTCCGCCGGCAGCGGAACTCCTCCCAGCCGTCGCAGCATCACCAGCGGCGCTATCAAAAGCGCCGCATAAGCCAGCGCGGAAAGGATCAGATCGTGGCTGATCAAAGTCAATCCGCCCGGTGCCGAATGCAGCCACGCAACGTAATTGGTCAGCGAAAACCCTTGAAGCGCAAACGGTTCGAATGCAGTCACCGCCGTCACCCCTGCAGCCATCATCGCCGGCTTCACTCCGTGCCGCTGATACAGCAGCACCACCACCAGCACCGCCGCCACCACAGCCGTCACCTTCAGATCGATCGCCAGCCCCAGACACACCCCCGCCACCAATCCCGCCCATACCCCGGACTCCATCATCGCGGCCCTCATCCCCAGCGCAACCACCAGCACAATCCAAATGTCGGCACGCATTCCCAGCGCATATCGCATCTGCTCCATCAACGCACCTAGCGGCAGCGCCATCACCGCCAGCGCCGCAGCGCGCCGCACCGTCTTCCGCAAGATCCCATAGAAGCTCAGGCACACCAGCAGATTCGCCGCAAGCACCGCCGCCCGCAGCACCCAGAACCGCTCCCCACCCATCACCAGCAACGCGCGATACAGCAGAAACGTCACCGGCCCATACCGCAGCGAATACCCAAATTCAGCCGAGTTCAGTGCGTGATACACCGGCTGCCCATGCAGGCTCGCCGCCGCAATCGCCAGAATATCCGCCTCATCGTTTTGCAACAGGAAGCAGCGCAGCGCAGACACATTCAGCGCCACATAGATCCCCAGCGTCAGCAGGCCCGCACCCAGCGCAAGACGTCGCACAAGCGCTGCCTGCCGCTCCGGATCGCGGCCACGCAGCACCACGGCGCAAAACCAGGCAAACATCGCCCCTATCAAAAACCACACCAGTGGAAGCTCTCGTAGAACTCTCAGCGCCAACTCCCGAGCGCCACCCACCTCAGCCAAACCCCACCCACAGGCCGCTCTGCAGGCACAGCAGTATGCTCTTCCATGGCGGTAAGTATACCGCGCACCCGCCCCGCCCCAGCGCCTCGAGCGTATCTCGATCAACCATCAACCGTAGAATATTGACTCCCAAGGATCATGCCCACCCCTACACCGGCCGTCTCATCGTCATCACCCTGCGTCCCGGCCTCATCAGCAGCTTCTTCTCCATCAGGTCCATGCGTTGGCTCGGCAAATACAGCTATGGCATCTACGTCCTGCACCTCATCCTCTTCGCTTATCTGGAAGAGCCCATCCGCTCCTTGATTGAGCTTCACCTCACCCCGAATAAAGGTGCCGTCGTCTTCCTCACCGGCCTGCTGATCTTCCTTCTCAGCCTCACCGCGGCCGACCTCTCCTTCAACCTCTACGAAAAGCGCTTCCTCCGCCTCAAGCGTTTCTTCGACTACCGCCGGGCCGCGTCGACGCCCCCATTCATTGAACCCGCATAACAATTCCTTCTATCACTCCACGAGCTTTACCATTCGCGCCGCCGGCTGCTCTCTTCGCCGTCCATATCCTCATGTTCCCATTTCGAGATGCGATACCTCCGCCAACTCCTCGGGCCATCCTTCGCCCGCGCATGGATCGAATGCATGCTTTTATTTTGTGTGAGCCAACTACAAACGAACATTCGTACATCAAGTTAATCACCGATGTTCACCACANNGTCCTCGGATGCGGGAAGGAAACAGTCAGTTCTGTTCCACCTGTGGCGACTGCCATCGCCCCCATCCCCGGTGCCACGGGCATACCCGTCAATCAGGTTCTCACCGCTTCCTTCAGTGAGGCCATGAACCCCGTCACGGTCACGACTTCCACTTTCACCCTGGCAGGACCCACTGGAGCCGTAGCTGGAGTCGTCACCTATTCCGCGACCGGTTCCATAGCCACATTCACGCCCAGCGCGAATCTCGCCTACAACACCCTCTACACCGCGACGATTTCGACCGGAGCCGCCAATACGCTCGGTAT
>DHWW01000145.1 GCA_002413385.1 Granulicella sp. UBA5172
GGGTCGCGATCGCCCACCAGGTGGTGCAGTCAGCGGCCAGCGACGCCGCCCGCGCCGCCTCCATCGCCACCTGCTCGGCCATCCACTTCGACCGCTTGTAGTGCCCGATCATATCGGCCTCACCCACCGCCGTCTCTTCATCGACGACTGTCCCATCCTTCTTGAACCCCATTGTCGCGACGCTGCTCGTATACACCACGCGCCGCACGCCAGCCTCCCGCGCCAGCCGCAGCAGCGTCCGCGTCCCCTCAACATTTGCCCTGTACATCTCCGCCGGATCAGGCACCCACAGCCGATAATCCGCAGCCACATGGATCAGCGCATCGCACCCGACCAGCGCCGAAGCAAACTTCTCCGGCTCACGCAGATCCCCCACCACCACATCCGCACTCTCAGGCAATCGAGAGACATTTGAGCTAGACCGCGTCAGCAGTCGCAACTCCGCTCCCTGCGCCGCCGCCATCTGCGCCACATGCGCCCCGACGAACCCGGTGGCCCCAGTCACAAACAATCGCATGACGGCTTAGTCTAGCGCCTCGGGCTCGATCTGAATATTCGTCTCGCCCGCGGCCTTCTGCTCCCAGTACTTCTTGATCCACGCGTCGAAGGTCTTGCCCGCGGCCGTATCGCGCCCCGTAAACTGCAATGCAGCGATATCCGCGTAGCTCACCATCACGCGCTCTACCGGCACACCCTCCTTCGGAGTAGGAATGATCCGAACCAGCGAAGCCTCCAGCGTCGGCTCACTCCGCCGATCATACAGATACCCTTCAATCGTCGTTCCATCCTTGCGCGTCACCGTCACGTCGCCGCGATAGTCAAACGCCTTCTCCAGTGCTTCACGCACCTCGGCCTCGCTCGCCAGTTCCGGAATCCATCCCTCCAGATTCTCCCGCTCGCGTCCCGCAATCACTTCCAACTCATCCGCAGACGAACGCTGCAGCTGCTCAATCTTCAAATGTTCCTGCTGTACTGTAGCCATCGTCAGTCTCCCGCCACGCTGGACGCGTGCTCATTCACCGAAGTCGTCACCACGACTGCCACAGGCTTGTCGCCGATCTGCACCAGTGGCCCATGACCCGCGACCGGCCACTCATCCAGCAACTTCTGCGCTCCCGCATCCTCATACATCGACGGGAACATGTACCGCTTCGCCGTTTTGACAAATCCCTTCAGCGAGCTGAAGTTGTAGTCCACCGCCGAAGCCTCATGCCCCGAGTGCACCATGCAGTTCGCGCACTGCGGATTCCCGCTCTTCGCTCCGTAGTTTGCCCAGTCCACCGTATCCAGCATCTCCTGGAACGTGTCCGCATACCCATCCTGCAGCAGGTAGCAAGGCTTCTGCCATCCAAAGATCGAGTACGTCGGCATGCCCCACGGCGTGCACTCAAAGTCCTGCTTGCCCATCAGGTACTCCGCAAACAGCGGATGCGTATTGAACTGCCAGCTCTTCTTCCGGTTCGACAGAATCGCACGGAACAGCTTCCGCGACCGCGCCTTCCCCAGAAAGTGATTCTGATCCGGAGCCTTGTCGTACGTATAGCCCGGCGACACCATCATGCTCTCCACGCCCGTCGCCATCAACTCATCAAAGTGCGCACGCACAGAGTTCGGATCCGCTCCATCGAACAGTGTCGTATTCGTCGTCACGCGGAATCCGCCAGCCACCGCCGCCCGAACACCCTCCATCGCGATGTCATGCCCACCCTCGCGACACACCGACAAATCGTACNNTCGCGGCACACCGACAAATCGTGATGCTCCTTCTGCCCATCCACATGCACCGAGAAACTCAGGTACTTCGACGGCTTGAACAGGTGCAGCTTCTCTTTCAGCAGCAGCGCATTGGTGCACATATACACATACTTCTTGCGCGCGACCAATCCCGCCACAATCTCCGGCATATCCGGGTGCAGCAACGGCTCTCCGCCCGGAATCGACACCATCGGCGCGCCGCACTCGTCCGCCGCCTTGAAGCATTGCTCCGGCGTCAACTGTGCCTTCAGAATGTGAGCCGGATACTGGATCTTGCCGCAACCAGCGCAAGCCAGGTTACAACGAAACAGCGGCTCCAGCATCAACACCAGCGGATAGCGCTTGCGCCCTGAAAGCTTCTGCTTCAGCACGTAGGTTGTCACGGTGAACATCTGCGAGATGGGAATACCCATACGGTAAAACTCCTTTGGTACTACGGAAAAAGTACTGCGAAAACTTTGCTCGTGCTAACTACGATTGGATGTTCCTGTCGCTCCTTACGCTTCGCGTTCTCCTCGCTCCAACGCCTTGCGATACGTCGTCAAGGCCAGGAGCGGAAAATACTGCTTATACAGATGGTAACCAAGGTAAAATACCCGCGGGAAACCTGTCCCCGTGTAGTAACTCTCGCCGTTTCTTCCCGGCATCAACTCGTCCCACGAACCATCCTCGTGCTGGCGCTCAATCAGCCACCGAACTCCCTTCGCCACAGAGTCCGACCGCGTATCATTCGCCGCCAGTAACCCCAGCAGCGCCCAGGCCGTCTGGCTCGGAGTCGACGGCCCAACCCCGCGCTGATTCGGATCATCGTACGTCCCGCAAGTCTCTCCCCACCCGCCATCCGGATTCTGCACCATCCGAATCCACTCCGCCGCCTGCTGCACCGGAACCTCCAGATACGAGTACTCCACCGCCTCCAGCCCACGCAGCACCAGAAACGTTCCGTACAGATAATTCACGCCCCAGCGGCCAAACCACGATCCATCCGACTCCTGCTCTTTCAGGATGAACTGCACCGCCTTCTCCACCCGCTTGTCCGCACGCGTAAATCCGTAACAAGCCAGCATCTCCAGAATCCGGCCCGTTATATCGACGGTCGGGGGATCCAGCATCGCGTTATGATCCGCGAACGGAATCTCCTGGAAGATTTTCTTGGTATTGTCCTTATCGAACGCAGCCCAACCACCGTTCCTGCACTGCATCGCAAGCACCCAGTTGATAGCCCTCTGCTCGACCTCATGCTGATACCTCTCCCGAGGATTTTGCACAGCTTTTAGCGCCAGCAAAACCTCCCCAGTATCATCAACATCTGGGTAAAACTCATTGTTGAACTCGAAGTACCACCCACCCGGCTCAACATTCTTCACCTTCTCTGCCCAGTCACCCTTGTGCCGCACTTCTTTGCTCAGCAGCCAGTCCGCCGCCTTCAGTAACCGCGGATCGGTTCGCGACACACCCGCCTCGCCCAGCGTCGACAGCACTTGCGCCGTATCCCACACCGGCGAAAAGCATGGCTGCACCCGGAACGTCGGAGTCGGATAGTCGAGCGTACCCTCCGGGCAATCAATTCCCAACTTCTCGAACTCATCCATCGCCCGAATCATCTGCGGATCATCGAACGAATACCCCAGGTAACGCAACGCCACGATCGCATTCAACATCGCAGGGTAAATCGCACCCAGACCGTCCGACCGCTCGAAGCGTGCCAACATCCACTTCTCAGCCTTCTTCAGCGCCTTCTTGCGCAGTGGCCGCACATGCACCCGCTCAAACCAATGCGTCACGCGGTCCGCAAACAGAAACACATTCCGCCACGAAAACACGTGCTTCTTATCCCACCGCAGATGCAGGTCCGCGTTCTCGCGTCCACCCAAAAACAATTCGTCAATACTCTGCTCTGCGGGAATCTTCTTGAACGGCTTATTCGCGTAGATCACCGACAATGGCACCAGAATCCCGCGCGACCATGAACTAATCTCGTAAATATTGAAGTAGAACCAGTTCGGGAACAACATCATCTCCGGTGGAACGGCCGGCACCGCGTCATAGTCGTACTGTCCCAGCGAACAGAGATACATCTTGGTGAACGTGTTGCACTCCACCACGCCGCCTAGCTCCAGCACCTTTTCCCGCGCCTTCACCATCAGCGGATGATCGGCCTTCCAGCCCATCAACTTCAGCGCCAGATAGCACTTCACGCCATAGTTCACATTCGACGGCCCACCCGGATAAAGACTCCATCCGCCGTCCTCATTCTGATGTCGCAGAATCTCGTTGATGCACCGCTCCATCTTGCCGCGATCGCCCGTACCCAGCAGCGTATGCATATAGATGTAATCGGCCTCGAGCATCGAGTCTGCCTCAAGCTCGCCGCACCAATACCCCTGCTCATGCTGATTCCCGAGCAGCCAATCGACAGACTTGGAGATGCCTTCACTAACCCGCTCCATCGCCAGATCAAGCCGCCCAAACCTCGGCTGCTTCGGGCCTTGCGGATTGGATGGCGCTGTACTCATGGATGGCAGGTGGACGTCGACGGAACCAGTCTTCAGATCTCCAGTGTTCAAAACAGGCTGTACCGCTCTCTACAAACCCGCCGGGAGTGGCGGAGCTTCTGCGATCGCTTGAACAATCTCCGGAGGCAGCCCGAATCGGACATTCTCCGGCATCACTTCAACCTCTTCAACCGTCCCATACCCCTTGCTCTGCAGGTACACCATTACCTCCTGCACCAGGATCTCCGGAGCCGACGCGCCCGCCGTAATCGCCACAGTATTCACACCCTCCAGCCAATCCGGCTTGATATCTTCAGCCTTATCGATCAGGTAGGAGTGCGTCCCGATATTCTGTGAAACCTCCACCAGCCGGTTCGAATTCGAGCTGTTACGCGACCCCACCACCAACACCAGGTCCGCTCCATGCGCCACATTCTTCACCGCCGTCTGGCGATTCTCCGTCGCATAGCAAATGTCCTGCGCATGAGGTCCCACAATATTCGGAAACTTCTTCTTCAGCGCCCCGATCATGTACCGCGCCTCATCCAGCGACAGCGTCGTCTGCGTCAGATACGCCACCTTGTTCGGGTCAGGAACCACCAGCGCGGCTACCTCTTCCACCGTCGACACCACCTGCGTTACACCCGGCGCCTCACCCTGCGTCCCCTCAACTTCTTCATGGTCGCGATGCCCCACCAGCACCAGCGAATACCCCTGCTTGGCGAACTTGATCGCCTCAATATGAACCTTGGTAACCAGCGGACACGTCGCGTCAATCACCTTCAACCCGCGTTCCTTCGCCCGCTCCCGCACCGCTGGCGACACGCCATGCGCCGAATAAATCACGCGGGCACCTGCGGGCACCTCGTCCAGCTCGCTTACGAAGATTGCGCCCTTCTGCGCCAAATCATTCACAACATAGCTGTTATGAACAATCTCTTTACGCACATAGATCGGAGCGCCAAACGTATCCAGCGCAATCTGCACGATATCGATGGCCCGCACCACCCCTGCGCAGAAGCCTCGAGGCTTCAGCAACAGAATCCGTTTCGTGATGGGCTCGCCGTTGGTCTGGCTTACGTTTGCGGGATCGGCGATCGACTGAGTCACTCTGCCAGTATACCCTTTTCAGGCACCAATCGCACCGATTTGCCCCTCTCGATGAACCAGAGGCGGTGCAAAACTCAATCGGTCAACCATCAACCAGCCGAGCATCCCGGATGCTTGCAATCACACCGGATCGACGTCAGGCCCTTGCTGTCCTGGCACATCTGCGAACAGTACTTCTTCCCATCGGCAACCATGCAGCTACAAGGTCCGTGCGCACACTTCTTGGACTCCGACATACTCAATACCTCCGTAGGTGTTCCTCTTGAGAAGCTTCGATCCCAAAAGAGGTTGCCCCCTCCTCTCAAATCTCGCCTCATCCCACAGAACCAAATTCCCAACCCCGCGCAGGTCGATAATTTACAGACCACCGACGCCTTAACTCTCGCCGTCCGCGCAGGACTCAACCCTCGCCGTCCGCGCAGGACTCAACCCTCGCCGTCCGCGCAGGACTCAACCCCAGCCGTCCGCGCAGGACCGCAGGACTTCAGCATCTGCTCCGCATGCCTTAACGACGTCTCCGTCAAACTCGCCCCCGACAGCATCCGCGCAATCTCCTCCACCCGTTCCCCCGGCTCCATCCTCCGCACCCCCGTATGCGTCCGCCCGCCCCGCTCCGCCTTCTCAATCAGGAAGTGCTGGTCCGCGAACGCCGCAATCTGCGGCAGATGAGTAATGCAGATCACCTGCTGCGACTGCGACAGCGTCTTCAGCTTCTGCCCCACCGCCTCCGCCGCACGTCCCCCAATGCCAATATCAATCTCATCGAACACCAGCGTCCGCGGCAGCGCCGTCCTCCTGCGCTTCGCCGCAGCCGCCGCCCCCTCCTCAACCGACACCTTCAGCGCCAGCATCACCCGGCTCATCTCACCGCCCGACGCAATCTCCGTCAGCGCCTTCAGCGGCTCTCCCGGATTCGTCGCAATCCTGCACTCCGCCCGGTCCCACCCGTACCCCGTCCACGCCTCAACCTCCTCGCGTGACGTCACCACCACCTCGAACCGGGCGTGCATTGCTAACTCATTGATCTGCCTCTCCGCCACCTTCGCCAGCTTCTTCGCCGCCGCAGTCCGCTCCGTCGTCAGCTTCCGAGCCAGCACGATATACTTCGCCGCCGCCAGCATCAGGTCCTTCTCCAACTCCACCAGCCGCGCATCGCGGTTCTCCAGATCCGACAACTTCCCCGCCGCATCCGCGCCAAACGCAATCACCTCCGCCAGCGTCGCACCATACTTGCGCTTCAGCCTGTCCAGTGCCGCCAGCCGGTCCTCAATCTCGCCCAACCGCTCCGGAGACGCCGTCACCTTCCCCGCAAAATTCCGCAACGTCGCCGTCGCATCCTCCACGCTCGCCTTCGCCGCCGCCAACTGCTGCACCGTCTCCCGAAACTGCTCGTCAAACCGAGCCAGATCCTCCACATGCCGCAGCGCCCCACCCAGCAACGTCTCCGCCGAAACCTCCGCCTCGTACAGCAACTCCTGCGCCGCCGTGGCCGCAGTAAACAGCCGCTCCGAGTTCGCCAGCACCCGCTTCTCCGTCTCCAGCCGCAAGTCTTCTTCCGCGTCCAGAATCTCCGCGCCGTCAATCTCCTTCACCTGGAAGCTCCACAAATCGATCAGCCGCAGCCGGTCCTGCTCCGCACTCCGCAACTCATCGATCTGTCCCGCCAGCCCGCGCCATTTCGCATAAGCCACGCCCACATCTTCACTGCTGATATCCCCAAACCGGTCCAGCAGCATCCGCTGCTGCGCCGCATCGAACGCCACCAGCGTCTCCGACTGCGCATGCACCAGCGCCAGCTCCGGAGCCAGTTGCCGCAGCACCGCCACCGTTGCCGGCTGATTATTCACAAACACGCGCCCCTTGCCACTCCCCGAAATCTCGCGCCGCAACAGAATCTCATCGCCCTCGGCGTCAATCCCATTCGCCTCGAGAATCTCCTCAGCCCCCGGAGTCGTCTCAAATACGCATCCCAGCACAGCCTTTTCAGCCCCAAAGCGCACCACATCGCTCGACGCTTTTCCGCCCAGCATCAGCGCCAGCGCGTCGATCAATATCGACTTGCCCGCGCCTGTCTCTCCGGTCAGCAGGTTCAACCCCGGCCCAAACACGGCGACCGCGTGGTCGATCACGGCATAGTTCTCTGCGCGCAGTTCCAGCAGCATCTGTTGTTCTCTTTCTCGCAAGAGCATAGCAGGAGGCGAAGGAAAAGCGCATTAGTGCTGAACATGCGCCGGAACCCCGTGAGGCTAAAATCCCTCCTGAGGTATCCGTACAACTTGCACGTTTCCGTCATGCACCTCATTTAGAGTCAGGGATAGGCGAACGTATTCAATGCTATCTCCGACGTCTTTCTCGTCGAACGTATAGGTGTGAGGAAAACGAAAATAGCTCGGGCTACTGCGAAAGCGCCCCAAACCGTCGTCCCACATTCTCCCCTGCGTTACCCTGACCCAATAAGTGCCGGGAGCTACGCCAGTGAGTTCTACGGTGTCACCCGCCCGCACATATTTGGACTGCACAACTTCGAGCGATTCCGCGCCAATTAGAAGAACCACAGAATCCCTATCGCTGCTGCAAATAAGCCTCAGCAATCCGCGTCCTTTCGGGTCGGATGCTGGACTTAGATCGTCGCCTGTGGCGTGGCGAGGAGTCGTGGACACCGGAGGATCGCCACAGCCAATGCCGAAGCAGGGGTTGCCATATCTGTCGGTGAGATCGGCGTTAGAATTCCTGCTTGGAACTGAGGAACTTGGCGCAGTCTTTGTTGGTAGAGGCTTGAATGTACCAGGAATGCCGTTTAGCCGAGTTGCCTTAGTGCCCGACGCTGGAGGAGCATCCTCGTATTCACCGGGTTGTAGAACAACCGGACTATTCGTTTGGGTAGGTGCCGAGGGCCCAAGCACCTTGTACCCCGTAGGCACGTCGCTGAACTGCTGCGGCATAGGCTTGACCGCTGTGGCAGCATAGGGATCAACCTGTGCCGCTGATGCGGATGTGTTCGCTGCGGAAGGTGGCGGGATGGCGGTAGCGGCATAGGGATCGAACTGCTCGGAAGGCTGTGCTGAGCGTCTTCCAGCCCAAAACACAGCTAGTACCGTGACCGTATGTATAGGTAACCAGCGTTGGTACTTGGCTCGGGCCAGGTCTGGCTGTATAGCTGAGTCATGGGCAGAGGCGTCAGGTTTCAGATCAAGCTTTCAGCGCGAGATCGCCGGCAGTTGGACGAATTGTTGAGCGGCGGCTTGCAATCGGTACGCACGACATTACGTGCATTGGCTTTGCGGCAAATGGATCAGGGACAGCCCACGCCTGTGGTGGGCGGGAATCTTGGTCTTTCCGCCAAAGCCGTCTGGCAAATCGGCAAGCGGTAT
>DHWW01000095.1 GCA_002413385.1 Granulicella sp. UBA5172
GAAGAGCAGGGATTAGGGGACAGGTGTTCGGAATGGGTTTGTTGCGATGGAGCGCAGGGCGGCATTCTGTTCTTGAAATCGCTGATTCCTGTTCCTTAATCTCTGCTGTTTGCGGCGTAGGATTGAGGGATGGCTGATCTGGTGTTGGTGTATGGAATGAGGCTTTTGCCCGCGGATGAGGTCGAGGCTGTGCAGGCGGCTCCGATCAAGTTGAAGAATGGTCACGAGGCCCAGGTGACGATGCATATCCTGGAGGGAAGCAGGGAGCGGATCGAGGCGCAACTGCGACATAGCATTGAGGCGTTCTTCGATTTTTATCCGGAGATTTAGAGTGGGGCGGGTGGGCCCGAAAGCCGAACCGAGCTAATCGGATTCATGTGATTTGCCCTTTGTGACGAAAGACGTTGCAGAGGACAGATGGCGATGCGCGTTTCGGGATGGGTTTTGTTGCTGGCGATGGGCGCGGGATTTTGCGGGGCGGTCGGGCAGCAGGCAGGAGGTGCTGCAGCAGATTTGCCGGCGACGAGTGTTGCGGGCGTGTTGCGGAGTCTGGCATCGCGTGCGGGCGTGGTGTTTGTGGGGCAGGTGCAGCGCATTGTGCCCAAAGACGGCGTGGTGGAGATTACCTTCCTGGTGCAGCAGCCGGTGATGGGTGTGGTGGGTGGGACGTATGTGGAGCGCGAGTGGACGGGGCGCTGGTCGGGTGGGCAACAACGCTATTGGGTAGGGCAGCGGGCGATGTTTTTTCTATACTCGCCGAGTGCTGCGGGTTTGAGTTCTTCAGTGTATGGGATGGCGGGTGTGGTGCCGCTGGTGCGCATGGGTGCGAAGGCGGATCCGTTGCTGGATGTGCGAATGCTGGCGACGCGGGTGGTGCGGCCGCTGGGATCGCCGATGAGGGATGCGGGGCTTGGAGCGATCGCGCTTGCGGATGCGAAGAGTGTGGTGACGAACTGGAGGGTGGAGAAGCAGCCTGAGATTGTGAGACGGCCGCTGCCAGTGGCGATGCCGACGGCGGATAGCTCGGTTGAGCAGCATGGAGCTCCCGATGCGCAGCGTTAGATTACGCGGCGTTCGAGATGGCTGGGTACGGCGTTGGATGGTTGGGTGCGCGCTTGCGTTGGTGGCGGCGACGGCATGGGCTGGTGGACCACGATTTATTACCGGGACGAGCGGGTATGCGCAGGCGGGGATTCCGATGGCCTGGTATACCGCGCAGCCAATGTACTTTACGGATCCGGGGGATTTGAGTTCCGGGGTGACCCATGCGCAGGCGGATGCAATGGTGGCGTCGGCGGCAGGCGTTTGGAATGTGCCGACGGCGAACATAACGCTGGCGCAGGGCGGGCAGCTTTCCGAGCATGTGAGTGGCGCGAATAGTTATTTTAATGGCACCGATGTGGTGTTTCCAGCGGATGTGGAGGCGACGAATTATCAGGCGATCCAGATTCCGATTGTGTATGACAGCGATGGCAGTATCACCGACCTGCTGCTGGGGGGCGGGGCGAGCGATCCTAGTGGGTGTTTGCAGAATGGCGTGCTGGAGAGCGTGGATTCTTTTGGATCGAACGCGACGATCCAGCATGCGGTGATTGTGCTGAATGGTCGCTGCGTAGGATCGAACCCGCAGCAACTGCTGCAGATGCAATATCAGTTGACGCGGGTGTTTGGGCGGGTGCTGGGGCTGGCGTGGTCGCAGCTGAATGACAATGTGTTTACCGGTGTGAAGACGGTTACGGCAGCGCAGATGGCGGTGTGGCCGTTGATGCATCCGATCGATGTGATCTGTAGCGCCTATACGTACCAGTGCATGCAAAACCCGTTCACGTTGCGGATAGACGATGTTGCTGCGCTGGTGGCGCTGTATCCGGTGATGACGACGACGTCGACCAAAACGCAGAGCAGGTTGAATACGGTCGCAGTTTCGGGGGCGGTCAATTTTTCGACTCACCAGGGGATGGAGTTGGTCAATGTGGTGGCAACGAGGAATTTGACCGGGACAGGTGTTTGGGAGCCTTATCCGGTTGTATCTGGCATGGCGGGGTATTTGTTTCAGCAGAATGGAGGGAATCCGGTGAGTGGGACGGAGCCGGCGAGCGAGAATGCCGGGGCCAACGTATTGGCGGATGAGGGAGCATGGAGCATGGCCTATATCCCATCCGGGACGGCAGGTACGAGCCTGTATCTCGCGACGGAGGGGATCAATCCGCTGTACACCGGCGAGTACGCGGTTGGGCCGTACCAGAGACCCGCGGTGACCATTTCGGGTGGAGGGGTGACGAGTGGAGCTGGGCCGTTGACTTCGGGGATGTCGGCTACGGCTACGTTCACGCAGACGTTGTCAGCCAGCAACTGGTGTCAGTATCCCGATGGGACGGAGACGAATCCGGCCACTCCCAACGCTACCGGATGGTGGAATGCGACGCTGTGTGCGCCTGGTTACACGGCGTGGCGGAAGATGACGATCAATGCGAACACGAGTTGGACGATCGAGGTGACGGCTACGAATGAGGCGGGTTCGGCGAAGCTACAGAAGGTGCAGCCGGTGATCGGGGTATGGAATGCGAGCGATGCGGTGGGTACGCTGCCGACGGTGTCGAGTCAGGCGGCAGCGATGAACTCGATGTCGCTGGGGATGACGCAGTTGCAGACCCCAGGCAGTGCGAGTAGTACTCCGTTGCGGATTGCGATTGCAGATCAGTTTGGAGGAGGTCGGCCAGACTTTACGTATACCGCGAGAATTCTCTACGCGAGTGGCGTGGCGCCGACGCAATTGGGCGCTGGTGGCGGACAGATTGTGATTACAGGGATGGGCTTCCGGCTGGGCAACCAGGTGACGGTCAATGGAGTGGCGGCGACGGTGTTGAGCTGGACGTCGACACAGATTGTGGCGACGGCTCCGGCGATGGTGGCAGCGGGAGCGAGTAGTGGAACGGCTGTGGATGTGACGGTGACGGATCCGAGTACGGGCGGGTCGACGGATATGCAGGGAGTGATGAAGTACGTTGTGGGGATGATCGATCAGATTCAGCTGGTGTCGGCACCGGCGACGCTGGAGACGGGGTTTGTGGCGCCGACGCCATTTGCCGGTGCGAGTGTTTGGGACAGACGGCGTTACGCCGGTGGCGAGTGCCAGCGTGACGTTTGTGGTGACAGGCAGCGGCGCTGGAGCTGCGTTGGTTACGGGGTGCCAGAGCGGTCCCGGCTGCGTGGTGAAGACCGATGCAACGGGGCTTGCTCAGACGCCGGTGATGGGTATTGCTGCTGGCGGCGTGACGGTGAAGGGGACGGAGATGAGTGGCGGCGCCTCGGTACAGGCTGCGATGGTGGATGCTGATCCGGTGCGAACAGCAACGATCAATGCGTTGCCGCAGTATCTTGCCGCGGGTGCTTCTGGAAGCTGGAGCGTTGCGCTGACGGCAATGCAGGATGGTGCGGTCGCGGCAGGTGTGCCGGTGGCGTGGTCGACGACAGGGGCGGGATTTACGCTGACGCCGCCGGGAGAGGTGACAGCTGCGAACGGGACGGCGGGGGTGGTGGCACAGGTGACGGCGATCGCTGGCGGGTCAACGAATGTGGTGATGGGATGCGCTTGGAGTACGGTCTGCGGAAGCTGGACGGTGTATGGAGTAGCGCCGACGCAGTGGGCGATTGCGGTGTCCAGCGGGGCCGGGCAGAGTGTTCGTACGGGAGGCGTGGCGCTGGTGCCGGTGATGATGCTGGTGACGGATGGAGCGGGGCATGCGCTGCCGGGAGCAACGGTGACGGTGTATCAGACGGCATATGCGTGGGAGGGTGCCTGTACCGTGGTGGGAGCTTGTGCTGCGGCACCGGTGCTGGCTACGTCGCAGAGCTCCGCGACCTCGGACGGAAGTGGGATGGTACAGGTGCAGGCGCTGCGGGTCCCGGGGGTGGCGCAGATGGTGAAGATTGCTGCGGCGACGGGGACTCGAGGATTTGCTACGACGTCGCTTGCAGTGACGCCGTAAGTGCAGGGATTAGGGATTAGGGCGGGTTCCTAATAGGGTGCAGCCTGCTGGTGCGAAGGGACTGCAGGTCTCTCCGCTACGCCAAACGATGAGGCCGTTTGGCTTCGGTCGAGATGACAAATGTTTGCTGTACACGCTCGGAGAAATTCTCCAGGGATTAGGGGATAGGGGAAAGAAGAACGGCACCCTGGGGCTTCGCGGAGGCGCGATCAGGGTGCCTTGGTGGAGGTTGGGTTGGCTATACGGGTTCTGCGAGGAGCAGGCCGGTTAGAGCTGCGGGACGGCGGATCGCGGCCAGGCCGAAGATCGTGATGTAGACGTAGCAGATGGCGGGGATGATGAAGGCGGGGTGCAGGCCGATCTTGTCGGCGAGCGCTCCGGTGCCCAGGGGAATGAGTGCTCCGCCGACGATGGCAGCGATGAGGAGGCTCGAGCCTTTGCTGGTGAGGGGGCCGAGGTCCTGAATGCCGAGGGTGAAGATNNTGGGTGAGGATGGAGATGACGACGAGGGTGAAGGCACCGATGGCCGCTCCGCCGAGGACGGGGCCGGTGCGTACGCGCTGCAGGATGGCCGAGCCGAGGAAGCGGCCGATCATGGCGCCGCCCCAGTAGACCATGAGGAATTTGGCGGCGACGGACTCGGTGAGTGCACCGGATCTGGGGAAGGCCCAGGTAGTTGACAAGGAGGCTGCCGATGGTGACTTCGGCGCCGACGTAGGTGAAGATGCCGACGGCACCGGCGATGAGCCAGGGATGGTGCCAGATGCTGTCGGGCTTGGAGAGGGCTTCGGCGAAGGCTCCGGGGCGGAAGTCCTGGGTGAGATCCGTCATGCTGGTCTGCGGCTTGAGCTTGATGACGGCCAACGCTATGGCAAGCAGGAGCAGCATGAGCGCGATGCCGATGTAGGGTAGGCGGACGGTCGATGCCTGCATCTCGCGGTAGGTCTGACGGCCTATTTCGGACATCGAGAGGAGGTGCGCGGGGGTGATGACGGGGACGGCGTTGCGCAGGATGAGGACTGCACCGAAGAACGGGGCGATGAAGGTACCGACGGAGTTGAAGGCCTGTGCGAGGTTGAGGCGGCTGGACGCGGTCTTGGGCGGGCCGATGACGGTGACATAGGGATTGACGGCGACTTGCACGACCGTCATGCCGGCGGCGAGGACGATGAGTGCGCAGAGGAAGACAGGGAAGAGCGCGAAGTTTGCGGCGGGGATGAAGCCGGCTGCTCCGATGGCCATGATGATGAGGCCGACGACCATCGTCTTCTTGTAGCCGAACTTGTCGACGAGCGCACCGCCGGGATAGCTGAAGACGAAGTAGGAGGTGAAGAAGGCGAATTGCACGGTGAGGACTTCGGCGTAGTTGAGGGCGAAGATGCTCTTGAGGTGCGGGATGATGATGTCGTTGAGGCAGGTGAGGAAGCCGACCATGAAGAAGAGGGCGGTGGCGACGCTCATGGCGCGCGTGTCGGTCTTCATCTGCGGGTCGTCGCCATAACCTGGTGCGCTGATGTTGCGGATGGGAACTGCCAAGAAGGAACTCCTTCGTTCAGAGAGGTCGAGGGTGCGTGAGCAGGCTCGATTCAAGAGTAACTGCTTTTGGGGGTTTCTGGTTGAGTCTCCGATCTAATGCAGGAGGATCGTCTGGGGCTTGCCGGTGTCAGAGACGGTGGTGGCCCAGGAGATCAAGTTTCCAGACAATGAGCGTGTCGCCGTCCTGCAATGCCTTGAGGCAACGGAGCAGGGCAGGGCGCTTGGTCGTGGCTCCTGACAAGGCTTCGTCCTTGAAAAGCGTCTTGCATCCGGCCCGCTTCAAGGCAGCGAGCTGCAAGGCTGTACTCTGGTCGTCAGTCGATACGCGGGCATAGCCGTATTTCATGGGTTGATTGTGGCCTTGACATTTGACCCATGCAAGCCCTTGGAAACGCGGGGCGGCGGTCGTGGGGCAAAACTTACCTCTTGCGAGACAAACGAGTGTGGGGAACTGGTTGACGTCGCTGATACACTTGCTGCGCGGGCCTCGTTAGGCCACTGCCGGTGTATCGCGTTCGAGAACGATGGAGTAGCTATATTTGTAATCGTCGGAAAGAGGAGTCCCGTCCTTGGCCTTTAGCAACGCACTGAGGGACATCGCTAGAATCGGGCGACAGTCCGAAAGCAGATAGACCGTTTTTCCCCAACACTCTTCTTTCTTGGTTTCCTCACCACGGGCAGCAAGTAGCTTCTTTATTGTGGCCTCGGGTGCGGAGTCTACTAGGGCGATTTCCACTATAATGCCTTCGTACATCACCTTCGGATCGCCTACTGGTGCGATGTAAACCTTAAGCGTTTTCTGCTTTTTCAACCACCCTTGGGCTCCTGACCATTTCTTTTCGGATTGAAATGCGGTCGGCTCCTTCCGATTGCATGCTTCTTCCAAATGTATTTTATGGTTGCGCGTAAACACCGCTCTCCGATGCATATGTCCCCCTGAGCCGCAGGGTAGCACGGCGCGCGGCCCCAATTCCACATAATAATCCGCGTTAGCGGATCTTAAATCTCGTCTTCGTTGTCCGGTGTCTGCGCGGGGCTGCTCTGGTTGGCCATTTTTGCCCAACGCCTCGAAAAGGCAAAATTAGCCGTTTCGAGAGTTGGCGAGTACGGAAAGTCTACTTTTTGCACTCACCAAGCGTCGGTTCCGATGGACTGAGGGACCGTTTGAAGACGATGCAAGAACCGTTGCCAGAATCAAAGTGCGAAAACAGTGCCGATGCGACGAGTTTATGCACGAAAATTCTTGCCGATACTCAATTGAGCAGTTTCGAGGGGTTGGGCAAAAATAGTCCGTCTCGCGGCTTGCCCTTGTTCCAAACGGATACCACCCACCGATTATTCTCTGGCCAAAATTTCCGCTTGAGCTTTATCTCAAATCGGCTCATCCAAGTGTGAATTGAGTTGAAAATGACCACCACATCGGTGGGGAGGAATTTTCTGAGGCCGAAATCATCTTTCACCTTTTTCGTGTTCTGGAGGTACGGAACGCCGTTGGTTTCCCCACAAATCAAGCTAAGCGTTCTCGACAATGATGGATTTCGGCGGACTGACCCTTCTGTCGGTTCTGCATTGCCATAGATTCGACTACTCTGAGTTTAGTTTCCTTTCTCTACTGCGGGTTGTTGGTCGAGAAAGGGGTCTCTGGTGCCAGTAATCCCCAAGGCGATTCTGACAGAGGCAAACAACTCCGATGCACGCGATCTCTCTGCCGCACGTTTGGCTGTCAGGCTAATTACAGCCGATTGTGACTCGCTTAAAGCGTCCCGAGCTCTCGCTAACTCAGTGTCTTTTTCGGCTCGATACTGTCGTTTGATGGAGTCTTCTTTGTCCCTATATTCCTTCTTAATAGCTTCCATTAAATTAGTTGTGGCTACTGCGCATTTATCTTTCTTCTCTTGGCGCGTCCACTTTTCATTCTTTGCGACAACTCCTTACAGCATCCGCACAGTTGTCTTGCAGCTTTTGCATTTCATACTCGCTGATACGTTCCCCTTCCGAATGTCTTAACTCAATATCTAATCGAAGCCCTAAGTCCGCGTCATCACTTAGTGTAGTTCCAAGTTTAACTCCCGGCTCCACCTCAACCTCAAAACTCTTTGCCTCTATTAAACCAATTATTTGAGAGGGGTTAGAGTAGGGTGGGTTATCACTTTCGTGTTGCCCTTGACTTATATGGAATTCAAATACTCGGAGTGTGCCCTGAGTCTCCTCTATTTTCTTTTCTGTTTCCTCGGACTCTTCCACCGAATCCAAAGCCTTTTCAATATTTAGCAACGCCGATTTGTCCGCGTCGGTCTTCAACTCCGTTCGAGTTTGCGCAACATATCCCTTCACTTCACTCATAGTGTCATGTGGGTCGAAGACCGCCGTCAGATGTTGTTTCACGGCCTCGCTAATAATTGATTGAGGGTCAACTTTGGCGACGGCGTGAACCCGTGGTTTCGGTGCAGGTTTGGCAGTGGTCTGTGCAAAGATTGAGGGAATAACAATCGGCGCGATGAGCACAATAATAAACTTTCTCACTTTAGTTCTCCCCCTTCGATTTCTCAGCAGGTACGTGAACGAAAGCAACAAGCAACCCCACTACTTGGACTTAACCTAGCGAAAGCGAGAAAAGCGGCAAGCCTTCTTAGAGCATCGGCCTTCTAAGCCTGTGCTCTATTCCCCTGCTGATTGCTCCGACCAACGAAACGCGGGCAGGGTGCCGGGGCCGCAGGGGGTGGCGACTTACTCCCTTAGAGGCCTAAACCGATATCGTAACTCTGTTCCTGCTCCGGCGCAATCTTCCGCTGCGGCGTGACGGCCTGCTCCTGCTTCTGTTCTGGCTTCATCTCCGGCGCATGGGCGCTGCTGTGCGATACATCATGCCCCAGCGCCGCGCCCAGCTTCTCGCGGTCGTTGGTGAAGATTTGCGCGTCGTATGCGCCGCGCGAGACGGCAACGTAGGCCATGCGGTTGTTGAGCAGGTCTTTGGCTGCCGGCTCGGTATCGACGTGGATCAGCACACGGTCGGCGGTCTGCCCCTGGCTAGAATGACTCGTCACGGAGTAGCCGTGGTCAAGATGCGGATGCTTCAGTGGATCGATCTCGACGGCACGGGCTCCTGGGCTGCCTCCGTCCATCTTCACACTCATCCGCCCGGCCAGGAGATCGGCATCTTTCGGGCGCAACCCTAGGTCGCGTTCCTCGCGCGTAGTAGCCTACGTAGGGATGACGTTGCAGTACTCGCGGCATCGCTTGATGGAGGAACGGAACGCATGTCGCAAGAATTGAGCGTGGGGTTGAAGAGCATTGGG
>DHWW01000153.1 GCA_002413385.1 Granulicella sp. UBA5172
CACTAACCACTAACCACTACCAACAGAAAGAGCGATCAAATGTCCCACTCCCATGCAGCAGCCCCCCCCGCTCCTCTCCCCCTCCGCGGCATCCGCCACATCATCGCCATCGGCTCCGGCAAGGGCGGCGTAGGCAAGACCACCGTCGCCGTCAACCTCGCCGTCTCGCTCGCCAAACTCGGCCACCGCGTCGGCCTCATCGACGCCGACATCTACGGCCCCAACGTCCCCACCATGCTCGGTGCCACGCGTCAGCCCAACCTTCTCGACGGCAATCTCATGGAACCGCTGGTCGCCCACGGCGTCAAGTTCATCTCCATCGGCCTCATCTCCCCCGGCGACAAGCCCATGGTGATGCGCGGCCCCATGCTGCACCAGATCATCAAGCAGTTCCTCCAGCAAGTCGCCTGGGGCGAGCTCGACTACCTCCTCGTCGACCTGCCTCCAGGCACCGGCGACGTCGTCATCTCGCTCGTCCAGACCGTCCCCCTCACCGGCGCGGTCATCGTCTCCACCGGCTCCTCGGTCGCATTGCAAGACGCCCGCAAGGCCCTCGAAATGTTCCACCAGGTCAACGTCGAAGTCCTCGGCCTCATCGAAAACATGTCGCAGATGACCCTCCCCGACGGCACCGTCATCGACGTCTTCGGCGCTGGAGCAACCCAGCAAACGGCCCGGCAATACAACCTGCCCTTCCTCGGCTCCGTCGATCTCGATCCGCAGGTTCGCGAAGGCGGCGACCGCGGCCTTCCCGCAGCCCTCGCCGGCGACGCAACCGCTCGCGGCAGAGAGTTTGCCGCCATCGCCGAAAAAGTCATCGCCCGCACCCAGGAACTCGCCTCCAAAACGGAGGTTGTCCTCGAAATCAACTAAAAGGGCCCTCACCCTCCTCGTTTTTTCAACGCTGGAGAGCCATTCCCGAGCGCATCCCCCTGTGAAGATAACCCTTTCTCCCTCAGGACTTTGCAACAAATGTCTCTGCAAGTCCCAGCCTATCTCCTCTCTTTCCTAAACTTTGCGTCAAAAAGTATAGGGGGGGAGGGTCCCCCCCTTGACGACCCGCGTAAAATCAACCTAGTGGCTAAACCCATCACAACCCGCCAGCGCGAGATCCTCACCGCCATCATCGAGAGCTACATCTCGACCGGCGAGCCCATCTCCTCCGGCACCCTCGCTCACTCCTCCTTCGCGCACTCCATGAGCTCCGCCACCATCCGTAACGAGATGGCCGAGCTCGCCGACGCTGGCCTGCTCGAGCAGCCCCACACCTCCGCCGGCCGCATCCCCTCCGCCGAGGCCTTCCGCATCTACGTCGGCCAACTCACCAGCGCTCCAGCCTCGCTCCCCAATCCGTCGCGCACCGACTTACAAACTCATATCGACACCAGCTTCGCCGGCCTCGCCGGAGCCTCTGCCCTCCTCGAGCGCACCTCCCACGTCCTCGCCGCGCTCTCCTCCAGCGTCGGTCTCGCCATCGGAGCCGCCGCCTCCACCGACCTCCTCGAGCACATCCATTTCAGTCGCCTCGCCCAGCGCCGCGTCCTCGCCGTCGTCGTCACCCGCAGCGGAGTCGTTCGCGACCGCGTCCTCGCCCTCGACCCAAATACGTCGCACGATCTCTCCTCCGTCCAGCTCGAGACCGCCGCCAACTACCTCAACTCGCATTTCCGCGGCTGGAACATCGACCGCGTCCGCAACGAACTCGCCCGCCGCATCGACCATGAGCGCACCGCCTACCAGCAACTCGCCGACGCAGTCGACCTCTGGTCGCGCACCGTCCCCCCAGGTTCCACCCAGCAGCAGTCCGTCTACATCGACGGCGTCGCCAATCTCATCGGCCTTCCCGCCGACCGCGACCGCCTCCGCGCCATGCTCTCCGCGCTCGAACAGAAGCAGCGCCTCATCGAACTCCTCAACGCCTACATCGACACCACCGAGCAATCCGTCCGCGTCGTCTTCGACCTCGAACAACAGGACCCCGGCATGGCCGGCCTCGTTCTCATCGCCGCCCCCGCCCAAATCTCCGGCGACAGCACCGTCGCCATCCTCGGCCCCAAGCGCATGAACTACGAGAGCGCCATCAGTGCCGTCGGGTACATCGCCCAGCTTTTGCATCGAATAGACTCTGGCGACCAGGCTCCGCTCTCCCCTTAATCGCCGCACATAGACAGGACGTATTCATGACCACTGTCAAAGACCGCTTCGCGCGTTGGTCGCGAAGCCAAAAGGAAAACACTATGAGCACCGAACAGATCGAACAAAACGACCTCCATTAACCAGAGACCGCTCAAGTCGACCTCGAAGCCGGCACCGAAGCCCACGACATCGACAACGATCTCGAGCAGCTTCGCGGCGAACGCGACCAGCTGAGCCTTCAGCTAGTGCAAACACAAGACCGCCTCGCCCGCCTTCAGGCCGAGTTCGACAACGCCCGCAAGCGCGAGATCAAGGAGCGCCAGGACACCCGCGACTACGCCATCCAGTCCGCCGTCGAACCCTTCCTCGGCGTCCTCGACAACTTCGCTCTCGCCCTCAAATCAGACGGCGACGTAGCCCAACTCCGCACCGGCGTCCAACTCATCGTCAAGCAGATGGAAGAAGCTCTCCGCACCCTCAACGTCCAGCCCGTTGAATCCATCGGCGCGCAGTTCGACCCTCGAATCCACGAGGCCCTCGGCAGCATCGAAACTCTGGAACATCCCGACCACCAGGTCCTCGAAGAGATCCGCCGCGGCTACAAACTCCGCGACAAACTCCTCCGCCCGGCCCTGGTACGCATCGCCAGCAACTCCGCCCAGCAAACCGACTAGCAGGATATTCTCGCTGGACTGGCAGCAGCAGTTAAATCAGCAACGTCCTCCGGATCAGCAACATCCTCCGGATCAGCAACGTCCTCCGAATCGGCAACGACCTCCGGATTAGCAGCGGGCTTTAGCCCGCGGTAACCGAACGCATTACGAAAGGGCTTTAGCCCCGGACCACAACCACCACCGAGTCTTTCGCACATACCAGGAATCAGGAATGCCCACAGCCACGATGAAGACCGACTACTACGAAATCCTCAGCGTCGAACGCACCGCCTCCGACGGCGAAATCAAAACCGCGTATCGCAAGCTCGCCATGCAGTTCCACCCCGACCGCAACCCGAACAATCCCCAGGCCGAGGAGAAGTTCAAGGAGTGCAGCGAGGCCTACCAGGTCCTCTCCGACGCCGACAAGCGCGCCGCCTACGATCGCTACGGTCACGCTGGCGTCAACGGCGCTGGCTCCGGCTTCCCCGGCGGTGGCAGCCCCTTCCAGGGCGGCGACCTCAACGATATCTTCGGCGATCTCTTCGGCGAGATGTTCAACATGGGCGGAGGCAATCGCCGCGCCACGCGCCAACAACGCGGCCGCGACCTCAAGTTCGACATGAGGCTTGAGTTCGAAGAGGCTGTCTTCGGCGTCGAGCGGGAAATCACCATCCGCCGCGCCGAAGCCTGCGACGATTGCAGCGGCACCGGCTCCGCCAACGGCAAGCAGCCCGAGACCTGCCAGCAGTGCGGCGGTCGCGGCCAGATCCGTTCGCAGCAGGGCTTCTTCGCTGTAGCTCGCACCTGCCCTGTCTGCAGCGGCACAGGCTCCGTCATCCGCATTCCCTGCGCCACCTGCAAGGGTGACTCCCGCGTCACGCGCGAGCACAAGATCCTCGTCAAGGTTCCCGCTGGCGTCGAGACCGACACCCGCATCCGCTACTCCGGCGAAGGCGAAGCCGGCCGCTTCGGTGGCCCCGCCGGCGACTTCTACGTTGTCCTCCAAGTCAAGGCCCACAAATTCTTCGAGCGCGACGGCGACGACCTCCACTGCGTCATCCCCATCAGCTTCCCGCAAGCAGCCCTCGGCACCGAACTCGAACTCGAAACCCTCGACGGCATCGAAATCATCAAGGTTCCCGAAGGCACGCAGAGCGGTCGCGAGATCAAGCTGCGCGGCAAAGGCGTCCCCCACCTCAACTCCCACGGCAAGGGCGACCTCATCGTCGAAGTCCGCGTGCAGACTCCCTCCAAGCTAACCAAACAGCAGAAGGACCTTCTCAAGCAGCTCTCCGAATCCATCTCGATTGAAAACACCCCAGCCTCCCGCGGCCTCTTCAACAAGGTCAAGGAGATGTTCAGCTAGATTCTCAAAGNNGCTAGGCTCTCAAAGCTCGGAGCCCGCCGCTCTCCCCTGCCTCAGCCTCTTCGCCATCTTCCGCAGCATGGGCTCACTCCCCAGCGCGATCGCGGGCATGGCCACGGCCGCGAACATCGCCCACACCACCAGCGCATGCCACTCCCAGCTCCACAGCAGCCGAGTCGTATCCCACGGATGGTGCTTCGCCGCATACCACAGCGCATGCCCCTCCAGCGGCAGCTTATCCGTGCCAAACGCCACGTCTCCCAGCTTGATAAACACTGGAAACATCAGGATCTCGAACGGATACATCGCGTGATTCCCCACCTGCGACGCCACAATATTCAACCGGAACCCCGCCGCCAGCCCCAGCACCACGACCGTCGTCGATCCCAGCAGCGGATTCACCCCCACCACCACGCCCAGTGCCAGCGACCACGCCAGCTTATCCGGGTCGGCCCCCATGCTCAGCAGGCCCACCACAGGATTCACAATCCATCGTTTCCAAAGATTCGCCACACCTCCAGCATATCGGTACACTCAGCGAAGCGCCCAAAATTGCCCCACTGAAACCGTTCCGAGGAACTATCGCTTGTCTTATCTCCGCAGGATCTATCGCCTTCTCGCAGTCGTCTTTGTCTTCGCCTATTCCACGGTAGAAGTCCTCATCCAGCGCCCGAAGACCCGCGCCCAGCGCGCGGCGTGGCTCAGCAAAATCGGCAACCGCCTGCTCCGCACCCAGAACATCACCTTCACCACCCTCGGCCCCATTCCCTCCAACGGAGCCGTCATCTCCAACCACCTCACCTACATCGACATCCTCGTTCACGCCGCCATGCGACCCTGCGTCTTCGTCTCCAAGATCGAACTCCGCAAGACCCCCATCCTCGGCTGGATCAGTTTCATGGCTGGCACCGTCTACGTCGCTCGCGGCGCCGGCGGCAGCGCCGCCAAGGCCGCCGAGGGCATGGCCAAGGGCTTCCGCGACGGCCTCCCCGTCGTCTTCTTCCCTGAAGGCACCACCGGCGTCGGCGACGTCCCCGCGCTCTCCTTCCGCAGCGGCCTCCTCTCGCAGGCCATCGCCGTCGGCGAACCCGTCACCGCCGGCTTCATCCACTACGACCTCAAACCCTACGACCTCGCCCACGGCAAGTCCACCCGCAACGACGTCCACTGGGGCCCCCAAACCCTCTGGCAGCACATGTGGAACTTCGTCGACCTCCACGGCTTCCACGCCACCATCCGCTTCGCCCCCGAACCCATCACCTTCTCCCAGGCCGCCATCGAAAACCGCAAAGTCGCCGCCGAAGAAGCCCGCGCCGCCGTCATCGCCCTCTCCGTCCCCCCGCAAACCAATCCCTAACCCCTAACCCCTAACNNCGAGTCAAATCGGAAGTCCATAAACTCCCCCGCCGCAACCGCCACCGAGCCCAGCACCGAACAACTCCCATTCGTCGCCGGGCTGCACGTCAGCGCCGTATCCGCCAGCGCCCCCGCCGGTCCCGCCCGCAGCGTCACCGTAATCGCTCCTGACTGCTGCGAGTACACATCCAGCCGCGTCGCCGTGCATCCCAGCGGAACCCACGCCAGCACCGCACCGCTCGCCTCCGTCGCGCTCGTATTCGGAGAGTTCACCGCGTAATACACCGTGCTGTAGTTCACCGGGTGATACATCGCCGCAAAGTTCCCGCTGCCCGTCCCTCCACTCCCTCCCGTCCCCGCCACTCCCTGCGGAATCC
>DHWW01000278.1 GCA_002413385.1 Granulicella sp. UBA5172
GTAACACTGGAAATGCTCTAGCCTGGCAGAAACCCTCGCAGCCGCGGCAACGAGTGTCCGGAATCTATGCCTTGGGAGTACGATGATAGCCATGAGAATACTTGCCCGCTGTAGCACTCTCGCCCTCGCCTTCGCCTGCTTCGCTACCCTCGGCGCGTCTGCCCAGATGGGCACGATGGACATGCCCGCCAAACAGGCCGCCAAGCCCGCCGCCGCGCCCTTGGCCAGCCCTCCCGCCATGGCCGAAACCACGCTCGACGGCGCGAAGATCACTATCCACTACAACTCTCCCGCCATGCGCGGCCGCAAGATCATGGGCGGCCTCGTGCCCTACGGCAAGGAATGGCGTACCGGAGCCAACCCCGCGACCACCCTCGTCACCACCGGCAACCTCAAGATCGGAACCCTCACCGTTCCCGCCGGAACCTATACCCTCTTCACTCTCCCCGCCGCTCCCGGCACCCCCTGGCTGCTGATCGTCAGCAAGAAGACCGGCGAGTGGGGCATTCCCTATCCCGCGGGCAATGATCTCGGCCGCACGCCCATGCACGGGGCCAAGCTCCCCGCCCTGCAGGAGTCCATGACCATCAGCTTTGAGAAGTCCACAAAGCACTCCACCGAACTCCACATCAAGTGGGAAACCACGGAGGAGTCCGTCAAAATCGAAGCAGCGAAGTAACTCTCGATCCATCGCACCTGCGCCAAAGGCCTGCTCGCAAGAGCAGGCCTTTGGCGTTATGCCTTCACGCTCTGCACGATCCCCTTGGCCCGCAGCCACGCCTCTGCCTGCGCAAAATAATCCTCAACCGCGCCTTGCATCCTGATCCACTCGATGTACCGTCCAATCCCTTCGTCAATCGTCACCTGCGGCTCATATCCGATCGTCCGAATGCGGCTGATGTCGGAGATCGGCGAGCGAATCTCCCCCGGCCGAAACTCCCCGCGAGCCAGCGGCGCAATCTTGATCCCCAGTTGATCCGCGATCATCCCCGCCAGGTCGCGCACGTCCGCTGCCGGCATTCACCCACTCCGGCTTGCCATTCCTGTGCGTCTGCGGTTCAAGATGATCGAGAATCCGCCCCGTCCAACCCTCGCGCAACAGCAGGTCGACAAGATGAGATCCAATGAGGCCAGCGCCCCCCGTAACCAGCGCCCGTTTCTGATGAGCTTACATGCAGCCTGGAATACCGAATTCAGCCGCCAGTCTGCCCGCGCTTCGCCTCAGCCTCGTCGTTCAGCTTGGCCAGCGCCGATGCCACCAGTTCCTTCGCTCCGCCAATTCCCGCCAGCACCGCCTGCAGATCCATCTTCGGCAGCGCCGGATTCCGCTCGCTCGCGCAATACACTCCATGCTGCCCAACGAGGATCAGCGCATCCGTCAGCACATCGAGCGCCACCGCCAGCCGCCCCCGCGCCTCGCCGCGCATAAACTCTTCGCGCTCCAACTCCTGCGCGCGAGCATAGTACACATCGCCGTGGCGATAGAACGGCGTCGGCGTCTTCTCACGCTCTTCAGCCACGGATTACCACTCCTTCGCGGCAGTATCCGGCGTCAACGCTATAGCCGCCACCGGCGCCTTCCAGCGCAGAATCGGCTTGCGCGCAGCGGTCGTCTCATCCAGCCGCTGCAGCCGCGTCGTGTGCGGAGCCGTCTGCACCAGTTCAGGATTCTCCTCCGCCTCGCGAGCAATCTGCTGCAGCGCGTCGACCAGCAAATCAAGCTCTTCGCGCGACTCGCTCTCGGTCGGCTCAATCATCATCGCGCCGTGCACCACCATCGGGAAGCTGACCGTGTACGCATGGAATCCGTAGTCGATCAGTCGCTTGCCCATGTCGCCGGTCTTCACGCCGTTCTTCGCCTGCAGCTTGTCCGAGAACACTACCTCATGCAGCGAGCGAGTCTTGTACGGCAGCTCAAACGTGCCTTCCAGCTTGGCGCGAATGTAGTTCGCATTCAGCACCGCGTCCTCGGTCGTCTGCCGCAATCCATCCGGCCCATTCGCCAGGATGTACGCCAGCGCGCGAATGAACATCCCAAAATTTCCGTACCACGCCCGCACCCGCCCAACGCTCTGCGGCCGGTTATAGTCCAGCCCCAGGATTTTATTAGCCCCGTCCGCTTTCGTCACGACCACCGGCGACGGCAGGAACGGCTCCAGAATCTTCTTGCAGGCCACCGGCCCCGACCCCGGCCCACCACCACCATGCGGCGTCGAAAACGTCTTGTGCAAATTCAAATGCATCACGTCTGCGCCAAAATCACCCGGCCGCGTCTTGCCCACCAGCGCATTCATATTCGCGCCGTCCATGTAGAGCAGCGCGCCCTTCGCGTGCAGGATGTCCGCGATCTTATGAATGTCCGACTCAAACACTCCAATCGTCGAAGGATTCGTCAGCATCAGCGCGGCCACATCTTCATCCACCATCCGCTCGAGCTCCGCCAGGTCCACCATCCCCAGCGCATTCGACTTCAGATTCGCAACCTCATACCCGCAGATCGCCGCCGTCGCCGGATTCGTCCCATGCGCAGAGTCCGGAACAATAATCTTCCTGCGCGCATTCCCCTTGGCCTCGTGGTACGCCCGCGCCATCAAAATTCCGGTGAACTCTCCCTGCGCTCCCGCCGCCGGCTGTAGCGTGATCGCGTCCATCCCGGTAATCTCGATCAAACAATCCGACAGCATCTTCATGATCCCTAGCGCGCCCTGCGACAACGACTCTGGCTGATACGGATGCGCTTCTGCGAGCCCCTCAAGTCTGGCAACTGTTTCGTTGATCCGCGGGTTGTACTTCATCGTGCAAGACCCCAGCGGATACATCCCCAAATCAATCGCGTAGTTCCACGTCGAGAGCCGCGTGAAGTGCCGAATGATCTCAATCTCACTCANNATAAACTTGTCTGCCATCACTACCTCTTCCAACCAACGCTCAATCTACTTCCCGCTAACCCTTAAAGCTTGTCATCCTTCGCGTAGCGGAGGATCTGCTTCTCGCCCGCGCTAAAACTCTTCTTCGTCCTGCCCGTCGCCGTTAGCCGAATAACTCCCAGCCTCCGGCCCATCCAATTCTTCTTCGCGCAGACTCAGCGCAATCACCGTGCCGCTCTCAAGCTCCACCGTCAGCGACTCCATCTCCACGAGCGCGGCCTTCGCAACCATCTCGCCAATCTGCGCGCACAACGCATTCCGATACTCCGGCTCTCCATAAGCGACGCTGAAGTCCGCGAGCAGCACATGCGGCCATCCATACAGCGTCAGCATCGGTCCATCAAACCGTAGCCGCAGGTAGTCGCCAACAAACTCCACGGCCGTCATCTCCTGCCCTTCAATCGCGCTGATATCCATCGCTACTTCGCTCCCACGAGCTCGCGCTCAAACACGCCCGCACAAACCGCTGCCGCCGCATCCATCTGCACCTTCGTCGTCAGCTCGGTCGCGCACCACAGCGTCGCATTCTCACCCAGCTCGGGATACCACTTCGCCAGCGCCAGCCCTCCAACAATCTGCTTCTCCAGCAACTTCGCATTCATCGCGTCTGCAGCCACAGCACTCGTCAGCACAAACTCGTGGAAGCGTGGCGTGCCGTCGAACTTCGTCTTCGCTCCACTCCCAATCAGCGCCTTCCGCAAGTACGCAGCCTTCGCCAAATTCTGCGCCGCCAGCTCCTGCAGGCCCTGCTTGCCGTACACCGTCATAAAGATCGTCACCATCAACGCGACCAGCGCCTGGTTCGTACAAATATTCGACGTAGCCTTCTCGCGGCGAATATGCTGCTCGCGCGTGCTCAGCGTCAGCACCCATCCGCGCTTGCCATGGCTGTCCTTGGTCTCGCCGACCAACCGCCCCGGCATCTGCCGCAGGAACTTCTCCTTGCACGCAATCACGCCGCAATACGGTCCGCCAAAGCCCACCGCCACGCCAAAGCTCTGCGCCTCAAGCGACACAATATCCGCCTCCACCGGCGCCTTCACGATGCCCAAACTCACCGCTTCGGCTATAGCTACGATCAACAGCGCGCCCTTCTTATGCGCAATCTCCGCGATGGCCGCCACATCCTCAATCGTCCCAAAGAAGTTTGGCGACTGGATCAGCACCGCCGCCGTCTCCGACGTAATCGCAGCGTCCAGTGCAGCCAGATCCACACGCCCGGTCTCCGCGATATACCCGACTTCGCTGATCGGAATCTCCTGGTGCTTGGTCACCGTCGCCATCACTTCGCGATACTCCGGGTGCACCGTCCGCGCGACCACCGCACCCTGCCGCCCGGTCACGCGGCAAGCCATCAGCACCGACTCCGCAGCGCCCGTCGACCCGTCATACATCGACGCGTTCGCAATCTCCATGCCCGTGAGTTCGCAGATCATCGTCTGGAACTCGAACATCGCCTGCAGCGTGCCCTGCGAAATCTCCGGCTGATACGGCGTATAGCTCGTCAAGAACTCACCGCGCTGCACCAGCGAATCAATGATCACCGGCCGATAATGCCGGTACGCGCCCGCGCCAAGAAAGCTCGCGAACAATTTCCCCGCAGGCTGCGCCGCAAGCTCTGCCGCATCGCCGCTGGCAATATTTGCAGCGAACGCACGAAAGCAATCCAGCACCTCGGACTCGGAGTGCTGACGAGGAATATTAAGATCGCGGGTGAGCTGATACTCCGCTGGAATGGTCTCGAACAGACTCTCGATCGACGGCACGCCGATCTCAGCGAGCATCGCTTCGCGGTCGGCTGGCGACTTGGGCAGATAACGCATAGATAACCTCAAATCCTTAGGCAGTTTCAAGTGGCTAGTGGCTAGTGGTAAGTGGTAAGTGGCTAGTGATTCACCACCGAATCCACACCAACCACCAACCACTAATCACTAACCACTAACCACTAATCACTAACCACTAACCACTTCTTCTCTAGTGTCCAGTCTCTTCCGCGACAAACTTCTCGTAGTCGGCAGCCGACAGCAGCGCGCCCGCTTCATCGGCGCTCTTCACGTCGAGCTTGATGATCCACGTGTCGTTCGCCGCGCTATTGATCGTCTCTGGCGCGTCGTTCAGCGCCTCGTTGATCGCGCTCACCGTACCTGTCACCGGCGAGTACAAATCACTCACCGCCTTGACCGACTCGACCGAACCAAACGTCGATCCAGCCTGAATCTCCTGGCCAATCTTCGGCAGCTCGACGAACACGATATCGCCCAGCGAACCCTGTGCGTAGTCAGTAATGCCGACGGTGGCAGTGTTGCCCTCAAGCAGCAGCCACTCGTGCGATTTGGAGTAACGGTATTTCTCCGGATAGCTCATGAAAGTCCTCAAAAATTTAGATCGTTCCATAACAATTGTAGGCAGCGCAGCGGTGGAAAGCGAACGACGGCGGCTAACCGCCCCAGGCATTTAGCTAAGCGGCGCCGTGATCACTGGCGAACCAACCTTTGGCCGCTTGTAGAAAGGCGTCGGCACAACCTGCGCCTTCACCCTCTGTCCGCGAATCTCGACCGCAACCTCGGTCCCAACCTCAATAAACGCAATCGGCACATACGCCAGCGCAATATTCTTCTTCAGGAACGGCGCCGGTGACCCGCTGGTAATCTCCCCAATCCGCTCGCCGTCCAGCGAGAACACCGGATACCCATCGCGCCCAATGCCACGCTCCACCATCTCCAACCCCACCAGCCGCTTCGTCGGCCCGCCATTTTTCTGGACCTCCAGCAACGCATCGCGGCCAATGAAATCAGCCGCACCTCCCGGCTCGCGGCCAATCTTGCAATAGCGCCCAAGGTTCGCCTCAAACACATTCAGGCTGTCAGAAATCTCGTGCCCATACAGCGCCATCGCCGACTCCAGCCGCAGCGTATTCCGCGCTCCCAGCCCACATGGCATCATGCCAAACTCCTCGCCCGCAGCCAGCACTTCCGCCCACACGCGCGCGCTGGTCGGCTCATCCGACGGCACATAAATCTCAAAGCCGTCCTCGCCGGTATACCCGGTGCGAGCGATCAGCACGCTATACAGCCCGCACACCTTGCCCCACGTAAACCAGTAGTTCTTAATCGGCGCAAGATCCACGTCGGTTAGTTTCTGCAATGTCGCCGCCGCCTTCGGTCCCTGGATCGCAATCTGCGTGTAGTAGTCGCTGACGTTTGTGACATGCACGCCGCGCATGCTGCCAATGGCCTGCCGCACCCACTGCACATCCTTCTCGCGCGTACCCGCATTGATCACCAGCAGGTAATCATTTTCGCTCAGCTTATGCAGGATCAGGTCGTCCACAAACGTTCCATTTGGGTACAGCATCGCGGTGTAGTGCGCCTGCCCAATCTGTAGCTTCGAAGCATCGTTCATCAGCAACTTCTGCACGGCTGCAAGAGAGTTCGGCCCACGCAGCTGGATGTCGCCCATATGCGACACATCGAAGACCCCAACCCCTGTCCGTACCGCCATGTGCTCTTCGATCAGGCCGCGATACTGAACCGGCATGTCCCAGCCGCCAAAGTCCACCATCTTTGCCTTGTGATTGCGGTGTACGGCGTTCAGCGCAGTGCGGTTCAGTGCAGCGGGGACGAGAGTTGCAGTGCTGTCAGTCATCGAAATTTGCCTTCCTGGGCTGCAGGCGAGGCGTTCGCGACGTCTGCGGCCACCTCAAACGATACCAAACCGCAGCCTCCACCGCGAACCGTCGCCTTCGCGTCGCTGCACCAGCCGCCCTGTTTTGCGTGCCCTGCTCCAGCCTCTTCGAAGCAGCCCCTAGCGCCGTTCCCGCAGAAACGCTCGCACAAAGTTGCTGATCGCAAAGTAGGCGAAGACGAGGAACGCCGCCAGCTGCAGATAGAACATCGCCGCCGCGTGAGAGTCGATCGGCAGCCGTACCGTGCCGCGCTGCTTCCACAGCCCCTGCGACAGGAACAGCGCCAGCAGCGTAAAAAAAGTTCCCGTAACCTGCAGCCACAGGACGCTTGAGAATCGCGCCACGGGCGTCCACACGGATCGCCCCAGCTTGCCCGCGTGCTGCTGCGTCTGGGCGACCGTCCGTCGTGTATCGAGAAGGCGCTCCACCACCGGAGAAGTCTGCGTCGTCGTCGCCCGGCTCGCAGGGCGCGACGTGCCGGATGCCGCCTGATTTGACGCCGCCTGATTTGGCGAGCTCGCCGCGTCCGCCGCCTGCATCAGCGACTTCGCCGCATGGCGGGCACCGTACCCTAAAGCGCGACCGAATCGAACCCTGTCCATAGTTCCACCAGTGTACTGTCCCCAGCCCGTTTCGCGCCTGTCCTCGCCCCGCGATACCCGGCGACGCTCTTTTGCATCCAAACACCTACCACGCACGTTGTGATAATGATGAAGGTAAGAGGTACATATGAAACGACTGGTCTGGTGGGTAGGGGGCATGGCGGCGGCGACCGTAGGATTTCTGGTCTGGGACGCAAGACGTGTGCAGCCAGTGGAAGAGTTGGCTCATCGCCTCGAAGACGCCTGGGCCGATCACCATACGGTCGTGTAGCGAGCTTTACCCTCTGGAAATCTTTCCCCATTTCGAGTGAATACAGGGCTTGGCTTCACCCGCCGCATCGGCGTAGTCTAACGTTAGTCAACACCCGCACAGCTGCCGTTCCCGCTGACGTTCGCAGGGAATACCCAATGCGTGGGATGGGCATTCCAGCAAGCAGCGAATTCAAGACTTTTCCGAAAGACTTGTTTCCAAAGGATGGGGAGGTGGCATTGAATCAACAGGTCAAAGACCTTATCCAGAAGCTGGGTGAAGCGATCCACGAGTCGGTCAGCGAGTCCAATCAGATCTCCGGAGTTGTCCGCGAGATCCGAGAGCAGGGGTTCGACGTTCTGCTGATGCTCGAAGCCACCATCGGCCTCAATGAGGTTGACGATGACGTCGAAGAAGCAGATGCCGACGATGCAGGCGAAGCGGAGGTAGGCTCGTTCACCCGTCACGACCTCACCTTCCTCAAGTCGCTCCGTATCACCACGGAGGAGACCGAAGCGGTCAACGATTCATCTCCTCCGCTGCCAGAACCGCCGCGCCGGGAATCCAAGACTCAGGATCCTCCTGAGGTCTAGCCGGCCGTGAATTTGCCAGGAAATTCTCGACGTTGATACTCTCGGGCGTCGCTGGGTGGAGTGTTCTGCATCCCATCTGAGTGCATGCGACGGTGACCAGACCCGTCCGATAAGGTGGAATCATGAGAGATACGTTAGGCGTATTGCTTGCCGGTGGTGCTGGTGAACGACTTTTTCCTCTTACCCGCGACCGCGCCAAGCCTGCGGTCCCGTTTGCCGGGCAGTACCGCATCATCGACATCACCCTCTCCAACTGCATCAACTCCGACCTCCGCCACGTCTACATCCTCACCCAGTACAAGGCTCTTTCGCTCAACCGCCACATCCGCGAAGGCTGGGGCTCGGTCGTTGCCAGCGAACTCGGAGAGTTCATCGAGATCCTGCCCCCCATGCAGCGCGTCTCCAAAAGCTGGTACCAGGGCACCGCCGACGCCGTCTTTCAGAACATCTACTCCATCGGTTCAGAGGAGCCAAAGTACGTTCTCATCCTCTCCGGCGACCACATCTACAAGATGAACTACGCGCGCATGAAGCAGCAGCACGTAGAATCCGGCGCCGACGTCACCATCGCCACCCTGCCCATCACCCCCGACAAAGTCTCGGAGTTCGGAGTCGTTGAGGTGGCGAAGAACGGTGAGGTCGTTGGCTTCGTCGAGAAGCCCAAAGAGACCTATATCCGTTCGCCGTTCAACCCCGACATGGTCGACGTCTCCATGGGCATCTATATCTTCAACACCGATGTCCTCCTCCCCGAGCTCGTCAAGGACTCCGAAGATCCCGACTCCAAGCACGACTTCGGCCACAACATCCTGCCCAAGCTGCTCGGCCGCTACAAGGTCAACGCCTACAACTTCGTCGACGAAAACAAGCAGCGAGCGCTTTACTGGCGCGATGTCGGCACCCTCGAGGCCTACTACGAGGCCAACATGGACATCGCCGCTGTGGCTCCGACCTTCAACCTCTACGACAAGGCCTGGCCCATGCGTACCCGCGCCTACCAGTACCCTCCCGCAAAGTTCGTCTTCGGTGAGCCCGGACGCACCGGCATGGGAATCAACTCCATCGTCAGTGCCGGCTGCATCGTCTCCGGATCGGTCATTCGCGGCTCTGTGCTTTCGCACGATGTGCGCGTCAACAGCTACGCCGACGTCGACTCCAGCATTGTCTTTGCGCACGTCAACATCGGCCGTCACTGTCGTATTCGCCACGCCATCATCGATCGCGACGTCCATATCCCGGACGGAACGGTGATTGGCTACGACGCTGCGGAGGACAAGAAGAACTACTTCGTCTCACCCAGCGGCCTCACCGTCGTCACCCGCGATTACAGCGCCTATGAAAATCCCGTCTCCCCAAACTTCCTACAGGGATAGGGAAGCGCAGTGGCTGGTGATGAGCAGTTGTGAGCAACAAAGCTAAGGCCCTCCAGAACTTCGGAGGGCCTCTAACGTCCATCACTAACCACTATCTCTTGCCCATCCGGTACACCACGCCCATCGAGATAGAGAAGTACTCACGCAACTCCGTTCCCAGATGTTCGAAGGTCAAGTCTGGCTGCAGGCGGATCGCGAGCTTCGCGCTCTCGTTGAAGTCGATGCTGCCGCCCACCGCGCCATACGGCCCAATGTGGTTGCAGTAGAGGCCAAGATTGCCCTGCTGTCCCACTCCCTGCTCAGCTGCGCACGCACTCACCGGGCTGCTTCCGGGATAGTGGGTCACAGCGTAAGAATAGTCGCCATACACGCCGCCGGCCAGCGCATGGAAGTCGATCGCCGCATAGCGGTTCTTCGGTCCACGATACTCAACACCACCCATGCCGATGGTCTGCATGACCACCACGCGGTTATAAAACGGGCTGATCACCGGCGTCGTTCCGGCGCCAAAGCGACCGTCTGCAATGACCCCCAGATGGTTGGTAAGCCAGTACGTCCCCATCACCTCGGCACCGCCCATGTTGAAGCGCACCGGCGTATTCTGGCCAGCCTGTCCGTTCATGAACAGCAGGCCGCCGTAGACCTCCCAGCGATTGTCGTACTTCGGACCCGTATACGGAGCCAGCGCCGCTGCGGTAGCTTGCGAAACCGCAACCGTCCCCGGAGCAGCAACCGGTGGCGTGGTCTGGCTGCTCGACTGCGAGTCGCTCGTTGCAGGACTCGGCGTTTGAGCCGTCGCTGCGGGTGTTCCAACGGATCCAGCGATCGCCATGCCCAGACACAGGCCAAAGGTCGTCGCGCAGGCCACAGTACAGGTGGCAGAGTGTAGGGTCTTCTTGATCAGTTGCAGCATCTTCCTCGTTTGCGGGCTCAAGCGAGCAGCGCGGGTGAATCTGGTTTGCGCGCCATCACGAAGCCTCGTTTCGAGGATCTCGCGGAGCGTCTCTCCAAGGATATACCGGCGAACGCCCATGCCAGCCCTCGACCGCCCCTTTTGCATCCAAATTGCCGTCCGCAGCGTAATCTACCTGACTGCCTGAGTTCTACAATCGGACATGAATCGTGGATCGTGCGACAATGAATCGTCGCCGTCCGGCATACGTTACGGACGGCAATAGGGAGATTTATATGGGCGATTTATTTCAACCGTGGCACCTCATCATCCTCGCGGGGCTGGCCATTCTTCTATTCGGCGGCAAGAAGCTGCCTGAGCTCGGCAAGGGACTTGGCGAGGGCCTGCGCGGCTTCAAGGAAGGCATGAAGGGTATCAACGACGACGTCAAAGCCGACGTCAAACCCGCTGAAACTGCGCATGTCGTCACCCCCAAGCCCGACGACGCGACCAAGCCTCCGGTCGCCTGACCCCACGAAACGCATCTGATAAGAGCGACGCCCGCGCTACTCTGCGGCCGTCGCTTTTTCTTTTTGAGATTGCCAGATCGAGGACGTCACCGCATGAAGTTCAAGTCTCCGCACCTCATCCCTCCGCACACCAAGGTCCGCCTCTCCCGCCTCTCCACCACCGACCACGACGGCTTTCCAGACAAGGACGCCGCCGAACTTGTCGTCGCCAAACATCGGGAGCAGCTCGAGGCCCTGCAGGAGGTCTTCTACGCCTCCCAGAAGAAGGCGCTCCTCATCGTCCTTCAGGGCATGGACACCGCCGGCAAGGACGGAACCATCCGCCACATCTTCTCCGGCATCAACCCCCAGGGCTGCGACGTCTCGTCCTTCAAGGTGCCCACCCCCCTCGAAGCACAGCACGAATTTCTCTGGCGCTGCCAGAAGCGAGTTCCCGCCCGCGGCATGATCGGCATCTTCAATCGCTCTCACTACGAGGACCTGCTCT
>DHWW01000348.1:0-2476 GCA_002413385.1 Granulicella sp. UBA5172
CGCGTCGTAACCGCGCCGCCCTCTTTTAGCGCCGTCCTGGCTGGCTGCGAATCGATAATAGCCACGCTGGGCTTGGCGTTTCGACCCTTCGCCTTGCGCCCCTGCTCGCGCAGCGTCTTGCCGATACGCTCCCACACCCCGCTGTCGCGCCACGCACGAAAATGCTCATGCACGGTCTTCCACGGAGGGAAATTGCTCGGGTAGCCACATAAGTACAGGACGGAGATAGCGGAAACTCACACGGCGTGGTATGTTGAGCGGGATGATGACTGACGCCATCGGCCCAAAGCACAGCATTGCCCGCAACAAGCTGGCCCTCAAAGCCCGGCCCGTCGAGAAGGTTTCGATTAGCGACAACATTGTCAAGCAGCTGATGAAACAAATCTCGGCTGGCAACCTGCGCCCCGGGCAGCGGATTCCCGCTGAGCGAGAGCTCTGCAAGCAATTCAATGCCGGTCGGTCTTCCTTGCGCGAGGCCCTTCGGTGCCTGTCAATTATGGGTGTCCTTACCGCAAGAGCGGGCGAGGGAACGTCTGTAGCGAAGGATGGCAGCAAATTCCTCGGAACGATAATGGAGTGGCGGGTCATCACGGAGCGATACGACCTCCGAAATTTGATGGAGCTCCGACTTGCGCTCGAAGGACTTGCCGCCGGGAGCACGGCAGAGCACGNTACCGAANCCGAGATTTCAGAAATCGANGAAATCATTTCCCGGATGCGCGAGTCAATTAATGACCCCAAGCGATTCAGCGCGCTCGACGTCGAATTTCATCTGGCATTGGCACGTGCGTCACGCAATCAGGCGCTTCTCGATATGCTGACAATGATCGGTGGGCAGTTAACACGTGTGGTCAGCACAGTGTTAAAGCTGTCAAATGCGAGGCCTCTTTCGCTCAAGGAACACGAAGCCATCGCGAAAGCACTCCGTCGGCGCAACCCCGAAGCGGCCCGAAAAGCGATGCAGACCCATTTGCGGTCCGCCATCACTCGCTATGACTCGACACAACGGAGAGCTGCAGATTAGCGCGGGGCGCGCTCGCCTTTGTACATTAGCAGGAGGGCATGGTTTGCGTGGCGATTACCGCGTGGACGATAAGGTGGCCGACTGACTTCTCCGCTCTCGGGATTAGCAGATGGAAGGCAGCCACAGTGGTCGTTGTAAGCGCGCTCTTCCCTTCGAACTGAAGCTCTGGCTTTCTCGCGGCACATCACAACCTAACATCAGAGCGTGCTTGTACTGTGGATTCGCGGCCGCTTGTTAGCAGGCCATTCTCAAAGTCCACCTTAGCTGTTGGTCGCCACGGATTACCGGCCGCTCAAATAGCGTCCGCTATTTCACAATGCCGCCAAGAAACGACCACACCCTCATATGCGCCCAAGGCGGCAGTTGACAATCCAACACAGATACTTGCCGCGGGCGGAATCGCCACAACTACATCCGCAGACCACGGCCATGCGGAATTTGGTGCGGCACGCGGGCTGTTCCGCCCAGCCACGTTCCTCCCCTTTTGCTGCCCGGGACAAAATTTGCCGCGCGAAACTCGGATGAATGATCTGGGCCGCATCGGGCCCGACGGCTTGACCATACTCGGACAACATGAGTTTCAGGTCTGCTCTTGTGTCGCCACCTTCACGACCTCTTTCCCGTTGACATTGGTCAGACAATCTGAGTAGTATTCTGCCGCACAACAAAAGAATAGTCAGTGCGGCCCCAATCTCCGTGGAAAACCCCTACTAGCGCCCCCCGGATCAATGAGGCAAATCTCTTCAGAGCCAAGGACACCTTACGATATGAAGCTAGCCACTGCACTCATCACACTGTTCATTTTGATTTGTCCGCGCGCGTGGACCCAAGTGGATAATGGCCAGATATCCGGCACCGTGTCCGATAACACCAAAGCCGTGATGGCTGGAGTTAAGGTGGTTGCGATAAACGAGGGTAATCACATCGCGACCGAAACAACGNNTGTTACAAGCGAGACGGACCAGGCCTTGAGTCTTGAGGCCTCGACCGGGGGCACCGTCACTTCCAAGCAGATCCAGCAGCTTGAGGTGAATGGGCGCAATCCAGTGTACCTTGCGCTCCTACAGCCAGGTGTCGTCGGGACAGATATCGCTACTTTCGATCCGGACATCGTTAGCAGCGGAGGCTTCAGCATGAACGGAGGTCGCATAGATGCATCCAGTGTCTATGTTGACGGAGCCCTCGCCACGCGTACGCGAGAGTCGGGCTCTATGCTGGGGGCTCAAGACATGGACTCGCTTCAGGAGGTACAAGTACTCACTGGGAACTTCGACGCCCAGTATGGCCGCTCGAACGGCGGTCAAATCCGGTTTGTTACGAAAAGCGGCACCACCGAGTTTCACGGAGGACTTTTACGAAGCGATAAGGAATGCGTCCTTTGATGCGAATAGCTGGCAAAGGAAAAGCAGCACGCTGGCGAGTGCGAATTCCAGACCGCAGAAGCAAAACTAC
>DHWW01000348.1:2482-8633 GCA_002413385.1 Granulicella sp. UBA5172
GTATATTCCCGGTGTCTTTAATAGGAACAAAACCAAACTGTTCTTCTTCGTGGCTG
This sequence comes from Granulicella sp. UBA5172, assembly GCA_002413385.1. GTDB lineage: Bacteria > Acidobacteriota > Terriglobia > Terriglobales > Acidobacteriaceae > Granulicella. The sequence goes on from DHWW01000348.1 coordinate 2,539, forward strand.
AAGAGTGGGTCCGACGCAGCTACGAAAATCTAGCGACCGGAACTGTTCCTACAGCGGCCATGCGCGGCGGAGATCTCAGCTATCCCCTCAATCCCTCTAACACCTTCTTCGGCAAAGTGCGAGTGGCTACAGACCCCCTGACCGGCCAACCCTTCGCCAACAATATCATTCCCCAATCGCGACTGAGTCAACAAGGAATAGCACTCCTGAATGCCTTCCCGCTCCCGACTCCAGGCTTTCAGCAAGGCTCGACAAATTTTATTCGAACCTTTCCTGTGCACTCTAACCTGAATAAGACTACGTTCAAAATTGACTATAGCGTCAACGAGAAGAACCACATATTTGTGCGTGGCACATTTATTCCATGGCAATTCAACAGTCCCCTCGACGGAACGCTCGGGTAGTATCAATCGCTCTGGTCCCGCCCCAACCGAACGGCCATCGTTGACCTGACGACGACGTTCTCGCCGACGCTGCTCAACGATTTCTCTGTTTCCGGCAATTCCGATGGAAAAGGTTCCATCGGAGCCGATCCTGCATGCGGCGCCTACTGTAGTCGAAGTGCAGCCGGCATTACGTATCCCTATTTGTTTCCTGGCACGAAACTATTCCCCGACAAACTCCCCAACATAGGCGTCAGCGGCCTCACCAATATTGATCTCGGACCATATCCCGGCTCCTGGGCGGGCTTCGTTGAGGACGTCACGGATAACTTAACGAAAGTTATCGGAAACCACACCTTCATGCTGGGTGGCGTCTTTGAGCATGCTGGGCAGAACGACCAGATCCAGTTGACAAGTGCGAGTGCGCCGCAGACGACCAATCAGAACGGCGCCTTTCAGTTCCTCGACAGCGGTTCACCGAGTACGTCCGGGCTGGGTCTTGCCAATACTCTACTCGGTAACTTCAACACCTATGCCGAATTTGGCGCAAAGCCGGAAACCCCATGGGTTGCGAAGTCGGTCGAGCTATTCCTGCAGGATGGGTGGCAGGTAACCCCAGCTCTCAGCCTGCACATGGGTCTACGGTATTCCATTTGGCCCTCGTGGAGCACAACCAATGGCACCATTGCTCAGTTCGAACCCCAGTTTTACAATAGTGCCGCGGCTGCAACTATAAATCCCACCAACGGCTCAATTGTAAGTGGATCACCCTACAACGGGATTGTTTTGCCGGGGAGCGGACCCAGTCAGGACGCTCTCAAGCGCTATCCAGTTCTCAGTCAGTATCAAAGCCTTTACCACAACCTGCCTGCCGGCTTTGATCCAACCCAATGGGGCCTGGTGCAGCCACGGCTCGGAATTGCCTATCAAATTAGAACCCGCACCGTAGTTCGGGGGGGAATCGGCTATTTTGCGGATCGAACTGCTATTAACCGGGACACGGCGCTTGGGGGCAATGCGCCCTTCATGTCGCAGACAGCACTGCTGAATGGGACTATTCAAGGCTTGGCGTCGATGCAGTCCGTAGTTGAGCCCTTCACCATGACCAGTAACTCGCCAACGAATGTATGGCCGACCACGTGGGATTACAACGTCACAGCGGAACATGAATTTGGACGAGGGATCAGCCTCATGGCAGGCTACGTAGGGAATCGCGGGCTTCATCTCCAACGAAAGCGCAATATAAAATCAAATCGCTCAACCGGGAACTATCTACCAATTCCCCTCAGTGAATCCCAATGCGCTCCGCCCTTACTTAGGAGCCGGAATCATCGACCTCTCGGAGAACACTGGACTGTCGCAATATAACGCGTTTCAGTCGAAACTCAGCAAGAACAGCGGGCCTTTGATCATCAGTGCTTCCTACACATATTCTCGGTCGACGGATAACACCTCCAGCCTAACGGATGTTCTTCCGAACGCTTATGACTACAAAGACTATTGGGGCCCCTCTGATTTTAATATTCCACAGGCTTTGATCTTTAGTTACATCTACAACATTCCATACAAAGGCAGCAACCTGCTTACGCGCGAGGCTCTTGGCAACTGGGTTCTCTCTGGTATCAATCAATTTGAATCGGGGAAGCCATTCTCTGTTCGAGAAAACATAGATTACGCGGGCGTCGGCCCTGGGAGTGGAAGCCAGTTCTGGAATGTCGTGGGCAAGCCTGATGGATGCTCAACGGCATTCCTTCCGAACAAAGGCGCGACAGTATACTGTGCGAGTGCATTCGCGCCACCCGCGCGGGGAACCTTCGCCACAAGCTATGCCAGGAACGATTACTCGAATCCTGGTTTTTGGGAATGGAATCTGGCGGTCCACAAAGAATTTCCGCTCTCGCTCGGAAAGTCTTCTAACTTGGAATTTCGGGCAGAAGCATTCAACCTTGTAAATCACCCGAATTGGGGGAATGTGGATTCTAACCCGCTTCACTCGAGTTTTATGACTGTCACGACAAAGACCGGCAATCGCAACCTGCAGTTCCAAATGAAGCTATCATTTTAGGTCGCAACAAATGGCTATGGTGGACACTAGCATGAACAGCTACTCAACCGCTCATACTTCGGCCTTCAAAGAGCACGGCATTTTAGACATTATTGTCCTGAGGATAGAGATCTATGAATAGGCGCAGCTTCATCGCTGTATCAACTGCTTCACTAGTAGTTACGTCTGTGGGACGACTGGGTGCTGAAGCTGTGGGGCCCGACAAGGCATGATATGAGACGATGCTTCGTTGTGGCCAGATCAACTTCAACGAGCAGGATCCGCTCACCATGAAGCCGGAGGAGTGGATGGACTATTTTGCTTCGCTGAAGGTAAATGCTGTGCTGTTGAATGGTGGAGGGATCATGGCCTTTTACCCGACCAAACTCCCGTATCAGCACCGCAGCGAGTTCCTGGGTTCAAGGGACCTGTTTGGGGAGACCCTGACTGCGGCACGCAAGAGACACATGCGTGTTGTGGCGCGCATGGATTGCAATTATGCATATCAGGAGGCATTTCAGGCGCATCCCGAATGGTTTCAATACAACGCAGATGGTTCGCCGAGACGCCATCCGGAATGTACATGGCTTTATAAGACCTGCATGTTCGGAACGTACTTCACGGAGCAGATGCCTGCTATCTACCGGGAAATCAATCAACTGTATAGCCCCGACGGCTTCTATACCAATGGCTGGCCAGGCACCGAGGCGTTGGAAGTGTGTCACTGCCTTAACTGTCAGAAGATCTACAACGAACAAACAGGAGGCACTCCGCCGGAGACCACTGACGTGCGAAGTCCGGTCTACCACAAGTACTACGAAGTCTATATGGACCGAATCGCGCTGGTATGGAAACTTTGGCAAGACACCGTGAAGGAGCATAATGCCAATTCTGTCTACGTCGGGAACTTAGGCGGAGGCATCCGGACCGTGAAGGATGTGAAGCGTCTAAGTACCGTGGCGTCTTGGTTCAATGCCGACAATCAGGGTAGGGCAGGTGATACCCCTATCTGGATGTGTGCGCAACAGGGACGCGTAGCGCGGTCTGTTATGGGGAACCGCACAGTGACGAACGTGATCGGTTCCTATAGCAACGGACAAATCAACTGGCGTCACTCCAGCAAAGCACCCGCCGAAGCGACGATGTGGATGGCACAGGCCGCGGCAAGTGGAATGGTGCCTTGGTACCACTGGCTCGGAAGCAATCCGGAGGACACTCGATGGAGGGAGACGGGCCGCGTATTTTTCGATTGGCTTGCCGCCAACGAAACGCACTTCCGAAACCGACGCTCTCTTGCGAGTATCGGTGTTCTCTATCCGCAGAGCACGATTTCCTTCTATGGATCGAACGGCACCCACGCTAGGAAGCTGAAGGGAGAAAATATTGACTCCGCAGAGTACCTTGAAGGGATGTACGCCGCGTTGCTTGAGGGCCGATTCCTATTCGACTTCGTTCACCAGGAAAATCTGACTGCTGAAATGCTAAAGCCATATCGCGCCCTGCTGATTCCAAATGCGGCATATCTTCGTGACACCGAGTGTGAGGCAATTCGGGAATACGTGAAAGCTGGCAGGTTCACTCCTGGCGACCTTTGAGACCTCACGCTACAACGAGTGGGGCATACCGCGAGAGGACTTTGGATTGCGAGACCTCTTCGGCGTAAGTGCTGCGGGTGAAGTGATCGGGCCTTACGACAACAGTTATATGCGCATAGAACAGCCTCATCCCGTGTTAAACGGATTTGAGGGGACAAGCATTCTACCTGGTCCGGAATTTCGCGTTCCTGTGACTCACCTCTCCTCGGGTGGGGCCTACCTTACCGTAGAGCCCCATTATCCAGCCTTCCCCCCGGAAATGGTATATCCACGCGTTCGAAACACCCAGGAGCCTGCTGGAATCTTCAGCGAACAAGGAGCATCGCGGATCGTCTACTTTCATGGTGACCTCGACCGCTCGTTCTGGCGCTCCGGCAACCCCGACCTAAGTAAGCTGGTCATTAACTCAGTGCACTGGCTACTCAAAGCACAGCCGACCACCTCAGTGAAAGGCGATGGTTTAATTGAAACCTTTGCGTGGGAGACTGAGGCCGGCATTGCGCTGCACCTCCTGAACTACACCAATCCGCGTGCGATGCGTCCATTCATGTCACAGTTTTACCCCGTGGGGCCCTTACAGGCTGAAGTGCAGATCCCCAAGGGCCGTGGAGTCACGTCTGTTCGGGCACTGCGTGCACAGAAAGACCTTCCATTTGAGCGATTCGATTCAGTGGTAAAATTTGAGGTCCCCCGGTTGATAGACTACGAAGTGATCGCTCTTACCTGATGCTGACAGACTCCCCGTGCGGACAGACTCCCCGCTTCCGCGGGCTACGTCCGCGGCCAAATTCACGTGTTTCACCGACTTCGTTCTTATCAATAGGAGAGGTACCCCGCTATGGATCGTAGAGACTTCTTAAAGACGGCAGTTGCAACGACGGCTGCTGTCAGCACAGGCATGGCTGGATTCGAGGCAGCCGCGGCTACTCCGAAGTTTGAAAAGANNAGAGGGCACTGAGAATACGCTCGACATNCTGCAGAACGACGGCGGGGTGAACACGCTTTTCATCGCCACCTTCAGCTATGGGCGGGGCATCGCAGGACGTCAGGTGCCTGGCCAACCGTTACCGGACCACGGTAAGCAGGTCTACGATGCGGACTTTCATGGTGGCTGCTTCACCAAATACGATAAGAAGTACTTCGTGGACACGCCCTTCCAAGACTTTCGCGCGCCGGACTTTGGGGACTACGATGTTCTGGAAGCTGTGCTGCCATCCGCACGCAAGCGTGGTCTGAAGACCATCGCTTGGTTTTAAGACGTCTTCAACAAAGACCAGCCCGGCGTGCAGCCGCTGGAAGAGAAGATGTTCAACGGTAAGAATGCGGCAACGAACTGTTTTAACAATCCGTACTACCGCGCATGGCTATCTGGCATGGTTGAGAACTGGGCACGCAACTATGAGCTCGACGGAATCATGTGGGGTTCGGAGCGTCAGGGCGCATTCGGAAACATGATCGGTTCCAATGAGGACCGGGCCGGTCTGGACAAAGCCACGTGCTTCTGCGAGCACTGCCAGGCTCGCGCAAAGGAGGCGGGTATCAACTTTGATCGCGTCAAAGAAGGATTCGCCGCGACAGATAAATTCATGAAAGCGACGCAGAGCAAGCAGCGTCCGGTGGATGGTTATTATGTGGAGATGTGGCGACTTATGCTTCGTTATCCCGAGCTGCTGGCATGGGAAATGCTATGGACTGACAGCCTGCGTGACACGTACAAGCTTATCTACGCCAAGATAAAGGAAGTGAATCCGAAGCTGATGGTGGGCTGGCACATCTGGCATAACAATTCGATGAGCCCCATCTATCGTAGCAGAGCAAGACCTGCAGGCCATCGCGCCGATGTCGGACTTCCTGAAGATTGTGATGTACCACAACTGCGGCGGCGAGCGTCTGGCGAACCACATCGACATCAATACACGGGGGCATGTTTGCAGATGTCCCAGGACAGGAGTTGCTGGACTTCCAGTACCGTATCCTCAACTATGCGAATGAAAAGCCTCTGGCGCAGATCCCTATGACGGGCCTCAGTGCGGACTATGTCTATCGCGAGGCGAAGCGTGCACGTGCCGGTCT
>DHWW01000158.1 GCA_002413385.1 Granulicella sp. UBA5172
GTTCAGGGGGTGAAGAGCTTCGCGGTGAACGGACGGGCGGTGTCGCCCCACATCGAGAAAGGATATGCAGTCATCACGCGCACCTGGCATGCAGGTGACACGATCGAGCTTGAGCTTCCAATGGAAGCGCAGCGAGTCACAGCTGATCAGCGCGTCAAGGCGGACCTCGGTGAGGCCGCGCTGCGCTATGGCCCCTTGATCTACAACGTCGAAACAGCGGACCAGCAGAATATCGACCAGGAGCTTGGCGACGCTCCGCTGAAGACGGAATGGCGATCTGATCTGCTTGGTGGCGTCATGGTGATCACCGGCACCTGGAAGGATGGGACGCCCATGTGCGCCATCCCTAACTACTCCCGCATGAATCGGGTGGATCCACCGCATGAATATCTGGGACAGCACGAGATCGACTATGCCCCGGGAGCAACCACCAGCTCAGGAACAAAGACCGCCAGCGGGAGTAAGCACACCGCCACTCCACCCATGCCGGCCATCGTAGTTCCGAAAGTCGGTGCAGGGAACACGATACCTGCACGCAGTGGCGCCCATCGTCACAAACGCCGGGTGGACTCTAAGGTATGGATTTAGACGTCATCCCTGGCAAGAAATCATGCACCGTGGTGTTGACTTTCGATCTCGGCTGAGTTCCTGTCCTTTTGCCGCGACTCATTTTGGGAGCGCGTTAGCTCCCTTGAGCAGATAGGTGCAGGTTCCCATCATCAAAGCCCTCCGCTTGTAATGAGTCGCGCTACTTTTCTTTAGGGGCTGTCCTAGATCACTACTTGAGATATTTTGTAGCCCCTTGAATCAATTGGGTTTGTTGGCGTTTTGGTTGAGGGATATTGAAACGCCACTCGCACTCCTTCAAAAAGAGGTGGAAGTGGGCTGCTGGAACACCGTTGAATCGGCGCAGATGACGCTTGGTCTGGTTCCAGAAGTTCTCAGGGCCGAGATGTGGGTCAGCTGCTTTGGTGTTGTCAGATGCGTGCCACCCTCACGACCGCGCGTGCGCCCGTGCATCGGAATCTTGCGCAGGTAGCGGTTGCCGCGCTTACTGATTCCGGTGAGCTTTGCGTTGGCAGAGGCCCAATACTGGCGCGGTACAATTCAGAGCCAAGCTGCAGACTCTCGTCCCTTGCGGAAGTCTGCCCGTTGCTGATCCATGCTTCGATCGCGGCCACGACCAACAGTCCGATGCCCGGGAGATGCGGCTTGCAGTTGCGGCTTTACGAAGGGTTGCACTATTGTTAGCCAGGTGATCCTGGTGCGTATGCGGGGCAAGAGACGATCTTTCATCGTAGGGCTACTATTGGCAAGCTGTTGCCTGTCCGTGGCAGCGCAGAGCCATGCGAAGGATGAATTTCAAATCCTTCTCAAGCAGGGGTTCGAGCTGCATCAGCAGGCCCGATTTGCAGAGGCAATCCCGGTCCTTGATCGCGCTCGCAAGCTTGCGCCGGACGACTACTTTGCCAACCTCCTTCTGGGCATCGACCTACTGCGTTCCGGCCACGCTGCTGAGGCGATTCCCCGCCTGGAGCTAGCCGCGCAGGTAAGGCCCTCAGAAGAGTTCCCTGCCGAGTACCTCGGCGAAGCCGACGCCGAACTTGGCCGCTATCGCTCAGCGGTAGAGGCTTATCGACGGGCGATCCTGCGCAGCCACAACTCGGAGCAGGCGGTCGAAGCCTGGGCTGGTTTTGCGTTAGAGCGTTTTCGCCAGATCAGTGCGGAGTTGCGAGCAACACAGGAAGGGATTGCCGTTGCCCGCCGCCTGCAGCAGGGCGCTGCCCATCCGGATCAGGCCGCCGGCTGCCCAGCCACGCTTGCGCCGCTGGAGCGCAAGCTGGCGATCAGGCACCCACATCTTAATACAGAAGCGGCGTATCAACTTTCCATCTGCTACGCCGTTGAGGCGGGTAGAGCCGAACAGCAACTCCAGGTGGGCGCGCAGGATTTGGCCGCGGTGCATCAATTGCGCGGCGACGTTCTCCTGCGTTTGAAAGGCGATGCGGTTGCAGCGGAAGGCGAGTACCAGCAGGCAATTGCAATTCGTTCCAACGACCCCGGGCTCCTGGAGAGTCTCGCCGAAGCTGAACTCGCTACAGGTGAACCCGCCGCGGCGGAACAGTCGGCGAAGGCAGCACTGGCCATTGATCCGCATCGCAGAGAAGCCCTGCGCACGTTGGCAGAACTGGAGATGAACAACCGCGAGTATGATCGCGCGCTTTTCCCCTTGCGCCAACTCGTCGCCGAAGCGCCCGGAGACCGGGCCGCAGCTGTTGAGCTGGCCAGAGCCCTTGCCGAGACAGGCGAACCCGCCGAAGCTCTCCGCATCCTTGCTCCTGCACTCGCTGCCGGATACCCGGACGAGAAGGGAGCCTTGCACGCGCTGATGGCGCACAGCCTGCGAAGACTCGGTCGCAATGATGAGGCCGTTGTAGCTGAGACGGAGGCGCGCCGACTGTCGGATGCCTTCCAGACACGCAGCAAAGATGCCACGACAGTGGGTGTCGATGCGCATCAATAGACGCCAATTCCTGCAAACCACTCCGGCGCTCGTGGCGGCCGCTTCATACCATGGATGGCCTAGTCATCTTCTGGCCCAGTCGCTGCCCTTACAAGGCTCAATTTTGATGACCAACGGAGCGGCTGCCGCAGGACTTGATTTTGTGTTGCGCAATGGCGCAACCGGACGCAAGTATCAAGTCGAGACTGTGCTCGGCGGCCTCGCCGTCATTGACTTNNAAGAGCGGGCCTGAGTATTGGAATCGTCTGTACCGCAACAACCGGGATGGCACCTTCAGCGATGTCACTGCAAAGGCTGGTCTACAGGGACAGGGATATTGCATGGGCGTCGCAGTGGCAGACTTCAATAACGACGGACACGAGGACATCTTCGTTGCAGGAGTCCACGCCAACTACCTCTACCGGAACAACGGTGACGGAACATTTTCTGACGTAACGAAAGCTGCAGGCCTGGCGGGTCCAGGCTCCCTAGGCCGGCCAGTGTGGTCCGTCGCTGCCTGCTGGATCGACTACGACAACGACGGTCATCTGGACCTCTTCCTCTCCAACTACTGCGACTGGGCNNGCTCCCCGACCTCGTCGGAAAGGGGATGGGGGTGGCGATGGCTGACTTCGCCCAGGACGGCCATCCGGGAATCTTCGTGGCGAATGACAACGCACGCAACCTGCTGTTGAGAAATCGCGGTAAAGGATTTGCCGAAGTCGGGCTCGAGGCTGGGGTTGCCTTCAATGGCGACGGGCGCAACATCTCAGGCATGGGCGCGGACTTTGGTGACATTGATGGCGACGGCCGCCCGGACATCGTCATGACTGGGCTGAAGAATGAAACCTACGAGGTCTTTCTCAATCGAGGCGGCGGCGAATTTGACGATGGCAGCGCCAGCACCGGCTTGCTTGGCCCGAGCCGCGAGTGGAGCGGATGGGGATGCGGGTTGGTCGACCTCGACAACGACGGATGGCTCGATCTCTTCGTAGCCGCCGGTGGTCTGGAAGATCAGGACCTGCAACCGAACCGCATCTTTCATAATCACTCCGGGCATTTTGAAGATGTCTCGAACACTGTTGGCCGAGATTTCGGCCATGCAGCTCTTCATCGTGGCGTGGTGTTTGCAGACTTCGACCACGACGGTCGGATCGATGCAGCCGTGACGGCCATCAACAGCCCGATCGAGCTCTGGTGGAATCGCAGCCCCCGCGAGAGTGCTGCTCGTCACTGGATTCAGCTCCGGTTGACCGGGCGAAAGAGCAACCGATCTGCAATCGGTGCAGTGGTTCAATGCCGCACTGGTGCAAAGACCCAGTCACGCACTGTCTCGGGCAGCGTGGGCTATGCCTCGTCCAGCGATCTCACGGTTCACTTCGGCCTGGGTGAAGCAACCCGCGCAACCATCGAGGTGCGCTGGCCCTCCGGCCGCGTCCAGATCTTAGGAGAGGTTGCGGTAGACCAGCGCCTCAACCTGCTGGAGCCAGCCGGAGGTTGAAGAAATGTTCGGCGCGGCGGGCATCTCGTTCGCGGCTTGGTCTCTATGCATCCGGTGGTACGAATCCACGCTCACCACTGGACCTTTGGCTGTCGATACGCATCATCCGATGGTTCGAAGAAAGCCTTGCGAGGAAGGGAGGATGAGCGCTGGTACAGCGGGTAGGGCTTGCCCGGTGGGGTCAGGTTGCCTGATCACTCTTGGCCGAGCAAGGGACAGATCTACTCTCTAATCTGAAGCCGAACCACAACGCGATCGAATCCAGAATCTGACCCTGCCGCAGCTAAAGCGTTGCAGTGAAGTCATTCCAGGAAAAACTGCGACCGGCAACCGATAAACAAAGGAATAGTCGCGATAGTGGCTATTCCGTGTTAGGAGCTGATCGCTATATTGATAGCACTATTGACAGCGGTGGAGGATGTTTCTGCAGAGGATAGCCAGAACCACCGCACTCAAGGAGAACTTATGCGCATCGGTAATGACAGAATCGGAGTTCTTACGCGGAAAATCCTAACGGTTCTTCCTTTGCTGCTCCTCGCCGCCTCACCTGCGTGCAGAGTGATGGCACAGTCTTCCAACGCGCATCTATCCGGCATTGTGACGGATACTACTGGAGCTTCCATCCGGGGTGCGACGGTCATTGCCACCAATACTGGAACGGGCGTCCCATACGAGTCGACGACCAACGCTGCTGGAGTCTACGTTTTTGACGAGATCCAGCCTGGCTCCTACCAGCTGACAGTGAGCAAGAGTGGCTTCGGCAAGTTCGTGCGCGACCACATTGCGTTTCATGTCGGCGATAGTCTCTCGCAGAATGCCACCCTCAAGGCGGGTTCCGTTGAGCAGACCGTAACCGTCTCCAACGCAGGAGCGCTGCTCTCGTCCGACACCGCCAGCATCTCAGTGGTACTCGACAATAAGATGATCACTGAACTGCCACAACTCAATCGGGATGTGCTGGATCTTACGGCGACCGTCCCCTCGGTGCAGGGTGCGGGCCCGCAAAGCGACAATATCCCCGCACTGGGAAACTCTGCCTATGCCATTGCAAATTCTGGTAACAGCTATTCGCTGTCCGGTGGTCAGGTGAATGGCACCAATATCACCGTCGACGGCAATCCGATGCAGGACTCGGAGTGGAATGCCAGCAACCGTTCGATCCCTCCACCCGACAGCATCGGCGAGTTTCGAGTAGAGACTGGAGCGCTAACGGCCGACACGGGGCGCTACTCCGGTGGCATCATCTCCATCCAGACCAAGAGCGGGACCAATGCCTATCATGGGCGCGCCTTCGAATACTTTCGCAACCAGAACCTGAACAGCAATGACTGGATGAACAAGGCACAGGGGATTCCAAAACAGGCCTTCCATCAGAACAACTATGGCGCTTCGCTTGGCGGGCCGCTCACCATCCCCCATTTTTACTCGGGCCGGAACCGCTCCTTCTTCTTCATCGGTTGGGAAGGGGAGCGATTCANNTCTCATGGCCAAGACGAGCGAATCGCAGAACGTGGAAAGCTCGGTCCCGACCGCGCTGAATCACCAGGGGGACTTCTCCGCAACCATCATCAATCAGCAGAATGGGCAACCGGTTTATGCCAAGATCTATGATCCATTCAACGGATACGACGACGGGAGCGGGAACTGGGTTCGACCGCAGTTTCCAAACAGCCAAATTCCCCTGGTTGCAGGTGGAGGGCTTTCAGGACAGAGCGCCGTGTGGTCCAAGTACATGGCCCTGTGGCCAAACCCAAATCATGCTCCTGATGCCAACACGGATCATGTGAACAACTACTACTCCACCGTTCGCGATCAGTTCCCGACCGACAAGTATGTGGGGCGTTTCGATGAGAACATCTCGAATAATCACCGCATCAATCTCACGGTGAGCCGCTCGAACATGCTTTTCTCCCAGCCCGCAGCATACGCGCACGGCGGTGCTGCCACCACAACGGACCTGGACTGGAGTGGCAATGGCCTGTACACCTGGGTCATCTCTCCTACCTCCATTCTGAATGTTCGACTCGGAGTCAGCACGTCGAGGCTTTATACCCTCGGGCTCTCCGGGTATGGCTCAGAATCGGATCCATCGATCGATACAACCACCTGGGGATTTGATCCCTTGCTGGTCAACAATCCAGAGCGCGTTACCTCGGAGATTCCACCTGGAACCAACGTGGCCGGATACAGCCAGGTCGGCGGCTCGGAGTACGACTCCTTCGAAAGTCAGAACACCAACGGTACTGTCTCATTCACCAAGGTACTCGGTCGCCATGTCATCAAGGTCGGCTATGAGCAGTACTTCTACCGCTTCGCAGAGAAGGGTGGCGACAATACCGGTGTTCAATCCGTCGGTGCTGGCGGTGGTTCCAACCAGTATTGGAATAACAACGATGGCTTGACAGGGAGTCCGCTCGCAGAACTGATGATGGGGTCTTCCAGCTTCTTCCAGTGGGGAAACTGGAACATAACACCCTACGGATGGAACGAGGCTGCCTTCGTCATGGATGACTGGAAGGTCAATAGCAAACTCACCGTAGAACTCGGATTACGCTGGGATCATGACGGTGCCAGATCTCTGCGCCATCCTCAGGGCAGTGTTCAATATGATCTGAACGCCAAGAATGTACTCCAACCGAACAATGGGTATAACTGGGCCGCGACCGTAGCTTCCATTCCTGGTCTCTCCAATCTGCCGACCCCTGACTGGGTTACTCAAGGACCAGCAGGCCAGTTTGTACTTCTGGACACACCCGAGCACCCCCAGAAGAATCTCTACACCACGACCTGGAAGAACTACCAACCCAGACTTGGTATCTCCTATGCGATCAATGAGAAGACGATTCTGCATCTCAACAGCGGAATCGTTGATGGGGGGCTGAGTGGTCTCTCCGTCGACTACTACGGCATGTACTACAACTCCAATGAATTTCAGCAAGTTCCAACGCTGGATGGACAGCACTGGGTGAGTGAACTCGGCAATGATCACCATCTGGGATCCTTTCCGCTTCAGCCCGATGGCACAAACCTTGGCTGGCTTCCACCTGTCACCACGACCGCGGGCTGGAATAACATT
>DHWW01000245.1 GCA_002413385.1 Granulicella sp. UBA5172
CAGATGCCGGTGGAGGAGAGCAGTGATCTGATACTTCTGCCCGCTCAGACTCCTTCAGGCTCATCTTGCATTGGACAAGAGTGGCGCTTGACATTCCCGAAATTATCGCCATAGTATTCCATTCACATTGAACAGACCCGGTATGCCTGCACGCAATGTAAACGTGCTCTCGCCTAGTAAGCGATCCCGTAGTAATCGTTTACCCACACGTAGCGATTCTGTTGGAGGTAAAAATGAGTTTCAGAAAGACTTCGTCAATTCAATCCACACTTAGTTTATGCAGCCCTCGTGATCCAGGAAGATCAAGTTCATGAGTTGATTACTTACTTATCTCCCTGGATGTTGCACTCGGAAACCTTCACCCGGTTCTACAGAATATACGATCAAGGCAGGTCAATAGTCATGAAATCAAGATGGAATCTTTGCGTTGCGGTCACGCTAGCCCTTTTCGGCGTTACCTTTGCGATGGCGCAGTATGCTGTAGCTGGTCAAGGTGCGACACCTACTAGGCCGAAGGGCCCATGTGACATCTATGCCGCCGCCGGGAATTCCTGTGTTGCCGCCCATAGCACCACGCGCGCGCTGTACTCTGCCTACAAGGGTCCGCTCTATCAGGTTCTACGCCAGTCAGACGGGAACACTCTGGATATCGGAGTCGTTGAGCCAGTGACGTCGCCCGTGCCCGATGCGGGAGGATACGCCGACGCTGCCGCGCAAGACAGGTTCTGCGCCAATACCTATTGCTGGATCACCATCGTCTACGATCAATCTCCCAGGCACAATGATTTAATTCAACCTCCGCGCGGCGGATTTAGTGGTCCGGCTATGGGCGGTTTCAACAATCTTCCGATTGCCGACATGGCGCCGATTACGGTCATGGGACATAAGGCCTACGGTGCCTTTATTGCACCGGGCATGGGCCTCCGCAACGACGATCCCAGGGGTACCGCTGTCGACGATCAGGCAGAGGGACAATACTGGGTCATCAACGGCAAGCACTTCAACTCCGGCTGCTGCTTCGACTACGGGAACGCTGAGACAGATAGCCGCGACGATGACAACGGCACCATGGAGACCACTTTCTACGGTGACACCATGCCCTGGTATCACGGCAATCCACCCGGCCCTTGGATTATGACCGACCAGGAAAACAACCTTGTCGGATGTGTGAACCCGGATGGATCCAGGCTCTGCTCCACTCTGCCCAGCATCGCCTGGAGATTCGTCACGGCGATCGCCAAAGGCGAACCGCACCACTGGACGTCGATGGGCGGCAACTCGCAGCAGGGCACCCTGTCAGTCATGTTCGACGGACCGCGCGTCAACGCCACCTATGACCCCATGCGCAAGCAGGGGGCCATCCTGCTAGGCAATGGCGGCGACAACAGCAATGGCTCGCAGGGGACCTTCTATGAAGGTGCGATGACGGCCGCGGGTACCTTCCCGACGGACGCAACCGACCAGCTGGTGCAAGCCAATGTCCTCGCTGCCAGGTACGATGTGCCTCGCCTGAGTATCGCCCCGGCCTCCACCGTGGCGACGCCTCCGGGACTACAGACGTTTTCACCTGGATCATCTCAGGACACGACTGTGACGTTCACGAATACCACTGGCGCTCCCGTTGCAGGCCTCAAGCTGAACGTCATTCCACCGAGCACGCCGTGGCGCGTCGTCGCTGCTGGCACCACTGACACTTCGAAGTCGATTCCCGATGCGATTGCACCGGGTGCGAGCGTCAGCGCAACCTTCAAAGTCACTTCGGGGCCGACTCCGTTCAATGGCGACCTGGTCGCGACGGCCTCTTGGGCGAACTTGGCAGGCAAGCCCGAACGCTCCGAGACAGCAACAGAGAAAGTGCGCAACGTCAGCCCGGTGAAGATCAACGAGTTCCGCATCAGCGGCGCTTCTTCCGCGACCAATTCCTTCATCGAGCTCTACAACGCAGGCAGCAGTCCTGTTGACCTCTCAACCTGGACCCTGACCGAGCGCCCGGCCCAACAGACCATCTTCTCGGCGATGAAAATCCCAGCCGGGACGAAGCTTGGGCCGCATCACTTCTACGTGCTCGGTCTCTCGAACTCCGGGCTGGCTGTTCCAGCGCGCAAAGGCGATAGCTCCATCCACGTCAGGAACACGACCGGCATGGCTATCGGAGATACGATCAGCATCGATACCGGTTCAGACCTGGAGACGCGCAAGATCGTAAAGATCGGTACTGCGGCCAGCAACCATACGACGTTGTGGCAGCCCCTTCCCGACGGTCCGGTGATCACCATTCCTGCCGGCTCAACCAACCTACCTGTCCAGAGCGCAGCGGGCTTTCTGGTAGGCGAAAAGATCGCCCTCGGCTACGGCGCCAGGTACCCGTTTGTGGGACGTGACCTGGAGCAGTATGAAGTGGCCACGGTGACTTCGGTAGGCAAGCCGGGCACGCAGGCCTACCTGGCGGCGGACACACCCGCCGGCGCGACCAACATCAAGGTGACTTCCGTTGCCGACATCTCCGTCGGTGACAAGATCCGGCTGGATATCGACAGCACCGGCCATGGCATTGAAACGGTGACGGTCACGAACGTAGGAAAGCGCGCGCCCGTCACGAACCTCTCAGCCGATGCCAGCGCCGGCGCGACACGTATAAAAGTCCGCAGCGTAACGGATTTTGCGGTGGGCGAGAAGCTAACCATCGGGACGCCCGCAAACCAGGAGACAGTCATCATCTCTAACGTCGGAGGCGCCGGTCCCACCGGCGCGGAGATGGACTTCACTCCCGCCCTTGCGCGTGCGCATATCGGTGATGAGAGAGTCGTAAGTCCAGGCACAGGCCTCGACCTGGCCGCTCCGCTGCACTTCAACCACGCGGCGAATATGCCCTTCAGCAATCGGGGAACGGGAATCAGCTTTGAGCCGGCGACTACCTTTGCCCACTCGAGCAATGAGCCTGTTCAGGCGCTTGGCTCCGGCATCGTCCTGGACCGCGCCCTAGACCACGGCCACGCCATCAACGCCGTTCTTCGCGACGCCAACGTCACGACCGCGGGCTACCAGGGATCGCCCGCCCCTGACCAGTGGTTCGGCGGCCCCGAGCTCACGACCTATAGTCCCTTGTTCGGCCGTACCATCCCCGTGAGAGAGGGCAGCATGGTGCTGCGCGACGCCTCGGGGATGGTTGTCGACAGCCTCAACTATGGTGGCCTCGTTGATCCCTGGGCCGCCGCGGGATACCAGGCTGTCTCCGGCGCAGGACACGGTGGCTGCTTCGTACCTGCTCCCGGGCCGACCGCCGGTTTCGGGCTACCCTCTGCGGTAGAAGCGACGAACATCAGCGCAGGCCGCTTTCCGGATGGCGTCGACACGGACAGCAACTGCACAGATTTTCTATTGCAGGCCGTCACTACTTTACCCATTCCATCCGCCGTCGGCGCAACGAACCTGAAAGTTTCCGGTGTGGCTGGCTTTGACGCGGGCCAGTCTATCCGGATTGGATCGGGCAAGGAGCTCGAAACCGCAGTGATCGCTTCTGTGGGCACGGCCGGCGCGACGACGGTGCGTTCCGACACCAGCGCGGGCGCGACCGTGATCCCTGTCGCCGATGCACCAGGTTTCAGCGAAGGCCAGACCATTACGATCGGTAGCGGCACAAATCTTGAAACCGCAGTGATCGCATCCATCAGACGGTCTGGCAGACGGTCTGGTCCCACGGCCAGTATCAGTGTCATCGCGCCGCTGTCCAAGGCCTATGCTGCCGGTACACAGGTAGCTGGTACCGGCATGACGCTCAACGCGCCCCTGAGACTTGCCCATGTCGGTGGCACGCAGGTCGCTGGCAGCGCTCCACCAACTCCTGGTGCTCCAAACCAGTATTCCAGGAGCCGTGAATGACAGAATCTAGACGTGGAACAGTGTCACGTCAACGCAGTCTGCTCTTTCGTTCTGCTGCACGCGAGTTTCGCGTCGCATCCGCGGCCAACTATAGGACGATTCGTGATCGTGCAAAAGTCGACTTGTCATTGTCGCGAATCACGCAAATCCTGGGTTGACCGCACTCACACAATCTTCAGTACTGCCCACTTATGATTTCGTCTTGGGCCTGAAAAGTAGCCGCTCGCCGGTAACCGTGTGAATAGAGAGAACGGCTCCGCGCATTGTCTGGGGATGCTTGCCTGCTATCCATAGCTGCACCACTTGGTCTGGTCACCTGTTCGAAGTTCATGCAGTTCAACCAGTCGCCGGCGCTGGGCGGCAACACCGGCTACGAGTAAGCGCTTTCTCCCTACGACGGGCTCTATCTTCCTCCGTACTCGCCCGGCCTCAATCCCATGGAGAAAGCATGGGCCAAACCCAAACAACTGCTCCGCACCGCCAAAGCTAGAACCCTGAGTTCCTACAGCAAGCCATCGCACAACCCCTGCCAGCCATCAGCCCACAAGACGCTCAAGCTTGGTTCAGGACACCGTTCCGTGCTCTATAGCAAAGAGGAATACGTTCTAGTTTGAGGCGAACACCCAAGAAAGTCCGAGGCGATCATGGCCGAAACTGCGCATGAGCTACTTGAAAGAATTCGAAACGAGAATCTATTCGCTTTCTGGAAAAGAGCCGCAACGCTTAAACTCAATCCATACCAGCGAGCCTTCGGTCCATCCATCTATTTTGGCAGATCCGACTGACCTGTGATGGTGAAGGTGCCAGTCAGAACCTGGGTATCTTTCCCGGGCTGGCTACCGCCGAGGGAGACGGTGTAGACACCGGGCAGGATGAGGCGATTGCCCTTTGCGTCGACTTGGCCGAGTGAGCGAGGATCTATGGTGAGGTGAACGGGGCTGGACTCGCCCGGGCCGAGGTGGATGCGGGTGAAGCCGACGAGGAGGCGCAGGGGTGTTTCGAAGCCTTTGGGCTGGGTCAGGTAGAGCTGTGCGACCTCTTCTCCGGCAGTGGCGCCGGTGTTTTTGACCTGGGCTTCGACGGTAATGGGCTCGCCGGCCTTGACGGATGCGGGCAGTAGTTTGAGGCCGCCGTAGCCGAAGGAGGTGTAGCTGAGACCGTAACCAAAGCGATAGAGGGGTTCGCCGGAGAAGAAGCGGTAGGTGCGGCCTTGCATGGAGTAATCGTCGAAGGCCGGAACCTGGTCGAGGGAGGCGTAGAAGGTGAGGGGAAGGCGGCCGGCGGGGTTGTTGATGCCGGCGAGAGTGTCGGCGATGGCGGTGCCGCCCTCCTCTCCGGGATACCAGGCCTCGAGGATAGCGTTGGCGTGTTGCTGGGCCCAATTGATGGCCAGGGCGCTTCCGTTCTGGAGGACAACGACGAGGGGTTTGCCAGTTGCGGCAAGGGCTTTCAGGAGCTCTTCCTGGACGGCGGGAAGGTTGATGGCGGTGCGATCTCCGCCACTGAAGCCGTCGAGCTTAACGGGCATCTCTTCGCCTTCGAGAGAGGGCGAGAGACCGACAAAGGCCAGGATCACGTCAGACTTGCTGGCAGCCTCGATAGCCTGTTCGCGGAGGACGGACGCGGGGGCCTGCCAGGTGAGGTCAACGCCAGCGCTTCCGCTGCCGTGCATGTACTCGAGTCGGATGGGGTGGGGATTGGTGTCGTTGAAATGGATGGGGGCTTCGATGACAGCTCCCCGTTCTCCGGTCTTATGCTGAGTGCTTTCGACGAGCAGTTTGCCGTCGAGGAAGAGTTTGAAGCCTTCAGCGTTTTCGCAGGCATAGCAGTAGTTCACGCGGACGCCGAGCTTGTAGTCTCCGGCCGCAGGGGGGACCAGGGTTCCGGTCCAGCGGACGGAGTAGTTGTTGCGCTGCAGACCTTTGACGGGAACGACTTTGTCCCAGTTGAAGTTGATGTTGCGGTCGACGCGTGTGAGTACAGGCTGGCCGGTGAGGTCGCTGGAGTCAAAATACACACCGGTGAGTCCGGAGCCGGAGCCGCTGGCGGGGTGCAGTGCCGTGTGCTCGATGGGCATGGCGAGGCCTTCGACCAGGCTCGAACCCTGGGCGTAGAGGATGTGGGCGGACGAGAAGCGCTTTTCAATTCCGTCCAGAGGGTAGACAGGCGAGGGCGGCGGGCCGTTGTAGTTGCCCTGGAGGGATTGGACGAGTTCGGCGGTGGGGCCGATGACAGCGATGCGACGTGTCGCTGAGCTGAGGGGAAGCGTGTGGTTCTCGTTTTTAAGCAGGACCATGGATTCACGTGCGGCCTGGAGCGAGAGCTGGCGGTGGGCAGCAGAGTTGTCTTCGGTGAATGGAATGCGGCCGTAGGCGTAGCTGTTGGGTGGATCGAACATTCCCAGGCGAAAGCGAGCGCTGAAGAGGCGGCGCAGAGAGGTGTCGAGTTCGGCCTCGGTGATGAGGTTCTGGTGGACGGCGTCGACGAGCGCCGGAAAGGCCTGCCCCTGGGCGAAGCCGCACTCGATGTCGGTGCCGGCCTTGACCGCGGCAGCGGCGGCGTGGGCCATGTCGGGGGCGTAGTGATGGCCTGTGTTGATGTCGGCGACGGCGGCGCAGTCGCTGACAACGTAGCCGCCGAAGTGCCAGTCGTTGCGCAGGTGGTCGCGGAGGAGCATACTGTTGGCGCAGGCGGGGACACCGTCGATGGCATTGTAGGCGCACATGATGGATTGGGCGTGGGCCTCGGTGACGGCGGCGCGGAAGGCAGGCAGGTAAGTGTCTTCGAGGTCGTGCGGGGAGACGTCGACGTTGAAGCGGTGGCGCAGAGGTTCGGGGCCGCTGTGGACGGCGTAGTGCTTGGGCGTGGAGATGACGCGAAAGAATTTGGGATCCTGGCCCTGCATACCCGTGACGAAGGCTACACCCATGCGGCTGGTGAGGAATGGATCTTCGCCGTAGGTTTCCTGGCCACGGCCCCAGCGCGGATCGCGAAAGATGTTGATGTTGGGCGCCCAGAAGGTTAAGCCGAAGAACATCTCGTGCTCGCCTTCGCGCATGGCCTGATTGTACTTAGCGCGGGCTTCAGTGGAGATGGTCTGTCCCATGATGTGGACGAGACGCGTGTCCCAGGTGGCGGCCATGCCGATGACCTGCGGGAAGTTGGTTGCGTTGCCGGCGAATGCGACGCCGTGCAGTCCTTCGTTCCACCAGTCGTACTTCGGGACGCCGAGCCGCTGGATGGCGGGTGCGTGGTCGCGCATCTGCGAGACCTTCTCTTCGAGGCTCATGCGTCCGATGAGGTCGGTGACGCGCTGATCGACGGGGAGCGCGGGATTCATGTACGGGAGGGCGCTGGGGCTGGGCGGTTGCTGGGCGATGGCAGGTGTCGATAGAAGCGCCAGGCCAGTAAAGAAGGCCGAGAGGATGCGAGCGTGGCGGAGGGACATGCGCATTGCGACTCCTGATTACAAACTGATAGATCAATTTGAGACCCACCCATTATAGGAGGATAGGAGCCCCTTACTTCGTAGCGTCAACTATATGTATTCGCCTCTCTACCTCGTCTTCTTCAAGGCATTGCTCGACATGCCGGGCGATCAGTTGACCTCGGATCGTCGCTCCACTCTTGTCCCAGTATCGAGAGATAAGAGTCTCGGATGCAGGTCCAAATGCTGGAGGTGGAGCCGCTCGCTGGCTGGTGGCAAAAGCTGCGGCGAGTGATTTACAATTCGCCCATGCAGGCCTGCCCTCAATACGAGTTCCGTCTGGATACGTCTGGGTGGATTTTTCGCACCAACGCCAGCATCTTCCGATGAGATTCTCCGATGCACGGTCGAAACTTCCAACGTTGCTTTGGATGTTCATGTTCCTGCTGTTGTGGCCCATCGCGCGGTTGCAAGCCGAGGACGCCAGCATAGCGCGGGCTGCGCAGTTGCTGCAGGATGGCAGGGCCCGCGAGGCCGAAGTCATGTTGCGCGATCTCGCATTGCGGCATCCAGGAGACGCTTCGGTACATGGATTGCTGGGGGTCGTGCTGGCGCAGCAGGGTGAGTTAGCGTCGGCGGCCAAGGAGTATCGCGCCTCGCTGGCGCTGAATGCGCATCAGCCTGAGGTTTCCTTGAATCTGGGCATTGTGGAGTTCAAGCAAGGAGCGTTCGGCGATGCGATTCCTGCCTTCAAGGCAGCCGCACGGGGAAAGCCTGAGGATCCGCGTAGCACCTTGCTCCTTGGTATGAGTTATTACGGGCTGCGAAGGTACGCAGAGGCTGTCCCCTATCTTCAACGTGCAAGCAGGAATGATCAAGGTAACCTGGAACTGCATAATGTGCTTGCGCAAAGCTGCCTGTGGAGCCGGCAGTTCGACTGTGCGATGACGGAGTTTCAGAGCATTCTTACGACGGATCCGAGTGCGGCAGAGGCGCATATGTTGCTTGCGGAAGCACTGGATGGAATGGGCAGAACGAATGATGCGATCCGTGAGTTAGAGACGGTGGCGAGGCTGGCGCCGCAGCAGCCTGTGCTGCACTTCGAGTTGGGGTATCTGTACTACAAGAATAGAGATTACGAACACGCAGTACCCGAGTTACAGCTTGAAGTGAAGAACAATCCGGGATATGCGCAGGCCTATCTGTATCTCGGCGACATAGCAATGAATTCGAACGATGATGCGACTGCAGAGCCTCTTCTGAGGAAGTCGGTCCAATTGCAGAGCGACCTGCGGCTGGGGTATTTCGATCTCGGAGTGATCGACTCGAGGGAGAACAAGACGCAGGAGGCGGTCATGAATTTTGAACACGCTGTAAAGCTGGATCCTTCGCAGCCCGACGCCCACTACAGGCTCGGAAGGCTGTATACGGCGCTTGGACAGAAGACAAAGGCGCGAGACGAATTTTGCGAAAACCAACGCGCTCCACAGCAAGACCAATGAGACTTTGATTGAGAAGATTTCTGGGGCGCGGGCAGCGGCACCGAAATAAATTGAGCGCCGCGGAGGATATCGGATAGGATTTCACTGACCCGCGCAATACCCTACTTGAAGCAGCAATGCCTAATTACAAAAAAATATTGACGCGACGCGAGTTTCTCTGGATGGTCTCCACTTCGACAGTGGCGCTGTCGCAGGGCGTGATGACGCGTAACCTGAAGCCTTTGCCACGAGGGAAGCCTTCGGGGCTTCCGTTTGATGCTCGCTTCACGGATGTGGGAATGCAGGCTGGACTTACTCATCCGACAATTTATGGGGGCACTTCGCATAAGAACTATATTTTCGAGACGGTCGGTTGTGGGGTGGCATTCCTGGACTATGACAATGACGGATGGCTGGATGTGTTTGTCCTGTGCGGCACGCGCATGGAGGATCCGGTGCCGGGCTCGACCAACCGACTCTATAAGAACAATCGTGATGGCACCTTTACCGATGTGACCGAGAAGGCTGGGTTGATACGTACGGGTTGGGCGAGCGGCGTCACTGTAGCGGATTACAACAATGACGGCTTCGAAGATATCTTTATTACTTACTATGGACAGAATGTGCTTTACAAAAACAATGGCGATGGAACCTTCACGGATGTGACGAAGCAGGCGGGACTGTTGTACGACGGGAAGACGCGTTGGGGTTCGGGCTGCACGTTCGTGGACTATGACCGGGACGGCCATCTGGATCTTTTCGTGTCGAACTATGTGGACCTGCACATGGACCGGTTGCCTAAGCCGGGAGCAAATCCTTATTGCAACTATAAGGGTGTGGCGGTGAATTGTGGTCCTCGCGGGCTGCCGATGCCGAGGGATTACTTATATAGGAATAATGGCGATGGAACATTTCGCGATGTTTCCGAAGAGAGTGGGATCTGGAAGGCGGAGAAGGCGTACTCGATGACGAGTGTGGCCGCGGACTTCAGCGGTGACGGCTGGAGCGATATCTATGTTGCGTCCGATTCGACGCCCAGTCTGCTATTCCGAAACAAGCGTAACGGGACGTTCGGGGAAGAGGGTGCGGAGCTTGGGGTGGCGTTCAGTGCGGATGGCGTGGAACAGGCGGGAATGGGTGTTGCTGTTGGAGATTACAACCTGGACGGACGTTTGGATATCTTCAAGACTCACTTTTCGGATGACACCAGCGTGCTCTATCGTAATGATGGAGATGCGGGGTTCACCGACGTGACGATACCGGCGGGGTTCGGGGTGGAGACGCGGTATATCTGCTGGGGAACAGGCTTTGCAGACTTTGACAATAACGGATTTCCGGATCTTGCTGTGGTTACAGGTTCCGTGTATCCGGAGGTTGAGGCAAAGTTTCCGGAGTATCCGTTGAAGACGCCGCGATTCATCTTCCGCAACCTTGGTGACGGGAGATTTGAAGAGCTGGTAGGTGAGGCGGGAACGGGAATCGCGGCACCGCATTGCAGCCGGGGCTGTGCGTTCGGAGACTTCGACAATGATGGCGATGTGGACATGGTGATCGTGAACCTGAACGAGCCGCCTTCTCTATTGCGTAACGATGTGTCGGGTGTCCAGAAATGGTTGAAGGTGTTGCTGGTGGGAACGAAATCGAATCGCAGCGCGATAGGGTCGCGTGTGCTCGCGAAGTACGGAGGCAAGATCCAGGCGCAGGCAGTCATGGCGCAGTCCAGCTTCTACTCTGTGAACGATCGCAGGTTGCACTTTGGGCTTGGGGTCAATACGAAGGCGGACCTTGAGGTGCACTGGACGAATGGGCTAGTGGAGCACTATGCCAACTTGGAATGCAATCAGTTGGTCACGATTACAGAAGGCCACGGGCTTTCGAAATCATTGTTACAGTCGATCAAAAGATAGCCTGGCAATTAAATGATGAGAGGGGCGAAGGAGAAGACTCCCGCGCCCCTCTCTGAGTTGTGGAATTAGAAGCTGAACTTTGCTCCCAACTGCAGTTCGCGAGGGTCATACGTAGAGGTGCTCTGTCCAAAGTTAGGATCGTTCGTGCCTGCGTCGACACCGGTGAATTGTGTGTGGTTGAAGGTGTTGAAGGTTTCCAACCTTAGTTGAAGCGTGGGCCCGTTGGATCCGAAGGCGATGTCTTTAAAGACAGCCAAGTTGAAGTTGAAGAGTCCCGGCAGGCGAACTGCGTCTTTCCCCGAGTTACCAAAGCCCTGGTTCCCTCCGCCGTTCCAAGGGGCGACGGGGTTGGCGAAGGCAGTCTTATCGAACCAGGCGAGCCTGGTCTTCGAATACGTCACCGGCTTCACCTGGTCAGGGCGATTTCTAGTGCCGCCACCCAGGCCCAGGGTGTCGGCTCCGTTGTAGCTGATAGGTTGTGGCAGGCCTGTTTCCACCACGGTGACTCCCGAGATGGACCATCCTCTTGCCGCGCTGCGTGCGAAGACGTTGCTGCTGTGGGTGAACAAGGGCAGGTTGTAGATGTAGTTGGCATTGAGATCGTGACGGCGATCGAGCGCTCCCGAACCGCGGTCGTACCTAGGGTTGAAAGGGTCGGACATGGCATTTAAATCGTAACTGACCTCGTCGATCTCATGCGAGTAGGTGTAGGCGAGTTGCACTGTTAGTCCATGCCAGGACTGCATTCGCACACCCGCCTGCAGCGAGTCATAGCTGAAGTTAGTAGTGTTCTCCTCCTGAGTGATCGTGCTGTAGCCGGGGAACATTCGATAGAGGTTGGCGTTCAGCCCGCCGGTGGCGACACCTTTACGCACGCCGTACGGATTCCCTGGATTATTGGGGTCAGCGAGCGGCAACGTGTTGATCGACCTATCGTCACTTTGGTGCCAGCCCCTGGAACCGGCATACTGCAGGACCGCCACCACAGACCTGGCGAGTTGGCGTTGCACTCCTCCGCTGAACATCACGGTGCCTGGATTCGGGTATCTGTACGAAAGGTTGGTCAGCGTGGAGGGGAATGCCTGAGTGGTCGTCGCGCCAGTGATGGCGCTGGTATGCGGGTCGGAGAAGTAGACGTTGGTTGCGGAGGGTTGGTAGGCAAAGGGCGGATTCAAGGCTGCGTTGTAGACGTCGTTCCCCTGGACACGCTCATAGAAGATGCCAAGGCCCGCCCTGACGACTGTTTTGCCGTCGCCGCTGAGGTCGTAAGCGAAGCCGACCCGTGGCTGCACCGTCTTGTAGTCGTTTTGTACTACGCCACGGGGAAACCCATTCGTGGCAGCTTCTTGGATTCCGTTCAGGTAGAAAGCTGTCCCGTTGAAGGTGGTTTGTGAAGATGGGTTCAGAGTACCGTCCGGGTTCAGGGGATAGGGGAGAGAAGTGTTGTAGTTCGCAGGATTGAAGTTGGCAAACTTGTCGAAGCGTTCGAAGGCATGCGGCATGCCATCAAACCGGAGCCCGAGGTTGAGAGTCAAGCGGGGTATGATGTGCCAATCATCGCTGGCGTAGAAGCCATAGTTGTTGTTTACCCAGTGTTTTCCGGCGAGGAGGTTGAGCTGGGTGAAGCTGGCCGTGTCTCCGAGGAGGAAGTTGATATAGGAGTCGTGGGAAAATGTACTGTTATTGAAGACAGCAGTTCCCTGCGTGTTGGCTTGGAGTTGCTGGTTCTTCGGATCATGCAGGTAGCTGAACCCGAATTTGAACTGGTGGCGTCCCTTGGTCCAGTACAGGTCATCGCGGCTCTCATAGCCTTCGTAGGAATTCTTCCAGGGAAAGTAGCTTGAGCTCCAGGTAGTGCCGTAGGGGGCACCCAACTGAACCTCGGGCATGCGGCTGCCCTGATTGTTGGCGATCGGAAAGAAAGTCGTGCCGGTCCATCCGGAGGGCTGCGTCGCCACGCCCACGGGACTGAGATGAATGGAATTGCCGCTATAGAGGAAGGCGGTAACGTTGAGCAGGTTGGGTGAAATCATCTGGGTCAGCTTGATCGTGGACGACCAGGACGGGTTCAGCATGGCGGTTCCCACCGTGGGATAGCTGCTGTTGCCCCAGAGCGGAGGATAGTAGGTCTGAGTGGTCTGGTCGTGAAGGTAATGGCCCATCAACTGCAGCCTCTCGTTGATCTTGTGATCGATGCGGACCACATCTTCCCGAACGTTGGTAGGTTGCGGGATCGAGGAGATGTACTGGCTTGTGCCGAAGTTGGGCTTGGGGAAGGTGCCTGCATTCAGTTCGAGAACCGCATTTTGGTCGATCAGGTTAGCGGGAATGGTATTGTTCGGGAAAGGGTTTCCCGCCGTAAGGCCGTCGATGGTATAGAGCGCCAGCTTGGCTGGGTCGCTGGTCAGGGGAACGATCGGAATGCTGCCGTTCGAGGGCACGGTATAGTTCAGCGGTTGACCAGCTGTGGGGAAGTTATTCGCTGCAATGGTGTTCCCCGTGTGGGGCGCACTGCCTTGGATGAGTCTGCGCCATTCTTCGTTCACGAAGAAGAAGGTCCGATCGCGCGCGGCGTTGTACACGTGGGGAATCCAGATCGGGCCGCTGATGTTGCCTCCGGGTTCGTTCAGCCGGAACTCAGGACGCTTCTGGCCGCCGAGCTTGCTGAAGTAGTGATTGGCGTCGTAGACCTCGTTCCGGTTGAACTCCCACAGCTCTCCGTGAAAGTCGTGGGTGCCGGATTTGATGACCATCAGAATGGTTCCGCCCGATCCGATGCCGTACTCTGGGCCATAGTTGCTGGCGAGCGTCTGGAACTCGGAGAGTGCGTCGACGGAGGGCAAGGAGCTGAAGCAGCCGCCGCAGCCTCTGTCGTTGAGTTCGCCACCATCGAGCATATAGATGTTGTGGCTCGCACGAGTACCGTTGAAGCTGAGGCCGTTGGCTGAAGTAAGGGCATTGACTCCGCCAAAGGCCGGCAGGTTATTGGAGACGCCTAATCCAAGCGCGGCCAGGGATGTGACATTTCGACCGTTGGTAGCGAGCTGGACAACCTGTTGTCCGGTTATAAGGTTACTCAACTCGCTCGTCTCGGACTGAACCTGCAGGGCGTTGGCTTCGACGGTGACCTGCTGCGCCTGGCTGCCTACGGTCAGACTGAGGTCTTCTCGCAAGGACTGCGAGACGTTCACCACGATGTTGTTCTTCGCGTATTTCTGGAAGCCGCTTGCGGTGGCGACGAGGTTGAAGTGTCCTACGCCCACGTTGGCGAACAGATAGAGACCATTAGAGTTGGTCGTCGCTGTTCTGTCCTGGCCCGTGGATGGGTTAGTGAGGGTCACCTGCACATTAGGGATGACGGCACCAGTGGGATCCACTACGGTTCCCGTGATCGTCGCGTTTTCTTGTGCACGCGCGAGGGGTAGCATAAAGAGCACAACGGTCACAAGGGCTAACAATCTTATTGCTGACTTATACATGAAACCTCCGGAAATGGGCTGCATTACATCGGTAAAACAATGCGCAAAACTCGAACACTGCTGGGCACACACCAAACGGAGTGAGAGCAGGATTTCAGGCAACCCTCGAAAACGTTTACTGAGTACGTTCCAATTGTCTGCAAGTGTAAGTATTCTGGCGCGAGAAACCTAACAAGTACGTAGCTCTCTTGTCAAGAGATTCTTTTGGAACTCGTACGAAGTTCCCGCTCGTGATGCGCACCATAACTCTAGCGGCAGACAATCCGCCGCGTCGTTGCATACCCATCCCAATGAAATGGCTCATGCCCGCGTTAATTATCGCGAGCATAATTGGTAGCAAGTTGGATGTATCGTTGACGCGCTGGTGGCTGGGGGGCCCTACAGCCGTACGGCGGCATACGACAATGGCTTGCAACCGGTCACACCTGGTTTAGCGCAGAACTTGCAGCACTGGTAGCTTGGAATGCCCGGCTCTTTATGTACCAATTGAGAAGCGATAAAACTGGAACAAGAAGAGCGTTCGATGGCACGAGGCAAGAAGCGCACGTCGGAGCAGATCGTGAATCTGCNNCTACCGTTGGCGCAAGGAGTAGGGTGGGTTGAAGGTGGATCAGGCACGGCGTCTGAAAGAACTGGAGCAGGAGAACGCGAAGCTGAAGCGGTTAGTCTCTGAGTTGAGTCTGGAGAAGCTGGTGTTGAAGGACATCGCCCCGGCC
>DHWW01000246.1:0-5698 GCA_002413385.1 Granulicella sp. UBA5172
TTAGCCGGTTCTGCCTTCGCGCAGGAGCATCACGCCGAGAAGACGACGACCACCACTACGACCTCGAGCGCTGCCGAACCAGCGAAGCCTTCCACCCCCACGCCCGATTCCATCACCGAAGGAACCGTGAGCGTCGGCGGCAAGAACATCGCCTACAAGGCCGTCGCCGGTCTGCTCACGGTTGGCGCGACGGACACGCAGGACGCGATGCTCAACCTCGACGGCAAGCTGCTCCCCGACTCCGGCGTCGAGCTGCCCGCCAAGCCCGAGGATCGCCCTGCCACCGCGACCCTGTTCTACACCGCCTACTTTGCCAAGGGCGTCGATGACGCCACCCGCCCTATCGTTTTCATCTACAACGGCGGCCCCGGCTCGGCGACGATGTATCTTCGCATGGCCAGCTTCGGCCCGGTGCGCGTCGTGCTTCCCGACCTCGACCACCCTGCCGGCGGACCCTACAAGATCGTGCCCAATGAGGACACGCTGCTCGGCACCGCCGACCTCGTCTTCATCGACGCTCCCGGCACCGGCTACGGCCGCGTCATGGGCAAGGATGCCAACAAGGCCTTCTACGGCATCGATGAGGACGCGGGCGCGTTCCAGCGCTTCATCCGCCGCTTCCTCACCAAGTACGATCGCTGGGACTCGCCGCGGTTTCTCTTCGGCGAGAGCTATGGCACCACGCGCGATGCTGCGCTCTCCGCCGCTCTGCAGCACCACGGCGTGGATTTGAATGGGGTCGTCTTCCTCTCGCAGATCCTCAGCTTCGACGACTCGGCTGACGGATCGGATGGCAATCCCGGCACCGACAATGGCTTCTACCTCGCGCTCCCCAGCTTTGCCGCGACCGCCTGGTATCACCACAAGGTGCCCAACCAGCCCGCGGAGCTGCTGCCCTGGCTGCATGAGGTGGAGCAGTTCTCGCTCGGCGGCTACGCCACGGCGCTGCTGCAGGGAGCGGATCTCGATCCCGCGCAGAAGGCCGCCGTCGCAGCCAAGCTCGAAAGCTACACCGGCATTCCCGCCGCCCTCTGGATCAAGGCGAACCTGCGCATGACCGGCGGCCAGTTCGCCCAGGATCTGCTCGGCAGCAACGACGAAACAACCGGTCGTCTGGACTCGCGCTGGCAGGGCCCGAGCATGAATCCGATGAGCTCCGAAACCGACTACGANNGCGCACACCACGCTGAAGTTCGGTGAGAACATGACCTACGAGCCAAGCGCGCGCATGAGCGGCTGGCACTGGGACATGGCCGTCAAATCGCCGGGAGGAGACGGCGGTTGGCCCGGCACAAGCTCCAACGTGGAGGCCGATCTCGCCTACACCATGAAGGTCAATCCGAAGATGCACATCCTGCTGATGGGAGGCTACTTCGATCTCGGCACGCTGTACTTCGGGGCGACGTCTGAGATGAAGCACCTTCCCATGCCCGCCAGTCTGCAGAAGAACATCGCGTACAAGTTCTTCCCCACCGGTCACATGGTCTACGTCAACCCGGAGGCTCGCACCGGCCTTCGCGACCGCACCGCGGAGTTCATCCGCGACAACGAAAAAGGACAGTAGCCACAACGAAGCATCACCAACAGCAAAGGCCGGGCAACGCTGCCCGGTCTTTGCCGTTTCGGCACCGCGCATGGGAGAGCTGCGGCTCATGCTTTCATGCCAGTTTGCCGATGACCCCTGCAGCTAGGAAGCTGTGCTGGTCGTTCAGGTCGCGATGTGCGGTGACCGGGCCTCCAGCAAGTGCAAGCACTGCACACTGGGGTGCGCCATCAGAACCTTATCTGGAATTGTTACACTCGCGCTCGTCACCGCCACCTTGACCTTGAGTGGCTGTTCCGGTCTTGCCGGCGTCAGTTTTCCCACCGTCACGGTCGCAGACTCCCGTCGGCTACATTCACGGCAGCGTCTTCGGTGGACACGCGCCGATCGTCAACTCGCACGTCTTCCTGCTCGAAGCCACCACCTCCGGCTACGCGACGATGGCGAGGCCGCTCATTACGGCCTCTTCTGCTGGCGCCGCCGCCAGCAACGGCTATCCCGTTACCCAGGATCAGATCGCGGGAAGCGCCACCAACGGCCTCTACTACGTCACCTCCAATGCCTTCGGCGAGTTCTACATCACCGGCGACTACACCTGCGACATCGGTTATCCGGTCTACCTCTATATCTCCGGCGGCTCTCCCAACAGCTCCTTCACCATCTCCATCATCGGAATTTCCGTGAGCTCGAATTACGGCACCTATACCTACACCTTTACGGGCAGCAACCTGCTCTATCCAGGGCAGACCATCCAGTTATCCAGTCTGGGTGGTCAGTGGGCCACCTTGAACGGAACCACGCAAACCGTTCTGGGCACGCCCACCGCCTCGTCGTTTCAGATCTCCACCAACATCGCACCGGGCAGCGGCACCAATGTTCAGACAGGTACGGCGATATCGGTGGGCGCGAACAATCCCGCCATCGTCAATGTTGCGCTGCTGGGTATCTGTCCCAGTTCCGGAAACTTCTCCAGCGGCCCCGGAGCCCTTCGGTATGTCTACGTGAACGAGGTGTCTACCGTGGCCCTGGGGTATGCCATGGCCGGCTTTGCGAACGACCCTCTGCATATCGGGACCTCCGCTACCAATCTTGTCGGCCTGCAGAACGCCGCGCTCAACGCTGCCAACATCTACAACATTCAGCAGCCGGGCGGGATCGCCAACCAGAGTACGGTTGCGGGCAACGGCACCGTTCCACAGGCGGAGCTCGACACGCTGGGCAATATTCTGGCAGCCTGCGTCGACTCGGCGAATACGGCAACCACTGCCTCCGCTACCTGCAAAACACTCTTCGCTGACGCCACCAGCGACGGAACCACCAACGGCACGAAGCCCACCGATATTGCAACGGCGGTCATCCATATCGCCCAAAACCCCGGTGCATACAACGTCCTCAGGCTCTGGAACCTGGCCGGCGGCACCGTGCCCTTCTCTCCTTCGCTCATGTCCCAACCCAGGGACTTCACCGTCGCGATCACCTACAAGAACATCTCCTCTCCGGGCAGCATTGCCATCGACAGCCTCGGCAACGCCCTTGTGCCTACAAGCTCCAGCTCGGGCTATGTGACCAAGCTCTCTCCAGCGGGAGCGGTCCTTGCCACCAGCGCCACCGGGGGAAACGGTTTCAACTCTGTCGCGATTGATTCCGGCAACAACGTGTTTGTCACGGCGGGAAACTCAAACGCCCTCTATGCCTACACCAGCAGCCTGGGCTCGGTTAGCGGGTCTCCATGGACCTCGCCGCAGATGAACTCTCCGACCTCCGTGGCCATCGACAGCAACAACTTTGTTTACGTCACCGACGGCGGCAGCAACGCCAACATCATCCGCAAGTTCAATAACTCGGCTACATCGAGTCCCATCGTCTCGTTGAACACCTCGATCACGAATAGCTGTCTGGCGAACGTCTCGCAGATTGCCCTCGATCCCTCCGGCTACATCTGGGCGACGGTCAACTCGAATGGGACAGCCTGCCGCCTTTCTAACCCCTCGGGCAGCACCACTATGTCTTATGCGAGCCAGCAAATAGCAACGCCCGGCAACGTCGCGATCGACAGCAACGGAAACGGATGGATCCCGGCGGCCACGCATAGCAATTTGTTCAAGCTCACACCCACGGGAACCTCAACCTCCTACAGCGCCGGTGGCCTCTCTTCGCCGACGTGGATCGCCATCGATGGTGGCAACAACGTGTGGATTACCAATGCGGGGAACTCCTATGCGCTCTCGGAATTCAATCATTCCGGGGCGGCTGTCACGGGAGCCTCTGGATACCAGGGCGGCAATCTAAACGGCCCCTCCTTCCTCGCCATCGACGCATCCGGCGATGTCTGGGTGCCCAACCAGAATTCCAATTCCGTGACCGAGCTCATCGGTGCTGCAACCCCCACCGTGACGCCACTCTCCGCTCTACAGCCCGGCGTCCGCCCCTGATCCGGCCTCACGCCATCCATCCGGCAACGGTGCACACCCTGCTCCCCAAATCCACTTCCCGGCTGTAGCCTTCTCCAGCAACTCACCTGTGCGATAGGGTACGTCCCGTCCTTGTGCTGCCCTACACGCAGTTCAAGAGTTGAAGTCACACCGATGTAGAGGTGCTTGAACCCACTCGCGAGAATCTAGACATAGCCGAACCCGCTACGGTACATCGGGAGCCAGCCCAAGCTGCTGCAGCGCGAACGCTGTAATACTCGCCGCATCCTGCTGCGGAGTTCGTTCCGTCAGGTGATCCGTTCGCCGCTCATTCGCTCCGCGAATCATATCCAGAATCGCCCACGCAATCGTGTCGAAGTCCTGCGTCTCCAGCTCTCCGGCGACCGCACCGTCTTCAAGAATCGACAGAAAATACGCGTGGCCTGACCGCAGCACCTCATTCGTCTGGCGTTTATGCCGAGCCTCGCGCCCCACCGTCAGCAGCAGCCGATAAAGATTCGACTGCTCATGCCAGAACTCCATCCGCACCGCAATCGCGACGGTCAGCCGCTCGCGTATCCCCTTCACCAACCGGATTCGTTCCGCAGCAACTTCATGCAACTGCGCGATGGCCAGATGCACGGCGGTCGCATAAATCTCTTCCTTCGACTCGAAGTAGAGATACACCGTACCCTTCGCGATCTTCGCCGCGTCCGCCACATCCCCCACGCAGGTCGCCGCAAACCCCTTCTTTCCAAACACCTTAATCGCAGCCGCAAGAATCTCCTGGCGGCGCATGTCCGTCAGCACCTGTTTGCGGGTTGGAGGCCGGGTTGGAGTCCGGGCCGGGGCAATAGCCTTCACGCAATCAAACTAGCACGTTTTCTCTCCGCCGGTTGAATCCCACCGAGCCTTCTCCTGCTCTAATGACCAAGGAGTCATAACTATGACTGGTGGGTCAGTCCTCGAAGAGCCGGAGCTCGAAAGAGAAGGGATTGAGGCGGCGCTCGATAGAGCCGAGTCCTCGCTCTCCTCCAGTGCGCCCGAATTCGAGCCCGGCGAGCCCCTCGCACCACCGCCGCCCGCCTCCAACTCCACTCCACTCTCGCCNNACCTTCATGGAGGTGCTCGATACCTCCATCGCCAACGCCGCTCTCCCCCACATCGCCGGCAGCCTCTCCGCCTCGCAGGACGAAAGCACCTGGGTCCTCACCAGCTACCTCGTCGCCAACGCGATCATTCTGCCCATCAGCGGCTGGATCTCCTCGGTCATCGGCCGCAAGAACTTCTATCTCATCTCGGTCGTGATGTTCACCGTCTTTTCGGCGCTCTGCGGCGTGGCTCCAACCCTCGGCCTGCTGGTCGTCTTTCGCGTATTGCAGGGCGTTGCCGGAGGAGGCCTCCAACCCTCCGTGCAGGCCATCCTCGCCGACGCCTTCCCCGGCAACAAGCGCGGCATGGCCATGGCCGTCTACACCGTCGCGATTCTCTGCGCGCCCGTTCTCGGCCCCACCCTCGGCGGCTGGATCACCGACAACTACTCCTGGCGCTGGATCTTCTACATCAATATCCCCGTCGGCGTGGCGTGCGCCTTCTTCACCCGCATGGTGCTGGTCGACCCCATCGCCCTCACCGCCAGGCGACTCGCGCAGAAGGGCAAGAAGCTTCGCATCGACGGCACCGGCCTGGCCCTCATCGCCATCGGTCTCGCCTCGCTTGAAATCGTGCTCGACAAGGGCCAGGA
>DHWW01000246.1:5784-11078 GCA_002413385.1 Granulicella sp. UBA5172
GCTCAGTACAATCATGTTCCGTTTCCTCCCCTCCGAGCAGAGCAGCAACGCCGCAGGCATCTACGCGCTCGTGCGCAACGAGGGTGGCAGCATCGGCATTGCCATCTCCAGCACCTTCCTCGAGCGAGCCGCCCAGACCCATCAGGCCTATCTCAGCGCCAACATCAACCCCGCAAACCCGATCGCCGCCCGCGCTGCCCA
Source organism: Granulicella sp. UBA5172 (assembly GCA_002413385.1). Taxonomy (GTDB): domain Bacteria; phylum Acidobacteriota; class Terriglobia; order Terriglobales; family Acidobacteriaceae; genus Granulicella. The sequence goes on from DHWW01000246.1 coordinate 5,986, forward strand.
CGCCCTCGCCGTCGTGCACGGCTCCGTTGTGTCCAGCGGTTCCGCGTCCGACAGCGCCTACGCCGGCCTCGCCATGCTCTACGCCCAGGTCCAGCGCCAGGCCGAGCTGCTCGCCTATATGGACCAATACCGCATGTTCGCCTACATGCTGGCCTGCCTCATCCCGTTGGTTCTGCTGCTCAAGCGGCCACCGCGGCTGATGGGCAAGATCGAACTCGAAGCCCACTAGCCCGCGGACGCCCGCGCTCCAGTTCCAACACTTCGCCGGGCCCACACCCTGGCCTCAACCCGGCCCAAATCCGCGCGCAGGCGCACCCGGACCGCGCCGTTCCTCGCTTCCCGAATTGGGCAGCAGCACCCTAAAAACACGGGCAACTCTATTCATAAAGTCCCCCTGAAAACTCCTCATCGGAGTAAAATTTAAGAATCTCCATCTCTTTCGAGGAACTCATTCGTGCCTGCAAACCATAGTTTATTAAAAGGAATCCTGTTAGGTTGCGCCCTTACGTTGACGGGTTGCGGCGTTGGCACGGTCATCACCTCCGGCGGCGGAGGTACGATGGCGATCCAGGGTATGGTGCATGGCGGACAGCAGGGAGTCTCTGGCTCCACCATTCAGCTCTATACCGTGGGCGCAACCGGCAACGGCTCAGCTGCCACCCCGATGCTCACCCAGCTCGTCACCACGGACGCCAACGGCTCCTTCGGCATCAGCCACGACTACACCTGCGGCCAGAACAGCATCGGTTCCTCGGTTACCAGCAGCAACCAGGTCTATCTCGTCGCGTCGGGAGGGAACCCCGGCCAGGCTGCGGGCACGAACAATACCGCCCTAGTCATGGTCGCGGCTCTCGGCTCCTGTAGCAACCTGGCCTCCACCAAGTTCATCTCCGTCAACGAGCTCACGACCGTCGCCGCCGCCTGGGCCCTCGCGCCCTTCACCACCTCAGCCACCCACATCGGCGCAACCTCCACCAACGCCCCCGGCATCACCAACGCCTTCCTCGACGCGGGCCTGCTCGCCGACAGCACCACCGGCCTGCCCGCCACCCTTCCCCCCAATCTCAGCGTCGAAACCGGCAAGCTCAACGCCCTCGCCGATGCTCTCGCCAGCTGTATTAACTCCGACGGCACCTCTGCCTGCAGCCCGCTCTTCGCCGCCGCGACCGTCGCCGGCACGGCCCCCACCGACACCTTCACCGCCGCCCTCAACATCGTCAAACACCCCGGCCAGAACGTCACCGCGGTGTACGGAGCGATCGGCACCTACGTCCCCTTCGCCACCACCCTCATTCAAGCGCCCAACGACTGGACCATGTCCCTCAACGTCACTGGCGGAGGCCTCGCAGCGCCCACCGCCCTCGGCATCGACAGCCAGAACAACATCTGGGTCGCCAACCAGGCTGGCCCCCTCTCCGCCTTCAACGCCCAGGGCACGCCGCTCAGCGCCACCGGCTTCGGAGCCACCGACCACACCGAAATCATCCAGGAAAACGGCCTCGCTATCGACACCTCCGACAACATCTGGATCACCAACCAAAACGGCTACGGAGGCTCGGGAGCCGGCAACATCGTCAAGTTCTATGGTGCCAGCTCTGGCCAGATCGGCGTCTCCCCCCAGCCCACCGGCTACACCACCAACGTCAACTACCCTGACGCCGTCGCCGCGGACACCAACGGTAACATCTTTGTTGTCAATACCGGCCCCCCCTCGGCCACCGTCTACAACGGCACGGGCAGTGTTGTCTCCGCCGACCTTGGCCTCAGTCAAGGACTCGCCCTCGTACCCGAGGCCATTGCCATCGACGCCTCCGACGGCTTCTGGCTGCCCGGCGGAAACTCCGTCGCCCACATCTCTGCACCCACCCCCAGCTATCCCAACGGCCAGCTCCTCAGCAACGCCAACTGCTGCCAGCTCTCCAAAGGAGTCGCCACCGATGCCGGCGGCAATCTCTGGGTATCCGACTATCTCGGCGGCGCCCAGCCTCCCAACAACGAGGGGGCCTATGCCGACATCGCTCCCGACGGCACCATCCTCTTCAGCAGCGTCGTCGACGGAGGCATCAATCACCCCGAGATGGTTGCCGTCGACTCCGCCCAGAACGCCTGGTTCACCAACTTCGCCACCGCCTCCATCACCGAGGTCGCAGGCAACACCTCCTCCTCCCCCTCCACCGCTCTCTCTCCCTCCACCGGAGTCTACGGCGTAGGAGGNNATGTTCTTCGGCCTCGCGGCTCCCACCGTCACCCCGCTCCAGCCAGTCCCTAAGGCCCCCTAGCCTCTTTACGGTAAAACTGTATCGGTCTGAGGCATTATTCTTGGAAACATACAAGAATAAACACTCCTGCGAAAAAAAATGGTAGGATCTGTGGATATTTAAGGTTATGATCCACTCATCCAGTCCCGTTTCTGCACTACTGCGCGTTTGCTGCAACCAGGAGTATACCCATCATGACCCCGTTCCATCCCCGCTCTCTCGCTCTCGCTCTCTTGCTCGGTAGTGCCTCCGTCGCTCTCATCGGCTGCGGCGGCATGGACGTAGGTTTTCCCGATTCGGTCATCTCAACACAGGTGGAGGGCCCTCCCATGAGTGGCACCATCTATGGAGGCCACGCCCCCGTCACTGGCTCGCACATCTATCTCCTGCAGCCCGGAACCCTCGGAATTGGCTCCCTTGCCACCTCCCTCCTGGGCACGGGGACAAGCAGCTCACCGGGAGGCTACGCGCTTCATAGCAATCCGGCCACGGGCGGCGATCCCCATATCCCCGCGGGTTGGCAATACGTCATCTCCGATAGCTCAGGCGGCTTCAGCCTCACCGGTGGCTACACCTGCACGGCAGGCCACCCGGTCTATATCTATTCCTCCGGCGGTAACCCAGGTACCGTAATCAACGCCGCCATCTCCCAGATGGCGGTGCTCGGCAACTGCCCGAGCAACGGCGTCCCCAACTTCGGCGGCTCTTCCAATAGCCCCATGCAACTTCGTTTATATGAACGAGGTCTCCACCGTCGCTGCCGCGTACGTCTTCCAGCCCTTCACCTCGTCGGCCAATAACGATGCCGTCCACATCGGCAGCACCGGCACAGCACAGGGCCTTACGGGCATTGAGAACGCAGCCAACACGGCAGCGCAGCTTTACGCGATCCAGGGCAATGGCCAGATCTCCGCGGTAAACGTCGGCGAAGGCCACCTCGCCAACTACCAGACACAGCAGTTAAGCTTCGGTAGCTCAGGCGTCACCTTTACCCCAAACGCGGGCAACGGCGTTGTTCCACAGGCCACCATTGACACCCTCGGCAATATCCTTGCCTCCTGCGTGGATGGAGCCACCGGAGCCACCTCCACCTCCTGCATCACGCTGTTTGCCAATGCCACAGACGATGGGCTGACCACCGGCACAAACCCGACGGACACCGCGACGGCCGCTATCAACATCGCCCGCTACCCCGCAGGCAACTACGCCTCCACGACCGGTGTGAACACCAACTTCGTTACGAACATCTACGGGCTACAGTCCGGAACAGTACCCTTCGTACCGAAACTCGCTCATGCGCCCAATGACTTCACCATTGTCATCAACTACCCGCTGACCGCCGTTTCGGGATACCCCAGCGCCACCAACTCTCTACTCGGCAAAGCAGAGAGCATCGCCGTCGACGACCTTGGCCAGATCTGGATTACTGCCCAGACAAGCCACGTCGCCTTCCGGTGGTCCCCACTGGGTGCCCCGAACTCCACCGTAAATACCGCGACGTATAACTATGGATACGTCTCCATCGATGGTTCCAACAACGCCTGGACAGGAAACGGCAACAGCACCACGGGCATCCAGTTTGCAGGAAGCAACGGCGTCTTCACCACCACCTATGGTTCTGGTTACAACACCGCGTACACCGTAATCACCGACAAGTCCGGCGACGCATTCTTCTTCGCCTCCAACAACGGCACTCCCGACGCCACCTATAACACCTGCTACACCACGGGAAGCGGTGGCAATCAAACGACCACCTGCGACTACCAAATGTGGAAGTACAGTCCTGGCGGCACCCTCCTCAGCAGCAGTCCTAGTTGCGCCACAGTTACAGGCCCCTATGTCTATTACTGCACCGGCGCTGGCTATATCATCTCATCCGGGGATAACGTAGCCCACGGTGCGATCGAGAGCGCGGCGAAGGGTGGTGATCTCTGGGTCACCAGCGAACGCTCTCCCTACCAGATCGCCAGGATTACCCCCACCGGAGGAAAGGCCTTCTCCTTCTCAACCACCACCCGACAGCCCGAGTTCCCCTCGATCGATCGCAATGGCAATGCCTGGATCGCCAATCAGGCAGCTGCGGCAACGGTCTACAAGATGACTACTACCGGAACTTCTCCCTATTACACCTACACCACTCTCACCAGCGCCAGCACGGGAGCCAATTTGGTCTGGACGTTCGGTTCGGCAGTCGATGGCAATAACAATGTGTGGTTGGCCAATCGTTGCGGTGGCTACGGTGCCTGCACGAATATCACAGGTACCAACTCGATCATCCAGATCAATGGTTCCAACAACCTGGCCATCTCGCCTCCAACCAACTACATTCCTGAGGCGCAGTATCCCGCCACAGCCACCTCCTTCACCACAATGCTCAATGACTCCCTCAACGTCGCCATCGATCCTTCCGGCAACGTGTGGGTCACCAACTACATCGGCAACTCGGTTGTAGAGATGGTCGGAGCAGCCGCCCCGGTCGTCACCCCCCTCTCCCTCGCCGCCGGTAACAACATGCTCGGCGTCGCACCGTAACCTTGAGCCAACGCTCCTCCAGCCCGCGGCGCATACTCTGCACCGCGGGCTTCTTCTTTTAACCCCACCCCGCTACCGCTCTCCCCACGATTTAGAGCATCTTTCCAGTGAGTACCCAGCGAAGGTGCTGTCATCTCGACCGGAGCCAAACGGCCTTATCGNNTTATTGGAAATTTGCTCTAGAATCAACCCTGCATGAACGTCTGGCAGCCATCCCGTCCGGCACTCCCTCCGAGCTCGCTCGGGCGCTATGGGAAGAGTGCCCCACTTGACAGCGACGCCGCCTCGGCGACCCCCCATCCC
>DHWW01000246.1:11131-18474 GCA_002413385.1 Granulicella sp. UBA5172
GCTGAACACGCATCAAAACACCCCATTTCGGGAGCCCGCCTGATGCCCACCCGTGTCCGCTCCTACTGCAAAATCAACCTCGGCCTCGCCGTAGGCCCCCTCCGCGACGACGGCTTCCACGCCCTCACCACCGTCTACCAGACCCTCCAACTCCATGATTTCGTGACAGTTACAGCTACCCCTTCCGCCGCCACCAGCATCCTCCTCACCTCCAATCACCGCGCCGTCCCCCGCTCCGAAGCCGGAACCGCCGAACGAAACACCGCCTACCGCATCATCGACCGCGTTTTGAACCGTTTAGGCCTCACCGCAGCGGTAGAAATCCAGATAGAAAAGCACCTCCCCGTACAAGGCGGAATGGGTGCCGGCTCAGCCAACGCAATCGCCGCAATGCTAGGACTTGAAAGGGAGTTACGCGTCGCCCATGACAGCATCAGGGAGGCTGGAAGTAGCGGAGGAAGTAGGCTCCGACGTCCCCCTTTTCCTCCTCGGCGGAACCGTCCTCGGCCTCGGCCGCGGCGAAGAAGTCTACCCCCTCCCCGACTCCCCACCCCTCCCCTGTGTCATCGCACTACCCGAGATTGGAGTCTCTACAGCCCTTGCGTTTCAACAACTTGACGCCGTTGCATTGACTTCCACCCCGCCTGTGGATAAACTAAAACAGTTGAGCCGCGCTCTAGCCTCTGTCTGGTCGACAACTGGCGTCGAGTCCGGCCCCTCCGGTATCGCTCTTACGAGCCGTTTGGAATTGAATCCAAATGACTTACCTTCGGGTAGGGCCTCTGAATTGAGGGACGTACGAGGTGATCTGGCCGAGAATCCCCTTCTCGCGCTTGTCCGCACCGGGATTGAGAACGACTTTGAAGAAGTCGTCTTCTCGCAGCATCCCTCCTTGCGTTCAACCAAGCGTGATTTAGTGGGAAGTTCAAGAGAATCTGCGCTTTACGCAGCTCTCTCGGGTTCTGGTTCGGCGTTGTTTGGACTCTACAGGTCACAAACAGACGCCCGCGCCGCTCAACATCGTGTACAACAGCACGGCACAAAGGCTATCCTCACAGAGACCCTGCCCCGTCGAGACTATTGGCATACGATGTTCGCAGAGTAACCTGTTTCGCAAGAGGCAGGGTCGGCAATTGCAATGAAGCGCGCCGGCAATACTGGGCGATCGACTAATGGTAGGTCAACTGCCTTTGACGCAGTTTGTCTAGGTTCGAATCCTAGTCGCCCAACCACTCAGTCGTTCGCCAGATTTGCAGAGTGAGTGATCTGTAAGTCCTGGAATGAAAGCAGTTAGGGAACTTTTGATTTTAGCGATGGAAACGTCATCGCCCAAGATTGAGCAAGACCCGCACATGAAACTCGGCCAAGAGCCGATGCGCGGGAGTAGCAGGAAGTTTGCAGGTTGTCCTCGAGATTGAACAAGATTCGAGCCAGCCAAAGGGAACCGAAGTCTAGCGAGATGCACATGGTCGGCAACGAAACAGTGCCGGCCGCGAGAAGTAAGACAAGCAGTATTGAATTACCCAAAGGTCAACCAACCTGGAGGATTTCAACGTGAACCAACAAGACACGACTGCGGTTCCTTTCCCGAGCTCTACCCATGATGGCTCCGTTGCAGCATTAAAGACCCCAGCGGTCCTGCTTGCTGCGGAGCAACCGAAGCAAGCTGCTGAGATTGCATTGACACCAACAGCCTCTGCTCCGGGAACGAAGGCGTCCGATCCAAAAGCAGGAGAGAAAAAACGCTCCTCGCGCCTGAGTGACGATAAGCGCTTCAAGATCTTCTCCGGCTCGGCAAACCGGCCGTTAGCGGAGGAGATCGGCAAGTTTCTGGGTGTACCCGTCGGAGAGACACGCTTACAGCGGTTCTCTGACGGCGAAACCCACTTTCAGCTCCTTGAAAATGTACGTGGCACGGATGTGTTTCTAATCCAGCCCACATGCCATCCGGTCGACCAGAATCTGGTCGAACTGCTGATTATGATGGACGCGCTCAGGCGCGCCTCAGCAGGACGTATCACCGTGGTGGTTCCGTACTACGGCTACGCGCGGCAGGATCGCAAGGACAGACCCCGCGTTGCGATCACCTCCAAGCTGGTGGCTGATTTGCTCACCACGGCTGGAGCCAATCGAGCGCTGTTCGTGGATTTACACGCAGCGCAGATCCAGGGATTTTTCAATATCCCCGTCGACCATTTGTTTGCCAGTCCAGTGCTGGTTGGTTATTTCAGGGATTTGCAGCTGCCCAACCTGACGGTGGTTAGTCCCGATGCAGGCGGCGTAGAGCGAGCGAGATTCTTCGCAAAAAAGTTAGAAGTACCGTTGGCCATCGTCGACAAACGTCGGACGGATATCAACGTGACGGAAGTGATGAACGTGATTGGCGATGTGCGAGGACGGACTTGCTTGATCCTCGATGACATCGTCGATACAGCCGGGACGCTGGTGAAGACCGCGGAGGCGTTGCTGGAGCAGGGCGCAGATAAAGTGTATGCGTGCGCATCGCATGCTGTGCTCTCCGGACTCGCAGTCGAGAGGATCAGAGATTCGCAGTTAGAGGAGTTGGTTGTTACCAACACGATTCCTCTTAGCGAAGCTGCACAGCAGGTAAGCAAGATCAAGGTGCTTTCGATCGCCGGCTTGTTAGGTCGGGCGCTTGAGAGCATTCACATGGAGACCAGCGTGAGTACGCTGTTCACCTAATCGAATTTTTGCAGTTTGCAAGAAGATTTGTACGTTACAGGCTACAAGTTGAAGGACAAAGGGAGCGAGGCTCAACCTCGTGCCCGAAAGGAATGAATATGGCAAGTGAAAAGAAGATGGACGCGGTGGTGGCAACACCCCGCACGGGAACATTCAACAAGAACCATGCTCGCCGCGTGCGTGTGCAGGGACTGATTCCTGCGGTTGTCTATGGCGCGGGCAAGGAGTCGGTTGCAGTGACGGTTGACCCCCGGGTCATCACCAAGATTCTGTACTCGGATGCTGGTCACAACACGATCTTCGATCTCACGATTGAGGGCGCTGGCGTTACCAAGGCGATGATCGTCGACTGGCAGAATGAGCCCATCAAGGGCAACCTGCTGCACATCGACCTGAAGCGCATTGCGATGGACAAGACCATGCGCGTATCCGTGACGGTGCAGTTGACAGGCGTTCCCACGGGCGTAAAGAACTCTGGCGGAATTCTCAGCCAGGTTCTCCATGAGGTAGAGATCGAGTGCCTGCCTTCCGATATTCCGGGTCACATCGATGTCGACGTGACGAATCTGGAGATCAACGGCTCGATTCACATCGCTGATCTGCCGCACTCAGACAAGATCAAGTACCAGGGTGACGAAGACGCGTTGGTTGCGCATGTAACGGTCCTGAGGGAAGAGGCTGCAGTTGAGCCGGTTGCTGGTCCTGCTGAGCCGGAAGTGGCGAAGAAGGGCAAGGTGGACGCTGCTGCTGCTGCTCCAGTTGCTGGCGACAAGGGCAAGAAGTAAGTTGCTGAAAGGTGTTGTGCGAGCGTGAAGCTGATTGTCGGTCTTGGGAATCCTGGTCCGGAATACGCATATACGCCGCACAACGCCGGGTTTTTGGCGATCGATCGCATTGCGGCAGTATGTGATGTGCAGGTTGCCAACCGTCGCGGACGAGCGCTGACGGCGAGGACGAAACTGGCGGGGCATGATGTCCTGCTGGCAAAGCCTGAGACCTTCATGAATCTGAGCGGGCTATCGGTAGGCGCTCTGATGGATGAGTTGGAGATCGGCGTTGAGAACTTGATTGTTCTCTACGACGAGTTGGATTTTCCGCTGGGCACGCTGCGACTTGCGCAGAGGGGTTCGGCAAACGGGCATAACGGAGTGAAGTCTGTCTCCGGCGTGCTTGGAACAGAGGATTGGCTTCGCGTTCGGATTGGAGTTGGCAAACCGCCACTCGAGAGCGGACGCATTGTGAAAGCTGGTGGCGCTGATTACCTGCTTACGCCGATGCGTAAACAGGAGTTGGCAACGCTGGATGAGGTGCTCGACCAGGCTGTACGCGCGGTCGAGGCTGTGCTGACTAAAGGTGTTGGCGCGGCGATGAATGAGTTCAATCGCAAGGTTGATCCGGATAGCAAACAGTAACAATCTTCCACACCGGTTTCGGATGGAAGTAGCAACCGAAGCGGTGCGGGGCAGAACCCCGCAGAAAGAAGTAGAGATGAATCGCACTTACGAAATCATGTTTATCGTTCGGCCCGATGTTGAAGAGGCTGAACTCGACAAGCTCATCGAGACGTTCTCCGGATACATCACCACGGGTGGTGGCACGGTGAAGACGACCGAGAAGATGGGTCGCCGCCGGCTGGCCTACACGGTGAAGAAGTTCAATGATGGGCTTTACGTTCTGCTGATCGTGGACGCTCCGGCGTCGCTGGTCTCCGAGATCGAGCGTCGTCTCCGGGTCTCCGAGCCGGTGATCAAGTTCCTCACTGTTCGCATGGACGAGGAAGACAAGCGCGTGGCCAAGATCAAGGCTCATCGCGATGCGCACGTGAAGCGCAGCGCTCTGCCGCAGATCAACGCTGAGGCTGCTGCTGAGGCTCCGGAAGCACCTGTGGCTGTAGCTGAGGCGCCAGCCGTGGTTGCCGAGCCGGTTGCTGAGGTGGTTGCCGAGCCGGTGGCCGAGGCTGAGCCCGCCGTCGCTTCGTAGATCTGGCTCCTTGCGTCTGGTTTTCCATCGAACCAAGGGCAGGCGAACACAAGCTTCGCAGACCGGACAATTCCGGTCTGCTGACAGGACAAATGCAACGCTGCAAGATGCTCCCACGATCTTCGAGCAGGTGACGAAGATCCAGTCCAGAGATCCCGATGCGGGTCTGGAGCAAGAGCAGCAGAACCGGTCGATGGCATAGAACGCCAACGGCAGACAAAGGATAAGAATCATGGCTGACGAGATAGTGAATCAAGCAGCACCTGCGGCTCCAGCCGCAGCTTCTACGACCGAGGGTGGAGCTCCGGCACCACGCACGGGCGGATACCATGGACAAGGCGGACCTCGCGCGGGTGGATCGCGGCCACCGCGTCCGGGCGGCGGTGCAGGCGGAGCGGGTGGACGGAAGTTCTTCCGCCGCAAGAAGGTGTGCAAGTTCACGGTGGAGAAGATCGATACGATCAGCTACCGCGATGTGCGTCTGTTGCAGCAGTTTGTGTCGGACCGCGGCAAGATCATTCCTCGTCGTTTGTCCGGTACCAGCGCTCCGTTCCAGCGGAAGCTCACGCGCGCCATCAAGCAGGCTCGCGCGATTGCTCTGCTGCCGTTTGCAGCCAAGTTCTAGTTCAACCCGCGTCCGCATGCGGCGCGAACCGAGTACGTTTGGAGACGTGTCATGGAAGTGATTCTGAAAGAGGATGTAAACAAGCTGGGTCATCGGGGGGACGTGGTCAACGTCGCTGCCGGATATGGCCGCAACTACCTGTTGCCGGGGAAGCTGGCGATGGAGGCTACGGCGGCGAACAAGGCGGTCATCGAGCAGATGAAGTCGTCGTCGCTGCGCAAGTCGGCGGCTGAGAAGGGCGGAGCTGAGGAGCTCGCCGGGAAGCTGAATGAGCTGGTGCTGACGTTCGAGCGCAAGACGGGCGAGAACGATCACCTGTTCGGTTCGGTTACGTCGCAGGATATCGCGCACGAGCTGGAGCTGCAGGGCTATAAGGTGGATCGTCGCAAGATCCACCTGGAAGAGCCGCTGAAGACGGTTGGCGAGTTCCATGTGCCGATCAAGCTGCACCGCGAGGTTTCGGCACATCTGCAGGTGACCATCAAGAGCGATGCTCCGGAGCGGACGACCGCGTCGGAGATCAATGATGATTCGGTGTTCAAGTCGACCTATACGGGCGAGCTGGACGACAACCGCGACTAATCGGGTTGAGGATTTCATTGGCAACGATGCCCGCGCCTCCTATGGGGCGCGGGCATTTTGCTGGGAGGGAGGGGGTACCCCCCTCCCCCCCTCTTTTTGATCTGATCTCTGGAATCAATAGGTTACAGACATGTTTTCTCGTAAAATCTAGATTCCAGAGATTTTACGGGTAAAATCTTCAAAACAGGTGACTTAGAGCAAATTTCCAATAAGTATGCAGTGTGCCAGCGCCAGCAAACTGCAGGTCTCTCCACTACGCCAAACGATAAGGCCGTTTGGCTCCGGTCGAGATGACAGCACCTTCGCTGGGTACTCACTGGAAAGATGCTCTAGCGGTGCCGGCCCTGATTTCGGCTTGTGGGGGCCTTGTGCGTCCTGAATCTTGTTCTGAAAATGCGCTCTATCTCTATTGTAGAGAAGTGAGTGGGGTAACTATGCCAAGTTTTTGGAAGTTTTATCTCGTGACGAATGAATGAGTTGTATTGATTTACGAGGGCTGGGGGGCTTGACAGGATTTTTGCGGGGAAGGTGCCAGCCCACAGCTCTGGATGCTAGGCTGGAAGAATGTGCGGTCGCTACTTTCGTCAATCTGAGAAGCAGAAGATCGCTGAGGACTACCGAGCCGGGAAGGTGTTTGAAGATCCCCTTGCTCCGGATTACAACATTGCGCCAACGACGTTCCAGCCGGTGATCCGGCTGAGCCGGGATACGGGCGAGCGGGAGATGGCGCTGCTGCGGTGGGGGCTGGTGCCGTTTTTTGCGACGAACCTGAAGGAATTCAAGGGGATGTCGACGTTCAATGCGAGGTCGGAGTCGGTGGCGACGTCGGCGACGTGGAGGGAGCCGTTCAAGCGGCGGCGGTGTTTGATCCCGGCGGATGGATTTTATGAGTGGATGGCGAAGGTGGTGGAGCCGAAGCCGGGTGCGGCGGTGAAGCGGCCGGTGACGGCGTCGCGGTCGCAGTCGAAGGGTGGGAAGCAGCCGTTTGCGATCACGCTGAGGAATGGCGAGCCGATGGCGTTTGCGGGGTTGTGGGATGCGTGGAAGGAGCCGAAGAAGTCTCCGCAGGAGGTGGACCGGTGGCTGCAGAGCTTTGCGATTGTGACGACCGAAGCGAATGAGTTGATGGCTCCGATCCATGACCGGATGCCGGTGATCTTGCAGCGGCGGGACTGGGAGGAGTGGCTGGATCGCGATGATTCGCGGCCGGCTCCGATGCATTTGCTGCGGCCGTATGATGCGGAGGGGATGAAGGCGGAGCCTTGTAATACCGCGGTGGGGAATGTGCGGAATCATGGGCCGGAGATGCTGGTGGGGGCGTAGGGCGCGATCGTGACGGTGGGGCGTCCGTGGGTGGGCACGCGGCGAGGATGGGGCGGTGCGGGGGAACTGCAGATTCCTACGGAATGACAAACAAAAAGGCAAAGGCCAAAGCAACAGCAAGAGCAACAGC
>DHWW01000246.1:18520-20107 GCA_002413385.1 Granulicella sp. UBA5172
AGGCGGGCGCACTCGCGGAGGTAGAAGAGGCTTTCGGTGAAGTGGGCGAGGTGGAGGATATCGGGGACGAAGAGATGGCCGGGCTTGACGAAGGTGCAGATGCCGTGGGGGATGTCGAGGGCGAGACGGATGTTGGCGTCGATGGCGGGCCACATGCCTCCGTGGCCCATGTCGGTGACGGTGAGGCCGTGGATGGCCATGGCGACGGAGTAGATGGCTTCGTCGCTGGGGCCGGTGTCGAGGCCGTCGCGCTGGAAATGGGTGAAGCGGAGCTCGGGGGCGTGGAGGAGGAGGTCGCGGGCGGTGGTGAAGAGGGCTGCGGCCTCCGGGGTGCGCTTGAAGTAGTAGCTGGAGCCGTCGAACCGGGGGAGGGTGGTGAGGTGGAAGTGGTTGAGAAGAAAGGGGACGTCGAGGGAGGGGTCGACGTCGGTGGCGGACAGGGTGCGGGTTCCGCAGACGCCGAAGGGGACGGATTGGAAGGCGGTCCAGAAGTTGTCGAGGGGGTGGACGGCCAGGGAGTCGCAGTCGATGAAGAGGGTTTCTTCGAAGGGGGTGTAGCGGTCGAGGTGCAGCATCTGGCGGGAGGCAGAGCCGTATTCGGGGCGGAGGTCGATGCGGTAGGTGAAGAGGTCGCCGAGCTCGGGGTCCGCGGAGTCGGTGATGATGGCACGCATCAGGGTGGGGTCGTGGAGGATGAGAGAGCGGGCGAGGGACTTGGCCATCTCGACGTAGCGGGGCCTGCCGTAGGCGAGGGTGATGATTCCGCGGGAGCGCATAGGGAGTGTATCGACCAAAAAACAGCAAAGCGTTACAGTAGCTGAACTATAGCGCGAATCTGGGTTGCCGAGGGGTTATCTTTCGATAAATCGAGGAAGTCGTCATGCGAGTAAATTTCAGTATCCATGGGCAGAAATGCTTGCGGCGATGGAGCGCAAGGGTCGAGAGAAATAGCAGATACGAAAGGGGATGGAGGGGGTTTTGCGTGGGGTGAAGGCTACTCGTACTTGAGGGTGGCGACGGGCTTCCGAGACGCAACAGCAGCGGCCAAATCCAATCCAGTGCCGAACAGGTGCCAAATGGCAATCCGCAAACGTAACGATCTCTGGCAAGCAGACATTATCACATCCTCGGGAACACGCCTCAGGGAAGTCGTTCCCCACCAAGCGGCCCAGCTTTTCATCAAGGGCCATAAGGAACTACCTGGCCCAAAAGCAGAGCGACCGCGCTCCGCACGGTCACGCAGCTCCTCAGTCGTACCACCCTGTTCAGTGACTCCGCCCACAACATGCCAGCCAAGCGACTCATCGGCGTGTGCGGCTCGAAGTGCGCTTGCGAAGTCTCCGCAAGCGACATCTCCGAAGTCTGCGAAGGCTTCGCACACCTTAGCGCAGGTACGCGGATTGGATATCACTCGGGCCTCAGACGCTGCCTCGAAGTGCTAGACGCCGGAGCAGCCGCGTACGGCGGCATCCCACACGTCAAGATGCCGGAGAGTCGCACGGTCACGGTCAAGGAAGCGGAGTTCGAAGCCGTCTTGAAGGTCGCAAGCATCCCGCTTGCGTTCATCCTTCTGGCGACCAGGGACGC
>DHWW01000246.1:20126-20582 GCA_002413385.1 Granulicella sp. UBA5172
TCGCGGCTCTGGCTATCGACCGCGCACAAACCACCGAGGAGCCTCTGATCTACGCGCTGGGAATTCCCCCCAGCGCGTTTATCAGCAGCTACGTCACCAGGCAACTCAAACAGGTTCAGAAAAAACTCGGCATCGCCGGGTGGACGTGGCACGACCTACGCAGAACCGCTGCCCAGCGACTGTACGAAGGAGGAGGAGACCTGCGAACCGTTCAGTGTCTCCTCGGTCACAAGTCGCTAGGCGCGACGCTAGTGTATCTCAACGCCCAGCGGAAGACGATCACGAACGACGACCTGGCAATGTTCACATCAGGAGGAACAAAGTGAAGAACCGAAAAACCTTCATGCAAGAGAAACACGCCTACGCCATCGGCTCGGCCGTGGCATCGACGATCTATGCGGCCTTAGCACAACCGCAGTCGGAGACCATCGAAACGTGGGTGCAATTCTGCCTCAA
>DHWW01000246.1:20635-22381 GCA_002413385.1 Granulicella sp. UBA5172
AAGATCACGACCGACGCCAAGGCCTACGAACAGAAGCGCGGCGTCGTCACCTGACCCATGGACGGGGAAGAGCTGGAGGCCTACGCACAGACGGCGGCATCGATGGCGTTCCGGTGTTGCATGCCCCAGCTGACCGGCCGACGACGCGCTCAGGCCTACTTCGCTTGTGTCGCCGCCGGTCTGCAGCGCGGCTACTTCAAGGGTGCGGAAGCAAAAGCGATGCTTCACAGTGCACAACTCGCACTCAACGCGTACCCCAAACGTCAACAGAAGCCACGCCCAGCGCGGCAGATTGGATATAAGCAGCCATGACACCCCCTCCCCCCACCACCACCACGAAAGGTGTGCCGTTGTGTATCAGGTGTAGAAAACGCCTCTGCAAGTTCGCACACAACAGCAAACACGGCCCATACGGAGACGGATTCTTCTGCTCAAAGCATTGTGGATGGATGTGGGCAACAGAACACGTGTACGCCTTTCATAGTTCGAATCCGTACTCGTCGGCTCAGCGATCAGGAAATTAAGGAGAAAGACAAATGACCAACCCACCAGCAGCAATTCAGCCACTCACCCGCCCTCGTCCCAAGCTCACCAAGGACAACGTGGTCGAGTCCCTCGATTGGATCGCGGAGAACGTCCACAACCTCACGAACAAACAGCTTGAAACCCACATGCAAGCGGCAGAGCTCACGGTCCGGACGCTCACCACGGACGCACAGGGCAAGGCCACGCAGCACACCCTCATCGAAGACGGCACCATTCCGCCCACAGCCCGGATCGAAGAGCAACTGCACGAGGACGCGAGGCGGTAGAATTCGATCTCTGGACTGCTGCATCTTGGGGGTACGCTTAGGCATACCCCAATCTGTTGTGTTCAAGGATCTCCAGATGAGAGCAATCGTCTACGTCGTGCCCGGTCATTCGCTCGAACGAGCGGCCATCTATATCGCGTTTGTGCGCGAGTGCCGACCACCCCGAGAGTTTCCGTACTGGACACCCCCCCCGCCCCCACCCCAGCCCACGCGGTACAAGTCGCTCCGGCGACGACGTTGCCCAGCGCCGTCGTAGGTTGCCGTTGCCTCATTCCCCGGGCTTGCCTCATCGGAGTGCGGAGCCACGCACCCGACGCCTCATCGCCCGACCAGGCCGCTGTCACGCGCCGTGCGAGAAGCAACGGCGCACGTCGCCCGCCAGCTGGGGGAGTGCGAGTCCGCCTCGAAGCTCATCGGCCCGCGCCCGGAGCGCGGGATGAAACGTATCGCCACAGCAAGCAAGCGCCGCTGGTCGCGTCGGCCCGCCGGAACGCGCGACGGGTGGAGTAACAGTAGGGCAGGCCCGTCGCGCGTTCTCGGCGGTGCGGATCACGAGCGTTCAACCTGCCCATAAAGCAAAGGCGGGCAGGCGCACGTGGGCTCCCATTTCGGCCTAGCGGCCCAGCCATCGCTTCGCTCGGCATTCCCCGCGCACTTCGCCTCGTTCGGCCCTGTGCGCGGAATACCGCGCGACGCCCGCGATGGAGTCTCTCGGCTTCGCACGGCAGCATGGGCGCTGGCGGGAAAGGCAACGGCAACTACCTCGGCCCATAGAGAGCGTAAGAACACGCTCAAGAGCAGGGCTGGGTGCCACCGTGGGCCTTCCGCTCCACAGGCTCCTCGCGGGCTGTGGGGTGCGGGCCTCAGGCCCGCATCCCGCGCATGGAACCGCGCGGGCAAACCGCCACGCCGCTCCGGTGCCAAGTCGCTACAG
>DHWW01000090.1 GCA_002413385.1 Granulicella sp. UBA5172
GAAAATATGCCCGCCGACAACATCAAGCGTGCCATCCAGAAGGGTACGGGTGAGCTTGAAGGCGCGGCCTACGAGGAGATTCGCTTCGAGGGCTATGGTCCAGGCGGCGTCGCCGTCATCGTCGANNTTCCGAAATTCGCTTCGCTTTCTCGAAAAACGGCGGAAACCTCGGCGAAACCGGCTCAGTCGGCTATATGTTCTCGAAGAAGGGTGTGATCGTCGTTGCAAAATCCGCAGCAAATGAGGATAAACTCACCGAAATCGTGCTCGAAGCCGGTGCCGACGACCTCACGGACGAAGGTGAAAACTGGGAGATTCTGACCTCACCCAAGGACTACGAGGCCGTCATGAACGCCCTCACCGCCGCCAAGATCAAGCCCGAACATGCCGAGGTGACGATGATCTCGTCCACCTACACCAAGCTCGAGGGCACGCAGGCAACGCAGATGATGCGGTTGCTCGACGCGATCGACGACCTCGACGATACCCAGGCCGTCTACTCGAACTTCGACATGGATGAAGAGTCGGTTACGGCCTAACGAACAGATTTCAATCCGAGAAATGCGGAAGCCGCCACTCGATGGCGGCTTTCGATTGTGAGGGAGATGAAGGTACCGATGATGCGGATGCGAGCTTTTTGTGGGGTTGCCGTGTTGTTCTCGATTGCAATGAGCCATAGAGCGATCGCACAGGAGACAAAAGTCGATTCGCCCGTCAGTGCGCTCGCTAACTCCACCCCATGGGAGTACGGCGCGCTCCTCCAGGGCGGAGTAGGGCTGGAACAGCGCACGGATTTTAGCTTCCTCCTGATCGGCGGTCACTTGGGTAAAGTGCTTACCCCACAGTTGGGTACGGGATTATTCCGCGGCAATTTTGAGTATTCGGTGGAAGTCTTTCCCCTCTGGCAGTCCTACACTCCGAAGTTCCAGCGCATCAACTGCGTGCCTTCTCCAGTTGTGGTCGGAGGCCTGCCGGGAAGCCTGGTCTGTACTGCTCCCTATACTGTCGGCGGCACCTACACCGGTGTCAGCATCACCCCGATCCAGATGCGATGGAATTTCACTCATGGCAAACGCTTTATGCCCTGGGTTCAGGCTGCGGGCGGCGTCGTGTGGACCAATCACAAGTATCCAGCGGTGGGCAATCTGGATCCCACAGACCCGACCCAGACAGGCCCCAATGCGGACACCAGCGTCTGGAATTTCACTCCTCAGGGTGGCGTCGGCGCACATTATTTTCTGAAACCACGACAATCAGTGGACTTCAGCGTCAATGGAGTCCATATTTCAAGTTCGAGTCTGGGCGATAAAAACCCTGGCGTTAACGTGAGTCTGCAATTATCGGTTGGATATACGTGGTGGAAGTAGAGCAATGAGCAGCGAAGAGATTTTGAACGGAAACGAAAACACCGAAAAGATCGTGGAGTGCGTTCCTAACTTTTCCGAGGGCGTGGACCGAGATAAGGTCGAGGCCATTGTGAGAGCAATGCGCGTCGATGGTGTGCATCTGTTGGACTACTCGCTCGATGCAGACCACAACCGTTCCGTTGTAACCATCGCCGGCCTACCAGACGCGGTCCTGGAGTCCGCCGTGCGAGGAGCGGGCAAGGCCGCAGAATTGATCGACCTGACCCGTCAGAGCGGAGTCCATCCCCGCATCGGCGCTGCGGACGTCATTCCGTTTGTCCCCGTCAGCGGAGTTTCGTTGGTGCAGTGCGTGCTACTGGCGCGGCAGGCGGGGTTGGCAATCTGGCGCAGATACGGTGTTCCCGTCTACTTTTATGAGGCAGCCGCAGCGAGGCCAGATCGTGTGAATCTCGAGGACGTTCGCCGCGGCCAGTTTGAAGGCCTGCAGCGAGAGTCGTTGCACGATACGCGCCGTCAGCCAGATGTAGGTGGCCCAGAACTCCATGCGACCGCCGGTGCAAGCGCTGTGGGTGCTCGCAAGTTCCTTATTGCCTATAACATCTACCTTGCCTCCGGTGGCAGTGCTGAAGCCGTTGGAGTAGCACGCTCTATCGCCAAGGAGATTCGAGCCTCCGGTGGCGGGTTGTTTGGCGTTAAGGCCATGGGGGTGATGGCGAACGGTCGCGCCCAGGTGAGTATGAACATCACGGATTTCCATAAAACGCCGATGACTCGATTACACGGTGCCGTGGCTGAGATTGCCGCACGCCACGGAGCGGAAATCGCAGAAGGCGAGGTGATCGGTTTGATTCCAGAGCAGGCCTATGAGCCAAATGCTGATTGGGTTCGTCAAATAAGTCAGTTCGACCCAGAAGTGAAGGTCCTGGAACGGCGGTTGAAACATCCGCTGAATTGGCCGTAGCGTACTGGATATAACTTGCTAGATGCATAGAATCAAGAAAGAATATAGGTTGCGCACCAAAGCGTACCCTCAGGGAGCTCAAACGTGAAGATTTTCAAGAACTGGCAGCATGGGACAGCATTCGCAGCATTGGCGGCGTTGGCAATAGCGCCGATAGCAGCCCAGGCAGCTCAGTTGAGCGGCGATGCACGCGCTTCGATCCCGAAGGATGTCCAACAAATCATCGTTGTTGACTACCGGGAGATGCAGAATTCACCTGCCGCGATGCAACTGAAGGACCGAGTTTTACCGCCTGAACTGAAGCATCTGGAGACGTCGCTGAAGACTTCAGGGCTGCAGGTGGATCAGGATGCAGATACGCTGGCCTTTGCCGCATTCAAGACGACCGCCCGGTCCGGCGCAGCAGCAGGTTCGGGCTCTGGTATACGCATTCTTGGCGTTGCCCAAGGGCAGTTCCAGACGCAGGCAATCATGGCGAAGTTCGCCAAAGAGAAGGTGAAACCCACCATGCTGCGTAATAACGCGATCTACCCGATGGGTTCGGGTGGCATGAGCGTGTCGTTCCTTAATCAGACGACCATGATCTTCGGTGACCGCGAAGCTGTACGTGCGGCGCTGGATGCCCGCGATGGCCTTGAGCCGAACTTCCTCCAGAACAGCGACATGATGAATGAGATGACCGCTGTCGACTCTCAGGCAGTTTGGAGCCTTCTGGATCAGAAGGGAACCCAGACCATGATGAAGAGCGTGCTTGGAGAGGCCTCTGGCCTGGCCGACTACGACACGGTCAAGAACCGCATGAAATATGCCAGCTACACGCTGGACTTCAGTAATGGTGTCCGGTTCAACATGACCGTGAGCATGTCGGACACGCTGACTGCAGCTACCGCGGCCACGCTGATGAAGGGTATCGCGATCCTGAAAAAGTCTTCCGGATCGCCGCTGGAGAAGTCTGCTGTTGACGATACGACCATTGACTCGAACTCAGGCGTCCTGACCGTAGCTTATTCATCCTCTGACAGCCAGTTTGCAGGTCTATTGACCTCGCCATTATTCCAGCAAGTTGTGGTTAAGTAGCTTTTTATCAAACACGTACAGCAACAAGGGCGGCCAGTGGCCGCCCTTGTTGCTGCTAAATCTTCTTACGCAAAAGGAGAATGATCCGACAATCTTACTTCGTCGTCTTCACTGCAATGTCCGGCAACTTTCCGGAGATCCGGCAGCGCTCCATCACCGCAGCACGTAGGCGATTCGAGAGCTCTTCTGGTAACTCATAGGTCTCAGCGCCCCGATAGACGTCGATCGTCTTTCTCGTTGTATCGACAACGACCTCGCAATGATGACACGTTCCCAGATGCTGTTTCACTTCAGCGAGCAACGCAGGATCGATCTGTCCATCGAAGTAGTCGGTGAGTTTGGCGAGAAATTCCGTGCAGTTCACTTGGAGGCCTCTTTATTCTGGCGGAAGTAGCGGCTAAGTCGTTCACGCAACTGCAGGCGTGCACGCAGCAACCGGGACTTGACAGCAGGTACGCTCAGTCCAAGCGCCTCAGCCGTCTCTTCCGTCGACAAGTTTTCGATGTCGCGGAGAGTGAAAACGGTTCGAAAACCTGGTGGGAGTCCTGCAATTGTCTTGCGAAGGATCTCCGCGAGCTCGGACTGTGAATAGTTTTGTTCAGGATTTGGCCGCCACTCCGCAAAATCACGGGGAATTGAGCCTTCTGCCGTCTCAACATCCTGATCCATGGAAACGGTCTTCGATGTCTTGCGCTTTCGCAGTCGCATCAGGCTCTCGTTGACCGCGATGCGCACCAACCATGTTGAGAACTTAGAGTTACCTTGAAACTGATTGAGTTTTTGGAATGCTTTGAAGAAGACATCCTGGGTAATGTCTTCGGCGTCCTCGCGATTCTGAGTAATGTGCTGGGCGGTGCGAAAGATTTGGCGGTCATACTGGCGGACCAACTGCTCGAAGGCGGCGGTGTCGCCTGCCTTGGCGCGCTCCACCAAGGCCACATCCGGATGGATCTCCGCCGGCGGCTCAGCCACAACGGTTTCCGCGAGTAGCTCTAGAGGCTGGTCAACGATTGGTGAGGACTGAACTTCCATAGTGGTTACCAGTTTACAGGAGTAGATTTTGGTAAACCTAAACTGGGTGCCAGTTATCTTCAATGGTTCACCCAATCACGGTCGAGGGCAAGCGCGCGCGGCGGGATCGCCTTAGAGTTAAAGGCAGGTGGATGATTGATGAAGAGATTGGGCTCGAGGTGGTTGCTTTTCGCAGTAATTGGCAGTGTGCTATCCGCGGCGCCAGGTTGGTCGCAAAGTTCGGCAAGGAGTCACACAGCCAAGGGCACTTCTACCAGAGCTTCCAAGCATGTTGCAGCTAAAGGCAAAGGAACGGCCTCAGCCCCTACCCGCCGGACTGTGAAGAAGCATGAGATAGGGACGAAGAGCGTTCATCGGGTGGAAAGAAGCTCCAAGAGCCATGCGCGGAGTTCACGCCTGTATACAGGCCGGGCCCACCTCCCCGCAGCTACCGTTGTGAGTCGTCGGTTGAATAGTGCGTTTATTGCGTCTGCGACATTGCGGCCGATGGCGCAGCAGTTGGTGACGGAACGCACCGCTGTAGCTTATGCCGGTGTCGAAGCCTATGCAGCAAGACACCCAGGCGATGGTGCGGCCTCTGCCGATCTCGCAGTTGGGCATGCGTACATGCTTGACCACCGCTACGCAGATGCAGAGCATGCGTTCCATGAGGCAAATGTCCGCGGGGCTGCATTGGATGACTATGCAGATTATCTTGAAGCACAAGCTGCAGTGGAGGGGAAGCGTCCGCAGGACGCGATTGCTCTACTAGACCACTTCGCTGACCGCCATCCCGGGAGCCTGTTCGATAGTACCGCCCCAATTTTGCTGGCGAATGCGTATCTCACGGGCGGTGACGCAGCAGGAGCGCTCCGGATATTGCAGCCATTGCAGGCCAGTTCGACGGGGAATCATGTGGACTTCAGACGCGCTCTTGCGAAGGCGTATCAGGCGAGCGGCAACGTGGAGAAGGCTGCAACACTGTATCGCGGAATATACCTCGGCGACCCGATCAGCCCTGAGGCCTCGGATGCGAAGACCCAGATGGCGGCTATGAACATCGCGCTATCTGCTGCGGAGCGCAAGCGGCATGCCGATGCAATGTTCAACGCGAAGCAATACGAGCAGGCCGAGGCGGAGTATCGCGCCCTACAGAAAAGTGGCAATGATCTTAGTCAATCCGATCGCGACGCCCTCGATATCTATGCTGCTGTATGCGATTTGCGCTTGAAGAGGCTAAGCGGTAAAGACGTTGAACATCTTCCCATAACAGGGGACGACAGCGCAGCCTTGAAGATTTATCTCCAGTCGGAGTTGGCACGCAATATGGGCAACACCGATGAGCATGATGCCCTGGTTCAGCGTTTGATTGCAAATTATCCGAAGAGCCGTTGGCTGGAAGAGGCACTTTACTCTGGTGGCAACATGTATCTGATTCGTCAGAATGATGCCAAAGCAGTTGATGCATATGTAACGCTTGTCCAGAACTTTCCAATGAGTACGTATGCGCCGAGTGCGCATTGGCATGCTGCGTGGCTCAGCTACCGCCTGCGTCGCTATCCCGACGCCGCACGCCTGATGGATGAGCAGATCATGAGCTATCCAGCGGGCTCGGAGATTCCTGGTGCACTCTACTGGCGTGGCCGATTGTATGAGGATGTCGAACACGATCTTAGCCAGGCGCTGAATTACTACAGCACCCTCAATGCAGATTATGTGAACAGCTACTATGCAATCCTCGCGCGGCAGAGAATCGCCGCCATAGGCCAGCGTGTTGCAGAGAAGCCGACCCCAACTCTGGCCTATGTGCGCGTGGTTGAGGATCCGGAGCTCACCGATGTGTTGCCGGAGAATGACCCACATCTCATCAAGGCGAGGCTGTTGGCGAATGCAGCGTTGAATGAGTACATACGCCCAGAGATCCAACTCAGTGACACCTCCGGGCAGTGGGGAGCGTTTGCAGAGGCTCAGATCTATGAGAGCTTCGGCGAGAATACGCGCGCTATACAGGCGATGAAGCGAAGCAAAATCCAATTTTTCTCGTTACCGGTGAATGCAGTACCGATGTCCTATTGGCAACTGGTTTTTCCAAGGCCCTACTGGTCGCAACTGGAGAGCGACTCGCGAGCGAATGGACTCGACCCACACCTTGTAGCTGCGCTGATTCGGCAAGAATCAGAGTTCAACCCTCTGGCCGTGAGTCGAATGAATGCATACGGTCTGATGCAGCTGTTACCGTCTGTTGGAAAGTCGTTGGCGAAAAAGGACGGCTTCCGGTATTTTAAGACGAGTCAACTCCTGGATCCTTCGATCAATCTACAGCTCGGAATACAGGATTTGCGTAAGTCGATTGACCGTTATAACGGTCAGGTGGAGTATGCACTCGCTGCATATAACGCTGGTGACTCACCCGTACATCAGTGGATGTCGACCAATAACTATAAGGACATTGCAGAGTGGGTTGAGTCGATCCCGTATACGGAGACCAGGGATTATGTTGAAGGGATTCTCCGTAATCGCGAACTATATCGCGAGGTGTACGAAGGTCACTAACTGTGAACTGCCTACTCGTGGCGCAGTGCGACGACAGGATCCATCTTCGCGGCGCGTATTGCTGGCAGAAGGCCGGAGATCATGCCAACCAGAGCAAGGATGACAAATGAGACCAGCATGATGCTGCCGGATGCTCGCAGGATGATGTCGCCGTCATGGTTTGCCGTCTTGTACATTGCAGAATATAGCGGCATCGCCGGCACCAGATACGTAGTCACGAAGGCGACGATCACTCCCGCGAGACCTGCTATAAAGGTCAGCACAAAGCTCTCTAATAAGAACTGCGCGAGGATGTCCCGTGGGCGGGCTCCGAGGGCCTTCATCAGCCCAATCTCCCGCGTACGCTCTGTGACCGAGACGAGCATGATATTCATGACGCCCACCCCGCCAACTGCCAGCGTCATGGCACCGATGATCCCGAGCAGCACCTGAAGGGCAACCGAGAACTGTACCAATTGCTTGCCATCATCGATTGTGTCCCAGGCGCCGAGCGCCTTCTCATCTCGCGGATCAAAGTGGTCTCGCTGAGCTAGTACGGTCCTGACGGCCTGTAGCGCCCGGAGATGCAGCTCTGGTGACGACGGT
Organism: Granulicella sp. UBA5172; assembly: GCA_002413385.1. Lineage (GTDB taxonomy): Bacteria > Acidobacteriota > Terriglobia > Terriglobales > Acidobacteriaceae > Granulicella. The sequence goes on from DHWW01000090.1 coordinate 7,555, forward strand.
TGAAAGACTATGGACTGTGGGTCGCGCTGCTGCCTCAAGGTGCGCATCGTGTCGAATGGCACGAAGACGTTCTCGTTGTCGGGGCCGTTGTTGGAGGAGTCCTGGATCTTGTTGCGGAGGACACCTATGACGGTAAAGGGCTGGCCTTCGACTTGCACGACTTCGCCTACGGGAGGATAGCCGTTGAACAGCTTTTGTGCGGCGTGCGCGCCGAAGATAATGACCTGGCGATGCTGGCTGAAGTCATCGGCCTCGAAGTACCGTCCTTGTTCGATGTCGAGCTTACGCATGCGTCCATAGGGAAGATCGACGGCCTTGGACTGGATGTGCACGACCTTTGGTCCGTACTTCACACTGAAGACATCGTCCGACTCTCGCGAGATGGCGCTGAGGAAGGGAAGCACGTCACGGATGGCCTCCATATCGCCATCCTTCAAATGGATCTTTTGGCCGGACCGCTGTCCGCCCGCCTGCATCGAGGTCTGCCCTCCCCAGATCATGATGACGTTATGGCCGAACCCGAGGAACCCCTCCATGACTGCGTTACCAACGGCTCGACCGTAGCTGAGCAGGAGGACCACCGTGACTAATCCCCACACAATGCCCAGCATCGTAAGGCCAGAACGGAGGCGGTTGCGACGCAAGGACTCGACGGATTCGGTGAGAGCTTCGCCCAGGTTCATAAAGTGATCTCCGTGATTAGTCGTTGCGCAGGCATTCGATGGGTGTAAGGTTCGCGGCACGCAGTGCAGGATAGGTTCCAGCGGTAACGGTAATGCCTGCAAGCGTGGTCAGTGAGGCAATGATGGCTGTTGCCGAGATTACCGGGTGCGGAAGGAACTCAGGCAGCGGGAGCAAGCGCAGCGCCACAATAATACCCACCCCGCACAACAGCCCAAGAGCTCCGCTTACCAGCGTGATAATGGCAGACTCCAGTAGAAACTGACGTCGAATGTCGACAGCAGTTGCTCCAAGCGCCTTGCGAACGCCAATTTCGCGGGTCCGCTCGGAGACTGCGACCAGCATAATGTTCATCACTCCAATGCCGCCAAGCGCGAGCGTGAGTATCGCTACCGCAGCGAAGAACATCGTCATGGCATGGAAAATATTGTCGGTGAACTGCGCCTCCTCGAGTGTGTCCCACACCCAGAGCGCATCGAGATCGGTTGGGTCGAAGTGGTGTCGATTACCAAGAACCTGCCGTACCTCGTGCAGTGCTGCGATGTGCATCGAAGCGGAGACGGGCTGTACGACGATGTTGTTCACAAACCCGGGGAAGTTACCCTTGTCGTCCGGAGGAAAGTCGCGCTCCATGGCGGAGAAGGGAACGAAGAGCTGCGAATTATCAGGGCCAGATCCGTAGCTCCCGTTCTGCTGCTTGCTGCCGAGCACGCCAATCACGGTATAGGGGTAGCCCGCGATCGATATCGATTCACCAATGGCAGGTTTTCCGGGAAAGAGTTGGCGATTGGACTCCGCACCAAGGATCACGACACGCGCTCCGTTCGCCTCGTCGTCGCTTGTCATTAACCGCCCTTGTTCGACGTGAAGGGAGCGAAAATCTTGATAGTCGGGCCACACTCCTCGAACAGCGCGGCTGGCAGCATTCCAGCGGCTCACTTCACTGACGGTCCGCTGCAATTCTGGTGAAACATGCTTGACCAGGGGGGCCCCATCCCGAATAGCTATCGCATCGTCCAGAGTGAGTGCCACATCACGCCCGGCTGCATAACCGCCAAACGGCATTGCCGTCTTCCCACCAAAGCAGATGGCGATATCGGTGCCGATGGACTTCAGATGATTGCGCTGGTCGATGCCAAAGCCGATGCCAAGTCCGACCAGCAAAATTACCGAGCTAATGCCCCAGATGATCCCAAACATGGTGAGAAAACTTCGGAGCTTGGTCTCCCACAGTGCGGAAATGGTTTGCTTGAATATCTCGAAGATTGGCATGGTTGGAAGTTCCCGTGGCGCGTTGGGCTAAGACCTGATACGTGTCTGGGCACATTCCGGTTCCATCGCAACACTAACGACCTCTGAACGCGATACGATAAGCGAGAGCATCACCAGCCCGGATGGTGAAATCGGCAGACACAGCGGACTTAAAATCNNGTTATAGGTGATTATTCGCCATCCTCGGATGGCGGACTATTTATGCTGAAATGGCGAGGGAACCACTTTAGGAACCGCTTGTTCCTTCCAGTGTACTCAAGCGAATATCTCCCGCTTTAAGAGGATTGTTGGGGACCAATTTGCTTATGCGGTTGCGGCCCGTACGGGCTTCTTCTTTGGGTCCAACTTTGTTAGGGCAGTCTTTAGGTGCGCAGGAGACAGATGCACATACCTTGCGGTCATCGCAATCGTCTTATGGCCCATCAGGACCTGTAGGGTTTTCAGATCAATTCCGGCCATCACACACCGTGACGCAAAGGTATGCCTCAAGGTATGCCAGGTGACGCCCTCGATGCCCGCTTCCTCGCACGCTACCTCGAACCATTCGCTGGGGTCTTTTATCGCTGTGTGTTGCTTGTCATAAAAAATAGTAGAGAACTTGAAGCCTCGGCTAAGGAAGTCTTCCTTGAGCGTGACCAGGGTCTTGAGTGCCGTCCGATTGAGATGGACGTAACGGTCGCTTCCGTTTTTCGTCATGTTGAGATATATATACCCGAGCTTTAGGTCGACCTGATCCCATTCGACGGTGAACTGTTCCCCCTTTCGCATACCGGTGTGCAGTGCGACGTCTAGTTGGTACGCGCAATGAGGACGCTTGGCAGCTATGACCTTCCGAAGACGTATTTCTTCTTCATCGGTCATGAAGCGTAGGCGCCCGGGATTCTCTTCTTTCTGGGGGACGAAGCGAGCGGGGTTGGTGCGGAGCTTCAAACTGTCCATGCCGAGTTTATACGCCTTGCTCACGGCAGCCTTGACGCGATTGCGAGTAGCCGGAGTCCATGATCTCGCGTCCTCCATCTCGGCGAGCCAGTCGCCGAGTTCTTGGGGAGTGATGGCGTCGGCGGTACGATTCTTGAATTCGGCGACAGCGAGCTCGATCCGCTGTTTGAAATTACGTTGGTCCCGGTGGTGTTCTACCGAAAACTTAATGGCATCATCGGCGAGGGTCCCGAACTTAATTCCACGTCGGCCCAAGGGCAGTCCAAGCTTTACTCCAGTCCGAATCTCTATCACTCTTTGGTCGTAGATTTGGACAGCGTCACCGTGCCGACCAATCGACTCGGTGACACGCTTGCCATCTTTCGAGTACCTGATCCACCAGATTCCTGAACCCTTTACTTTCTCGTAGACGCCCCTGTGCCTTGCGACCTTCAACTTGCGTGGCATGACAACCTCATATGTATTAGGGTACCGCAAAAGTCCGATGTGTTTTAGCGTCTGATTGGTTGGGTATGGTTGCCACGGGCGAAACGGGCCAGCTCAGTGTGATGGATCAGTACCTTTTTCCCAACGCGTTTTGTGGCGATCTGCTGCTGTTGTATCAAATAGTCGAGGGATCGGATCGATAGGGATAATGCGGCAGAGGCGCTGCGGCGATCATAGAGGAGACGTGGTGCGGGGGCTTGCGGCGGGTTAGTTCGTGATGTCATGGGAGGTCAATACCCATCGTGATGGCGGCATCCCCATTATTAATGTGACGATTTCTGCAGATTCGGTCTAGCGCACTTCAGCGCCACTACGTGTCCGCTCGCTGAGCCTACCGTCCGGCACCTTCATTGTATCCGTCAGACCAACGCACGATTGACCGTTACAGATTGCTAGCGGCCCAGGCGGTGGGAGG
>DHWW01000049.1 GCA_002413385.1 Granulicella sp. UBA5172
GCCGGCCTCCTTTCCTTCACTGTGTCCAGGAATGTGACCAAATGCTGTAGCTTCGTTGCGACGATTGATCGCTTCGCGCAGAGAAGTCAGGTCGTGGTGCTGGTACCGTCAACGACCCGGTGCGCGCGTACTCCAGATAGTTGCGAAGAGCCATAGAACGTCGCCGCGCTGATCCCATGCTCACGGCACAGGTCCGCCGTCTTTATACCCGCCTCATGCTGNNTATACCGGCTCTTCTTCATCCTTAGCTCCCTCCTTCAATTTACGAGAGAACTCCAGTAAAGATTGGTAGAGATTTCTGGGGGCAGGTCAACGTCATCTGGGTCGCAATGAAAGTCGCTAGCTGATCGTTTTTTGTTATCCGTGGCCGTGGGAACTCGCATACTCGGAACGAAACCGCAGCACCAAAACGTGGGGCCGACGGCTAGGTGAGTGCTTCTGCCATCGTTCTCATCTGAATCTCGATGATGCGAGAACCCGGGGATTGCGTGCAGGCGAGCAGAACCGCCTGGGCTACATCTTCGGGCTCGAGCATGCTGCTTTCAGCCACTCCCTTGACGGTACGGCCTGTGCCGAGGGCGAACTCGGTCTTCACTCCTCCCGGGCAAATGACGCCCACCTTGATGCCCTTCGGCCGCAGCTCCTTGTCGAGTGCCTGCGCAAAGCCTACCTGCGCAAACTTCGTGGAACAGTAGACTGCCTCGCCGGCGAAGCCATAGACGCCGGCCATCGAGGAGATCATCAGAATCGTGCCCTGCCCCCGCTCAATCATGTGCGGGACGGCATAGCGGGAGAAGAGGAAGGTCGTGCGGATGTTGGTATCAACCATGGTGGTGTAATCGTCGAGACTCGTTTCAGCGAGGTCTTTATAGATACCCATGCCCACGTTATTGATCAGAATGTCCAGTGCGCCGTAAGCCTTCAGGGCTGCGCTCACGCAATCCCTGGCGACTTGCTCCTCACGGCCGTCGCCCTGCAGGACGGTGACAGCGGATGCGCCTTTTTCAAGCGCGAGTTTTGCAAGTTCTTCCAGACGATCCTTGCGTCGTGCAGTGAGGACGAGGTTTGCACCCTCTTCCGCGAGTACAAGTGCAGTGGCCCAGCCGATACCTGCACTGGCTCCGGTAATGAGAGCGGTCTTGCCGATGAGCTTCTTAGCCATGAGTGGCTTCTCCTTTGGGTCGCGATAAAAAATTGGTTGCGCAATGACTTCGTGCGAGTGTCAAACCAACACCCGATGATGATAGATGGAAAATGTGCCAGTCGAAATGTGTCGAGTAAAGTGACAAGCCCTGATCTAACGAATCGTTCCAGCACCTCCGCCTGCAATTAAATTCTCCACTTCAGCCAGCGTCGCCATCGACGAGTCCCCTGCTGTCGTCATGGCCAACGCGCCATGCGCTACGCCGCAGTCCAACGCCCACGGCAGCCCCTTCTCTGCGAGCAGGCCGTAAATCAATCCCGCCGCGAAGGAGTCTCCTCCACCTACGCGATCCAGAATCTCCAGCTCCGCAAACTTCAATCCCTCGTGCGCCTCTCCCTCAGCAAACCCGAACGCACTCCATCCATTTTTGTTTGCGGTGATGGTCCGCCTCATCGTACTCGCAATGATCTTCAGATTTGGAAACTCCGCAACCACCCGCCCGGCCATGGATCCAAAGCTGTCCAGCGTATGCCACACCGGCCCGCGTGACGCCTCACCGAGCGTCGTTGCAAGATCGCCCTCGTGCCCAAACAGTACATCCACCAGCGGCATCAGCTCTCGATTGACGGCAATCGAGCCGTCCCGCCCGCCACGCGTCTTCCATAAGCTGGGCCGGTAGTTGCAATCGAAACTCACCACCGCGCCGTGACGTCTTGCAGCTTCCATGGCCTCGCGCACGACCGCGGTCGAATCCGCACTCAGCGCCGCCATCACGCCACCTGTATGGAACCACCGCACGCCCTCTGCAAAGATCGAGTCCCAGTCCAACTCACCGGGCTTCAACTGCGAGATCGCCGTATGGCCGCGATCCATCATCCCCACACCGCCGCGCACGCCAAACCCGCGCTCCAGAAAATAGATCCCGTTTCGCGCCGCACGACCCACTCCATCGAACTCCACCCACTGGATGTGCGACGTGTCCACGCCTCCCTGGAGAATCAAGTCCTCGATCAGCCGCCCCACCTGGTTGTCCACCAGCGCCGTCGCGATACTCGTCCGCAATCCGAAGCACCGGCGCAATCCACGGGCTACGTTATACTCGCCGCCGCCCTCCCACACTCGCAGCTCGCGAGCACCGACGATCCTTCCTTCACCCGGATCGAAACGCAGCATCACTTCGCCCAGCGAGAGCAGGTCCCACCGGCAATCCTTCAACGCTCGAAGAGCCAACCCTGCCGTATCGCTCATTACTTCAACCCTGCGATGGCTAACACATCCATATCGTCATATCGCTGGTTCTCGCCGCCCATACCCCAGCAGAATCCGTAGCTCTTCGTGCCAACGCCTGCGTGAATACTCCAGCCCGGCGACACTACCACGTCACGATCGCTGATCACCAGGTGACGCGTCTCATCCGCTGGCCCCATCAGGTGCAGCACGCGCTGCGATGGGTCCACATCAAAATAGAAATACACCTCGCTGCGGCGCATGTGCGTATGCGGCGGCATCGTGTTCCAGTTTGACCCCTGCGCCAGCAGCGTAAACCCCATCACCAATTGGCAACTGCGGATTCCATCCAGAAAGATCGCTTTATAAATCGATCGCTTGTTGCAGGTCTCCTCCGATCCCAGATGCACCGGCTCCAGCTCTGCGAACTTCGCGAGCTTCGTCGGATACTCGGTGTGCGCCGGATAGCTCAGCAGATAGAACGCGGCCGGAGTCTTCGCATCGTCGCTTGCAAAACTCACGGCCTTGCTGCCGCGCCCCACATACAGACAGTCCAGTTTTCCCAGGTCGAACTTCTGACCATCGACCGTCACGCTGCCGGAGCCGCCCACATTCAGCACACCCAATTCGCGGCGCTCGAGAAAATATTCCGCGCGCAACTCAGGATGCGTCTCCAATACGAGCGGCTTTGTCGTTGGCACCGCACCACCAATCACCGTGCGATCCAGATCGACATACCTCGTCTCAATCTCTCCCTCGCGGAACAGCGCCTCGAGCAAAAACGTCTCGCGCAACTCAGCGGTCGTCATCCTCGGATACCGCACAGCATCCGCCATCTGCACAATCTTCATTCTCTGCTCCTCGCTCCTGGCCTACTTTCTACTGATGGCTCTCCGGCACTTCGACCTTGATCACATAGATCGTAAGCGTCTGTCCCGGTGCTACGATTGCCTGGTGGGGCGTGCCCGCAGGAATATGGATCACGTCGCCCTTGTGCAGAGCATGTGGAATCGCTCCCGCGAGACTTGTGCCACGCACCTCGCCGCCCGGTAGGTCCTTCGCATTCACCATTGTCCCACCTGTCAACTCGGTTCCCTCGCCAGCAATCACAAACAGGAAATCGGCAAAGCGCTTGTGCAACTCGCCACCACCGCTCTTGGTGCGAGCCGTCAGCATGGTGTAGTGACCCTTGTAATTCGCCAGCGTGATCTCCGCAGTTCCGCTTCCCGCTCGAGCCTTTTCCAGAAGCGCCTTGCCCTGTTCGGCCAATGCATCCAGGTTCAATACTTCGGGCTGCGTCTGGATGACAGGCGCCACGGGAGCTGGCGTCTTTGTCGTTCCAGCCTGCTGGCCCTGCGCCAACGAACTCGCTCCAGCGAGCATGGCGCACAGAATCATATTCGTTGCTGCCTCAAACAATTTCATCCTCAAACCCTCCGTCATCATCGTTCAACAGCATACGTAACCCAACAGACTTCCGTCACTTCATGGCGATTCGCAGCCCTGATCTAACGATACCCTCGCGTGCGGTTCTTTGCATTTGTTTCCGCGTCCGACGTAGAGTTGACCTCATGCCCACCGCCAACATCCTCGACCTCTTCCGACTCGACGGCAAGATCGCCCTTGTCACTGGATCTGCCAGCGGACTGGGAGCCGCCATCGCCATCGCACTGGCCCAGGCAGGTGCCACGGTCGCGGTCCACGGCAATCGACGCGCCGCGGGTGAAACCGCCGCAACCATCGGCAAGAACGCTGCAGCGTTTCAGGCCGATCTCTCCAGCACCACCGGTGCNNTCAACAACGCTGGCACCATCTCCCGTGCTGCCGCCGAAGATACAACCCTCGAAGATTGGCAGCGCGTGTTGCAGGTCAACCTCACCAGCGTCTTCCAACTCTCCCAGCTCGTGGCCCGCGACATCTTTGCCCGCAAGCCGAATGTTTGTCTTTCATCGTCCACCGGAAAGATCGTCAACATCGCTTCCCTGCTCAGTTTTCAGGGCGGCATCCGCGTTCCCGCTTACGCTTCGTCCAAGGGGGGCGTCGCACAACTCACAAAGGCGCTCGCCAACGAGTGGGCGCCGAAGGGCATCCAGGTGAACGCCATCGCGCCCGGCTACTTTGCGACCACCAACACCGAAGCCCTTCAGTCCGACGAGACACGCAATCGTCAGATCCTCGAGCGCATTCCGGCTGCTCGCTGGGGCCAGCCACAGGACCTCGCAGGCGCTGCACTTTTTCTCAGCTCTCCGGCCAGCGACTACGTCACCGGCACCGTCCTCACCGTCGACGGCGGCTGGATGGCACGCTAGTTCAGGCAAACGCACGGTACGCAATTCGCATCCCGCCGGCTGACCCGCATTTCCTTTGCCAGCGATCGAATCAGCNNGGGTCAATGTCGCTCAAGTAAACTTCGAGGTGGAGGATCAGACCCCGATATGTCCACGCGCACGAAGTTAGTGGAGAGTGGGCTCATCGCCGCTTGTATCGTCGCCACGGTGGGAGGCTCGGCCGCCCACGGCCAATCAAAATGTACCGGCCCGACGACGCTGGAGACCGCTGTTCATGCGCACCCGGGGGCTCCGGCCTATGTGCAACTTGGCAGATGGTTTGGCCAGCGACATCAGAATGCGTGCGCCGCCGAAGCCTTCCAGGCTGCTATTAAGTTTGAACCTCATTCCGCGGAAATCTCTTACCTGCTTGGGACAAGTCTCTATTTTTCCGGTCGCCTGCAAGAGGCAATCGATTCGCTCGAGCAATCCGTTCAGATTGAACCCAATGTTCTGGAGCCTCACTTGCTGCTTGCATCAGCTCTCGATAAAGCGGGTCGCGGTGCTGCTGCACAGGTGCAATGGAAGGCCGCGCTGCAGTTGCAACCAGGTTCTGCTGTCGCGCTCGATGGGCTAAGCAAATCGCTGGTAACAGCCCGAGAGTATGACGAGGCGGTTCGACTTTTGCAGCCACAGGTAACCGCTGCTGCCCACACTCGCGATGAGGCCCTGACGATCGACCTCGCGTATGCGTATGAGATGGCTGGGCGAATGGAAGACGCTGACGCGGTTCTGGAGCCGGCTCTTCGCGCTAACCCTTCTTCGCTACCGCTGACCGATGCCTTGGTCACCCTGCGTATTCATGAAGTGCGATTTGACGAAGCGACTACCTTGGGGAAGAAGGCACTTCAATCGCACCCTAAAGATCTGACCGCGCAACGCATCTACCTGAGAGTCCTGATGCTGGAGGGCTATTCCCCTGACGCAAGGAAGCTGGGCCAAACGTTATTGAGCGCGGCCCCTCATGATCCCGAGTTGCTCTATCTGAATGGCGACGGGGAGCGGCGATCCAGAGAGTATGATGCGGCGCGCAAACATCTTCAGGAAGATGTAGCGCTGGATCCTGAAAACGCCAATGTGCGAGCGTCTCTCGGCATGGTTCTGGCCAGGCTCCAGGACGAGAGCGGCGCCAGATTGCAACTTGAAAAGGCCCTCACTCTCGGAGCGCAGGATCCACAAGTCCACTACGAGCTTTCGCGAGTGCTGCAAGCTCTCGGACAGACGAGCCAGGCGCAAGAGCAACTTCAGATATTCCAGCGGCAATTGCAGACCCAGGGACTCGCGACTCGCGCTGCGAGTGCGACGGTTCAGGCGGACCATCAGATGACCCTCGGCGATCCGAAGGCGGCGATCGCCCTCTACCAGCAAGCGCTGGAGTCAACACCGAAGAACGCTCTACTCGAATACAAACTTGCCATGGCCATGGATAGCGCGAGCGATACGGCGGGGGAAAATACCGCACTCCAGGGCGCCGTACAGTTAGATCCAACGCTCGCGATTGCTCAGTATCGCCTCGGCTATCTCGCTTCGCAGAATGGAGACACAGCTACTGCCGAAGCGAAGTTCCAATTAGCCGTCAGCAATGCGCCGGAATTTACACAGGCATGGGTGAGCCTGGCTGCTATGTTGGGCTCGGAGTCGCGCTTTCCAGAGGCGAAGGACGCCATCGACAAAGCCCTGCAACTGGATCCCCAGAATGCGGATGCCCTGCAGTTGAGTCAGATGATCAAGGCTGCGCAGGCCGGACACTGAACGAATTGAACCTCGCTCCAGACCGTGCGATCTGAGTCCTAGAGCAATAGCAAAGATGGTGTACGAAGGCACAGAAGGTACTTCTCCACTTTGAGAAGGCGCCGCATTTTGTTGTGCAATGAGAAGCGGGCCAGCGCAACCCAGAGCCACCAGGCTGTAAAGAACGCGTAACGGAAAGGTCGCGAAATACTTCTTCATAGGAGGAGACTCCTGCAGCTTCGAACAGCTCATAGAAGAAAAACAGCGATAGGTATGTCTCCACTATTTCCTAGGTTGAAGGTTCAACGGCCGTGAGAATACGGTCGACATCGACGTTCTTGAACTCCTGCACTCTTCCAGACGGCCACCAGATTTCAACCAGGTCCGCGCGCGAGTCAGCGCCGAGGCCGAAGTGAACAGGCCCATCGCTCGAAGACGCATAACAGACGCTTGTGGTCATGTGGTTATACTGCGTGCCACTCCTGGATACGACCTTGATTCGCGCACCGATGCCATCACGATTGCTCTTGGTTCCGCGCAATGCAATATCCAACCAGTGATTTGTATTCTTACTCCGGTTCATCCAGATCTCTGCTCCGGCACTCAGCGCGGTGGCAACTACATCGACGCGTCCGTCTCCATCCAGGTCGCCGAACGCACATCCTCGATGGCGCGCACCTGGCGCAGCCGTTAGACCCGCCTCCGCAGTGAGAGCCGCCCATTTGCCGCTCTTGCCGGAGTTATGGAAGACCGTGTTGTACTCATTGATATCGGCACCGGGCACAGGCATCGACTCAACATGACCACGAGTTACAAAGATGTCTTTCCATCCATCGTTATCGAAGTCATCGATGCCTGAACCATAACCCGCCATCGTCATACTGAGAGTTCGCATGCCACTCGATGTAGTTACCTCACGAAAGTCTCCGTTGCCCGTATTCTCGTACAGAGGAAAGGTTTGATTATTTAATGCAACATAAGAGATGTCGGGATAACCATCATTATTGAAATCGCGAAAGTCGAAACCCATTCCAGAGATAAAGTTCCCATCTTCAGGAAGCGCTACTCCCGCGTCAAAGGCAACCTCTTCAAACTTATTCCCGAGGTTATGGAAGAGAAACTCATAACCCGCATCATTCGTAACAAAGAGGTCCTGGCGTCCGTCGAGATCATAGTCCGCCATACCAACGCCCATGCCCTTGCCCAAATGATCTCGAATGCCCCACTTCAACGATTCGTCTGTAAACGTTCCATCGCCATTGTTGATATAGAGTTTGTCGGGAGCAGGCTTGTAGTAGCGGGGATGACAATAGTCCGCAACGCCACGATAGGAGCAGAGCGGCTTATCGGAATACTTCCACTGCATATAGTTCACGACAAATAGATCGAGCAACCCATCGTTATTCACATCAACCCAAGCAGCAGCGACAGCCCAGAGCGGCCCGTATTGTGGATCAATGGAGTCACCGAGGCCTGCCTTCGCAGTAACATCCGTGAAGGTGCCGTCGCCATGATTGTGGTACAGCGTGTTCTTATAAATGCCTGCTACAAATAAGTCAGGATGACCATCGTTGTCATAGTCACCTACGGCCGCGCCGATGTCATAGCCTGAACCGGCAAGGCCCGCGGCGTCTGTTACGTCGGTGTAACTTCCGTGTCCATCATTTCGGAAGAGCCGATTGCGATACTTGGACGAATCCTTTTTGAGCGTCGCAATGTTTGCTCCGTTCGCGAAGAAAATGTCCGGTCGCCCATCCCCGTTGTAGTCGAAAATAGCGACCCCACCAGCCATCGCCTCGGGAGCATTCTTGGCAGGCGTCTCGTCATTCTCAAGGCGGAAAGGAATCTTCTGCAGCTCAAAGTGGATCGGCGAGGTCTGCGGCGCAGGAGCGGTTGGGGCTTGACATAGAAGCGGGATGCCACCCGCGAAAAGCTGCAGGAGGCTTATCCATGCGGTGTACCGGATTCGTCTCATCAAAGGCATAGGGCGAAAAGAAAGGGGCGGCGTGAGCCGCCCCTCGTATGTTAGCTGAAACGCTCTGCTCTAGAAGTAGAACTTCGCGGCCAGTGTTACAAACCTGGAGCCCGTTTTGAAGGCAGGCTTACCAGTGGTTAGAGTGTTCTGGTTGGTTGCCGCCTCAGAGACGACCGTCAGTGGATTACCTCTCGAGTCAACGCAACCCGCACATGTAGCAGGTGTGCTCTGTTGGAAGTTGAGCGACTCATCACTGTTATTGGCCAGGCCAAACTGCGCGAGTGGATGGTTGAGCCAGTTGGTTGCAGAAGCGCGGAACTCAATGTACCGGCTCGACGTAAAGTGGAAGTCCTTATAGATACCCAGATCACTATCAACGTAAGCCGGAGTTCTCATGTAAGGCATGATGTTCTGTCCCTGCTGTCCATAGGCAGGAGTTGTAAAGCATTTCGGGTTGAAGTACTGCCCTTTTGCCAGTCCCTTGCTGGGATCGCAGGTGAGTGCCGGTACAAGGACGTTATACGCATTGCTACCTAACCATGTTGAGGCGTTAATACTAGTAGCTACCAGCCCATTCGGTAAGGTAATGCCGTTGTTGGGCAGGTTAGGATGAGCAATCGTGGGAACCGTAAGGCCGCTGGCATAGTTCGCATTCATGCCACCTCCCAGGATCGGTTGCAGCGGTGTACCGCTTTGATAAGCGGTATAGCCGGACAACTTCCAGCCGTTTATGGCACCAGCAGCCAGCTTCATTCCAAAACTGGAGCCATGGAATGGGCTGGGCATCGACCAGTTGTAGGTCAGGTTCAGGATGTGTGTATGGTCATACGCCAGCGGTCCGTAGTTATTGCGCAACACGAAGGGATCAACTCCGGTACCGTTTCCTGCGCCGTTGTTAGAACCTCCGTCCCGGATTCCAAGCACCTTCGAGAAGGTGTAGTTGACCAGGAACGTTACGGGTCCACTCTGCTTGGTAAACGTCAACTGCATTGAGTTGTAGTTTGAGTAAGGAGCGTGGGTCAGCAGAATGACATTCTGATAGTTCTGCAGTGGCCGGAAATGCTGTGCATTGAAGGTCGCGGTTGTTTGACCCACGCAGGACAGGGGCTGGTTGCCATCTGGCGTACCCGTTTCACACGGAGATGCCGGCGAGACAGGTGAACCTGTGATTGGATCTGGCTTGAAATAAGCACCTGGAGCCGCGTTGTTCAGGTTGAACAGGTTGCTGTTCGTCCCGTCCATGTACTCGTCCGCGCTGTGATTGCCAACGTAGGACGCCTCAAATACGGAACGCCAAGGCAGTGCCTGGGAGATCGTGAAGTTCCAGTCACTGGTATAAGGTGAGCGGTTATCTCCCTGCTGCATTGCCACGATGGCGGAACCGTTCTGCGCAACACTCGAAGGTGGAACGTAATTTATAACGTTCGCATACCCCTCAAATGGGGTTGGCGTAGTGTATGTAAACGAGCCTGCAGGTCCGTTTCCGGCATTAGAAGTTTCAGTCGTCGCCTGGTAGCGATAGATCGCAAAGCCTCCACGCAGTACCGTTTTGCCTGTGCCGAAGATGTCGTACGCAACACCTAAACGCGGTGCATAGTAGAACAAGGGCGACACAAATCCTGACAGAGGAATCTTGAAGTTGATCCCATGCCATAGCAGGCCGGTATTGTTAGGAGCATTTGACGTATTCACATAGCTGGCTGGATCCCAAACCTGCATGCCCTGCTTGTATCCGTACCACTGCCCAACGTGATCGAACCTCATACCGTAATTCACGGTGAGTTTCTTCATCACTCTCCAGGAATCCTGCCCATAGAGAGACCACTGGTGATACTGCGTATTTGACGGTACATCAATGTTCTGCTGCTGGTAGGACGCTACGCGGCCAAGCATGAGATCGGCAACATAGTTGTTGGTGGAGAACTGGTTGCCGCCGAAGTTATAGGTACCGTTATCCGGCGCATTGCTGTTTTGGTTGTTGATGCTCACATCCCAATAAGCTCCCACCTTGACCGTGTGATCGCCAAAGACCTTGGTGAAGTTGTCATAGACGGCAGGTACCTGCTTGCTGGCGCCAAACGAACCGGGAGTGAAGGGGTAGTTGGAAAGATTGGCCAACGAACCGCCCCACGGACCCTCAAAGTTCGGGATCTGATCGGTGGTATGACCGTAGAGTCCGGGAACATTGAAGCCGTTGGTCTTGCGCGACACGGCGCTTGGATTAGCCAGCGTGTACGGGTTGACGAAGTGGGACCATGTAAACACGACCTCATTCGTCGTGGTGGGATTGAAGACGTGCGTCAGGTTGGTCAGGATGACGTAGGTAACCGTCTTCGAGGCCGCCGGCGTGGGATAGGGTAACGTCCATGGAGCCGCCCACCAGATGGAGATGGGAGCCAGATCAGCTTCCTTCTGATAGGTGTACGAACCGGTCAGCTTGGTGTTGTCGCTGATGGCATAGTCGAGTTTGCCTGTCGCTTCCCAGCGGTTCTGCGGAGACTGGTTCGTATACAGGTAGTTGTTGTAGCCGTTTGCCTTGGACGGTGTCTCGTTTGTCCCTGGATACAGTTTGAGGATGCCCACAATATTCGGATCAATATCAGCAGTGGGGAGCGACGTGGGTGTAGCTCCAGGAGCCAGGGTGCTCGACTGCATCGGGCCGTAGAAGTTCGACCACGTGCTGATCGCACCGGCAGGAACGCCCTGGTTGCTGAAGTCTCCAGAGAGCTGCGCTGCATTGGGGACGTTGAAGTTCAGCGGCATTGCTGCAGGCTGCTGCTTCATGTATTCATAACCGCCCCAGAAGAACAGCTTGTCCCGCTTCCGGTTGAATTTCACCCAGGGAAGGAGTACGGGGCCGCCAACATTGCCGCCCATGTAGTAATAGCTCTGCGCCAGGTTCGTCAGACCCTGACTCTTGGAGTACGCATCGACAGAATTGAGAGCAGCATTGTGAGTGTAGAGATAAGCCTCACCATGAAACTGCTGTCCGCCGCTCTTGCTGAAGGCCTGGAAGATCGATGGGCCCTTCGCATACTCTGCGCCATAATTCGACATCAACATCTTGACGCTACTAACCATGTCCTGGTTGATATTCGCAATCTGCGTGCCAGAGTTGCCCGGATCGACGAGATTCGCGCCGTCCAGCATGTACGCCATCGTGCCGTTTGGCTGGGTGCCGTTGGACGAGTAGGCGCCCACCGGTCCGTTATTGGAACCTGCGACTCTGTCGTTAAAGCTCGAGCCTTGAGACCCGCCATTGTTGAGCGCCATACCCGGCATGATCTTCATCAACTCGCCAGCGTCGCGGCCTGCGAGCGGGAAGTCAGTGATCATCTTTTCATTCAGTGACGTGCTGATTTCGGCGGTATCGGTCGGCACCACTGCAGCGCCGCCGGCAATCACCTCGACCTGGCTTGAAACATTTCCAACCTGAAGCTGGATGTTGGGAATGGTGCGAGCATCGCCCTGATTCATCACGATGTCGTTTTCCTGCCAGGTGGTAAACCCAGTGGCGGAAATATTGATGGAGTAGTTGGCAGGCTGGATGGCCGTGATCACGAAGCGGCCTGAACCGTCAGCCTTCACGGTGCGAACGTCACCGCTGGCCTGGTTTTTCAGCACCACCTCGGCTCCGGAAATAATTGCGCCTGACCGGTCATACACGGTACCGCTTAGAGTGCCCGTTAACTGCTGGGCCATCCCCCGTGGAACCATGAACGCCAGAAGCGCGAAAAGCACCACTGGGAAGATAAATAAGTTGAACTTGGTCGGCATATTAAATCGTGCCGAATTGCGAGTCTTTTGCATGTGTACTGCCCCCTTCCAAAGGTGAAAACAAAAGTTGCGCTTTATTGATTTCATAGCGCACTGATTCAGTGAATCGATTTAGGTTGCAACCACGATCTTCCTGCCATCGTGACTGCATTTAAACCACAACAACCACTACATAAAAGCGGTCTCAATCAATCTCTGAACCTGATTCTACACGCTCCCGCTCCCTGTTATCGTTACCATCTATGGGAGAGCAGATCGCTGACGGAGAAGATAAAGAAGATTCCTTAGCTGGCGATAACAAATACTATCGGCCGACTACAGATATCAAGATAAAAGTTCCTCCGTGTACTAAAACGCTTTTTATAAACAAAATTGCCATATTTTGCCTGACCAGGGCGGTGCTCGATCGGGCTCCCCGGACCCCAGCCCGCACGGCATCCAACCTTGCCAACACCGACCGGGAAGGAAGAGTTCCTGCGAAATTCTGCAAGGGTTGCTGATATTTCCTCATGGCGACGATATATTCATGTTCTTCATGGTCGCGGAGTTGATTTCACTGTGGACGCGCAACTCGCCCATACCCGCCCCCTAAGCTATATCCGATTCGATATACTCCCACTGAATCGATATATTCGTTTCTGAACAGGCGTTTTCCCTTTTGATATCGATGACAGCCCCCTATTCCCGCTTTCTCACTGAAATCGGCTTTGCCGAGACGACCGCACCCGCGATTCAACCCGTCTGGCGAGCGGACACGCCCGCCAGACGGGTGAGGCGGAGGGATTTCCCCCGCCTGCTCCTGACCATGCTGCTCCTGACGATACTGCTCCTGGTGCCGGCGCTGGCTGTGGCGCAGGACACCCCTGCAAACTTTGACGACGTATCTGCGGCCGCCTCCGCAGCTCGCGCCCAGGGCGACCTCCCTCGCGCGATAAACCTTTATCAGCAGGCAGTCCTGCTCAACCCCCAATGGCCCGATGGCTGGTGGTATCTCGGATCGCTGCAGTACGGAACCAACGCCTATGGGCCAGCCGCAGAGGCACTGACCCACTACATTGATCTGACCCCCCATGCCGGCCCCGCTCTTGCCCTGCGTGGCCTTTGCGAGTTCGAAGAAGGCAAGTATCCGGAATCGCTTCAGGACCTCCAGCAGGGCATCTCCTTTGGCGCTGCGAACCAGCCCAAAAATGCAGGGATTCTCCTCTACCACGAAGCGCTTTTGCTGACCAGGGCAGGCAGGTTCGAGGAGGCGCTCGGCCAATACGCCCTGATGGTGAAACATGGCTCGGTGAATGACGACGTGATCACCGGCATCGGTCTTGTCGGCCTGCGAATGCCGATCTTTCCGCAGGAGATTGATCCCTCGCATGCCGAGATGCTTT
>DHWW01000050.1:0-323 GCA_002413385.1 Granulicella sp. UBA5172
TTCATGCTGCAGGAGAACCACTCGTTCGATAACTATTTCGGGATGCTGAATCCGTATAGGCAGGCGTTGGGATGGGACGTGGGCGAGGACGGGAAGACGTATAACGTGGACGGCATCGATGACAAGCTGACGACGATCAGCAACCAGACTGACCAGGGGACGGCCTACTCGCCGTTCAAGTTTGCGAGCACGTGCATTGATGATGAGAGCTCGGCGTGGCTGGAGAGCTATGGCGATGTGTATCGCTGGGACTTCAGCACGACGCGTCCGATCAACATGGATGGATTTGTGCATACGGCGGAGGGGTTTGCGAATAGCTGCCT
>DHWW01000050.1:553-6405 GCA_002413385.1 Granulicella sp. UBA5172
CGGGTACGACGAAGGCGTCGAGTGTGGTGGGCGATACGTCGAATTCATTCTGCATCGATCCGAACCACATCGCGCCGTTGTCGCAATACTTTACGGACCTGACGAATAGTACGCTGCCGAGTTTTGCGTTTATTGAATCCGGTTCGGGCAACAATGACGAGCATCCGGGATCGGGGCAGGAGATTCTGTCGGGACAGGTGCAGGTGGCGAAGATTGTGAATGCGTTCATGACCAGCGCGTCGTGGAAGAATTCTGTGTTCTTCCTGAGCTACGACGAGGGCGGCGGACCGTTCGATCACGTGCCTCCGGTGCCGGGACATTCGAATGACTTTACGAATGCTTCGCTGGGAGCGATACCGGATATTTCGCAGATTGCGGTGAACCCGGATGCGTACAATCCATGCGTGCCGAGCGGTGGAACGCCGACGGTGCATTGCGATCTGAAGCCGAATAACCCGGGAGCGACGGCGACGGATGCGGCGGCGAAGTATGGGTTTGCGGCGCAGCTTGGGTTCCGGGTGCCGAACATGATTATCTCGCCGTTTACGCGGAAGCATTATGTTTCGCATACGCCGATGGATCATACGGCGATTATCAAGTTTGTCGAGAACCGGTTTATTGGAGCGTCGGCACACTTGACGGCGCGTGATGCGGCACAGCCGAACTTGTTGGAGTTCTTTGATTTCACGAATATTCCGTGGTCGATTCCACCGACGCCTCCGGCTCCGGTGACGGACCAGACGCTGGGGCATAGTACGTGTACGCCTTCGACGATGTGAGATTGAAGGCTGGCGCGTTTGGCGCTGGCTGGTTTGATGGATGGTCTGAGGTAGTAGCGCCAGAGACGATTGTCTCTGGCGCTTTTTCTGGCGCAGATTTTGTCAGGGAGAGTGGCTGGTGAAAAAAGCACCACGGAAAAGTAACTACGGTCAGGCTTGCGTGGCTTACACTCGTACTCAATCTCGCAACACGAAATGTCAGGAGCCACGGTTATGCGTCTTGCAGCTCTGCTTCTTCTTGCGACAACGTCGGTCGCCGCCTTTGCCGCTTCATCTGCAGCGTCTTCTGACTCGCGGATGGAGGGGGCGTATGCGTTCAATGAGGGTGGATGGACGTATGTGCATCTGACGGGGACTCCGGGGCAGATTGGGTTTCAGCATGGAAGCCTGCTGACGAAGCAGATTGAAGACAATTTGCAGGTGTTCGAGGTGGAGAACAAGAACACGCTGCATAAGGACTGGGCGTTCTTTCGCGAGGCGGGACGGACGGT
Organism: Granulicella sp. UBA5172; assembly: GCA_002413385.1. GTDB lineage: Bacteria > Acidobacteriota > Terriglobia > Terriglobales > Acidobacteriaceae > Granulicella. Next base: position 1,824 of record DHWW01000050.1, read on the forward strand.
GCTGTGGCCGCACATTGAGCCGGAGTATCGGGCGGAGTTGAAGGGCATTGCCGCGGGGCTGAAGGCGAATGGGTCGAAGGTGGACCTGTGGGACGTGGTGGCGATGAATGGGCAGTTGGAGCTGACGGATTATTATCTGCCGTGGCTGGACGCGAAGCAGCATAAGCTGGTGCCGGTGGCGGCGAAGGCTCCGGGGAAGTGCAGCGCGTTTATTGCGACGGGGTCGGCGACGAAGGACGGGAAGATCGTGATCGCGCATAGCAACTGGTCCTCCTACGCGGAGGGCGAGAGGTGGACGTATGTGTTTGATATTGTGCCGAAGAGCGGGCAGCATTTTTTGATGGATGGGGCTGCGGGGCTCATTGCGAGCCAGGATGATTTTGGCGTAAATACGAGCGGCCTGATGATTACGGAGACGACGCTGCCGCAGATTGTGAGCTTCGATCCGAACGGGATTCCGGAGTTTGAGCGGTCGCGCAAGGCGATGCAGTATGCGACGTCGATCGACCAGTATGCGGCGATCATGCGGAAGGGAAATAATGGCGGGTATGCGAACTCGTGGATGGTGGGCGACCGGAAGACGGGGGAGATTGCGTACCTGGAGTTGGCGCTGCACCATACTCCGCTGACGAAGAAGAAGGACGGATATTTTGTGAGCTCGAATTTTGCGGCGGACCCGTTGTTGATTCGCGACGATACGAGTGGGTTCGATCCGAAGAATATGTCGAGCTCGATGAATGCTCGCCATGTGACGGCGGAGGTGTTCATGCAGGAGCACTATGGGAAGCTGGATACGGCGCTGGCTGAGGCGTATTTGTCGGACCACTATGACAGCTATGAGAAGAAGGTGGATGCGGGGAAGCGTAGTTTGTGCGGGCATGAAGAGACTTCGGCGGAGGGTGAGCCGGTGTGGGGNNATGGCGGCGAAGATGAGCTTTACTGGGCGGGCGGGGCATCCTTGTGGAGAGGATTTTCTGGCGGCGCCGTTCTTTGTGGCGCATCCGCAGTTTGCGTGGGCGAAGCCGATTCTGCATGACATGAAGGCGGGGCCGTGGACTACGTTTACCGCGGGGGAGAAGACGTCGGTGGTGGTGGCGGGGAACTGAGCTGTACGCTCAATGAGACTCAGAACCCTTTCATTGCAGTCTAAGATCGGCCTCGCAAACTATCCTATTGCTAAGAATATGACGGAAAATATCAGTGACGATTCGGCTTGGATCAAGGAAGGTGCGGGTACCTATCGTCACTATTGCGGGGCAAGTATAGCCAGAGATGGAAGGTTGTGGACAGCAAAGACAGTAGCTGGCACGCCGATACCTGGTCATACAACTGCGCTTACAGCGATAATTTCTCTGCGTGATTTAGACCGGCAATTCTGGACATTTGGGCAGTACGGTCCTCAGATGGGAACTATTGATTGTGGAAGTGTCCACCACAAGACTATGCCTACAGTGTGGGGCGAAGACGAAGTGTTCGTATTTTGTCTATCGAAAGGCGGGCAAATTCCGAAATTTCTCAAAACAATCATAGGATAAACACTTTGTTGGTATGGCAACCTGTGTCGCTTGCTTAGCGCCGATGCGTAATCTTCAAGAGCAAAGAGTGACTCAGTTCGACTGGGCATCGAGCGAAAGAGACACATATCTGGCATGCAGTTGTGGCTACGTAGTGTGGCGCATGGACAGGAAGTTCTATGACAAAGCGGGAAGCATTATTCGCAAGCGCGCGAGTAATTGGCGTCGCACGCTGAACCTAGATCATTTTCAAGGATAGTGTAGATTAGTGGTGGGCGATTCTCTGGCGACGCGAAAGCTATGGCGCGAGCCTTCGATGATGATTTGCGGCGGAAGTTTCTGGCCGCCTATGACCGTGGCACGGACGGTCTTAGGACGGTTGCGCTCTATTTTGGAGTCAGCCATGGATGGGCGCGCAAGGTCGTGGGCCAGCGCCGACGAACCGGTCAAGCGGAGCGTGTCCGTCACCGGCCTGGGCCAGCCAGCCGCATCACACTGGAGATCACGGCCTACATCGAAGCGCAGGTAGCCCGTCAAGCCGATCTCACGCTGGTTGAACTACAGCATCTGCTGCTGGTCGAGCGCCAGGTGAAGGTCAGCATCGGCTGGCTGTGGGCGGTGCTGCGAACGCTGGACTTGCGTCTGAAAAAAAGTCGATCCACGCCGCCGAACGCGACACCGAAGCCAACCGGCAACAGCGTGCGGCGTACCTCGAACGCATCGGCCAAATCGCTCCGGAGAGGCTGATTTATCTGGATGAAAGCGGTGTTTCGACCCAGATGACGCGCCGCTCTGGACGAGTTCATGGATCGGCGCGGCTGCGTGAGGCCATACCTGCAGGGGGCTGGAAGACGTTGACCGTGCTCGGCGCGTTGAGTACCAAGGGCATCGTTGCCGCCATGACGGTCGAGGCCGCCACCGACCGTGAAGTCTTCCTCACCTATCTGGACGAGGTGTTGTGTCCCAAGCTGAAGCCCGGCGACGTGGTGGTCATGGATAACCTCTCCACCCACCATGTAGAGGAGGTCCGCCAGAGGATCGAGGCTGCGCAAGCAGAACTGATCTATCTGCCGCCCTACTCGCCGGATCTGAATCCCATTGAAAAGGCATGGTCCAAGCTCAAGCAGCTCATGGGAGCCAGCAAAGCTCGCTCCGTCCAAGCTCTCGACGACGCCATCGAAGCCCTTCTGCCCCAGATCACAGCAGAGAACGCTCAGGCTTGGTTCAGGTTGAGATTCGAAAAGCCACAGTAACTGTGAAAATTATCTAAAAAGGACGGACTCTTTCGAGCCCGCCCTTTTCTTTGCGCGAAGCGCCTCTCGCCGTCCGCGCAGGACCTACTCCGCTCCCATTTCTTCCTGTTCGCCTTCCATGCGCATCTGTTCCAGCTCGCGCTCTTCCGCCTCGATCGCCGCAGTAACTTCCTGCTGCACCTGAGCCGCCGCCTCTTCCAGCTCTGGAGAGAGCTGAACGTTGCGGTAGTAGGCCATGCCGGTACCGGCAGGGATCAAGCGGCCGACGATGACGTTCTCCTTGAGTCCGCGCAGCGTATCCACCGAGCCATTGATCGAGGCCTCGGTAAGCACGCGCGTTGTCTCCTGGAAGCTCGCCGCCGAAATAAAGCTATCGGTCGAGAGCGACGCCTTCGTGATACCCAGGAGCAGCGGACGTCCGATGGCCGGACGGCCACCCTCGATCAGCACCCGCTGGTTCTCAGCGTTGAACCGGAAGCGGTCGATCTGCTGCTCGAGCAGGAAGTTGGTGTCGCCAACCTCTTCGACCTTCACCCAGCGCAGCATCTGACGAACAATCGTCTCAATGTGCTTGTCCGAAATCGACACGCCCTGCAGACGATACACTTCCTGAATCTCATTCACGAGATACTGCTGCAGCTCACGCTCGCCCAGCACCTCAAGAATGTCATGCGGGTTACGAGGTCCGTCGATCAACGCATCGCCAGCGCGCAAACGCTCGCCTTCCTGCACGTTGACATACACACCACGAGGAACGCTGTACTCCTCTTCCTGGCCGTTGTCCGCCGTGACGTACACCTTGCGCTGACCCTTGGCCACATCACCGAACCGCACCACGCCGTCGATCTTCGAAATGATCGCCGGGTCACGCGGCTTGCGTGCCTCGAACAATTCCACCACGCGCGGCAGACCGCCCGTGATGTCCTTCGTACGAGTCGTCTCGCGCGGAATCTTCGCGAGAATGTCGCCCGGTGTAACCTCATCGCCGTCCTGCAGCATCAAGTGAGCACGCGATGGCATCAGGTACCGCTTGGTGCCCTTCGGGCCCTTGACAATGATCGCGGGCTGCCGCTTCTCATCCGAAGAATCGCCAACCACCAGGCGCGAAAGCCCGGTGACTTCGTCGATCTCTTCGTTGAGCGTGACACCTTCCTGCAGGTCCTTGAACTGAACCGTGCCGGCGATCTCCGTCAGAATCGAGAACGTGTATGGATCCCACTCGCCGATCACATCGCCGAGCTTGATCTCCTGCCCGTCCTCTACCCGCAGCTTCGCGCCGTAGACGATCGCATACCGCTCCTTCTCGCGTCCCTTCGAGTCGATGATGGCGATCGAGCCATTGCGATTGAACGCCACCAGCCCGCCTTCCTTCGACCGAACCGTAACGAGATTGATGAAGTGGATCTTACCCGCATTCTTCGCTTCGAGATGCGAAGCATCCTGCACACGCGATGCTGTTCCGCCGATGTGGAAGGTACGCATCGTGAGCTGTGTTCCAGGCTCGCCGATGGACTGCGCCGCGATCACGCCGACAGCCTCGCCCATCTCAACCATCTTGCCCGAGCCAAGGTTACGGCCATAGCAAAGGATGCAGCAACCACGCTTGCTCTCGCACGTGAGCACGGAACGAATCTTCACTCGCTCAATACCCGCTGCCTGCACCGCGGACGCCTTGTCCTCGTCGATCTCGTCGTTGATCTCGACGATCACCTTGCCCTCGAAGTCCTTCAACTTCTCAAGCGATACACGGCCAATGATGCGGTCGCGCAACGGCTCAATCGTCTCTCCGGCTTCGGTGATCGGCGTCACATAGAT
>DHWW01000244.1:0-344 GCA_002413385.1 Granulicella sp. UBA5172
CGCTGGATCACATAGTTGACCGTCTCCGCCATCGCCGGATGCAGGCAGAACCATGCAGCCGCCCCCAGGGCGAGCCACCGGTTCGCTGGCGACGGCTGCGTTTTGCTGAAGAGCAGTTCATACCAGCTGTCGAGTAGAAAAAATAATCCGATGAAGATCAGGAACGCCGACAAGTGAAACCAGAACGGTACGTAGCCGTGCCCCAAGGCGTAATCGAACGCCAGCGAAGTAGAGACGATGGGCCGGTAGGTACGGTTGGCAGGAAGGACACTGAAGGTCGTGGCATCGGTAAAAAATTGCGGCACATTCTTCAGGCTGCGGATCGCGGGATTATCCACGACCGT
>DHWW01000244.1:360-2714 GCA_002413385.1 Granulicella sp. UBA5172
TTGCTGGACTTGGTCACGCGAATCATTCTTTCGGATCGATTGAGAATGATTCTGGCATGGGCTTCGCGGAATGTAAACTCCGCCATGATCTTCATTTTTCCCTCAAACAAACGGCGAAACTCCGATTTGAATTATTTAGCCACACAGGGGAGATGTGTATTATGGGACGTCGATGCGACGGGCAATGTCTATATCGCCGACACCAACAACCAGCGCATCCGCGAGGTTGGCGGCGGTGCGATTACCGACTATCGGAGCGCTTTGCTATCCGTGTCGTCGAGGCGGCCTGGCAGCATACGCAATTGCCGAAGGGAACGAACTATGTGCAGAACGATCTTCGACTTGGAGCAGGACTCGTCGTGCGATTCGGACACTAATCTTCACGTTTGGGCAGATTCATGGTCAAATGGAAACCTGCTGAAGGCATTGTGTGCCGATGCTGGACGACGACGCTGAATGCATGCAAACTATTAGAACTGTGCCATAAAATCAACAGCTTCGCGCACTTTTGAGCCGTTGGATGACGGATGGATCATGGTAGACTCTGGATCAATGAGTATCTTCGCGTACGGTGTGAGCAAAAGAATTTGCAGACTTGGCTCTGTCCGCTACCAATCCTCGTCGCACCACTCGATGGTCAGACGGTTTGGGTTGCTTCTTTTAGTGTCTTCGCTGGCGACAACTGTGCTGGCACAACAGCAGACCCAGACCAGTCCCCTGATGGGCGGGACGACGTATGGGCAGACCGCTCCGGCCGCCTCCGCTCCCTCGTTGAACCTTCCGGCCACCGGCATCCAGTCACCGGGGACATCCACACCCGGAGCTGCGAATAGCGCGACGCCTGTGCCCTCGGCCGCTCCGGCTACCGGGCAGGGCGAAGGCAACCTCGCCACCCAACGCCCCTCGGATCAGACTCAAAGGAATTCTGCGCCACTAGCCGTGGCACCAGCGCCACTGACCGAGTTTCAACAGATCGTGGCCGAGAGCACTGGCCGGACGCTGCCGATCTTCGGGGCTGGACTGTTCAACTCGGTGCCATCGACGTTTGCGCCGGTCGACAACATTCCGGTGACGCCGGACTATGTGATCGGCCCGGGGGATGAACTGCGTATACAGATCTGGGGCCAGGTAAACCAGCAGGGCGCCTATTATGTGGACCGCACGGGCTCCATCGCGTTGCCGGAGGTGGGCACGGTCCATGTGGCCGGTGTGCAGTTTTCCCAGCTGCGAGATTTTCTCATGTCGCAGCTGGGTCGCATCTACCGCAACTTTGATCTGAATGTGAACCTGGGACAGTTACGGTCGATCCAGGTCTTTGTTGTGGGTCAGGCGCGGAAGCCGGGCAGTTATACGATTGGCTCGCTGAGCACGCTGTTGAACGCTCTGTTTGCCTCGGGTGGACCGCTTCCGCAGGGCAGCCTGCGTGACATTCAGGTGAAACGAGGCGGCGAGACGATCACCCACTTCGATCTATACGACCTGCTGCTGCACGGAGACAAGACCAAAGACGTCCGGCTGGAGTCGGGCGACGTGATCTTCATCCCCGAGGTGGGGCCTCAGGTGGCCGTACTGGGCAGCGTAACCACCCCGGCTATCTATGAGCTGCGAGGAGAGAAGAGCTTCAGCCAGATGATCGCTCTGGCCGGCGGATTGACCAACGTGGCGGCCGACTCGAGACTGCGTGTGGAAAGAATCTACAATCACACCGAACGCAACATGATCGACGTTGATCTTGCAAGCGGTGATTCCACCCCAGTCCAGGATNNCCCAGTCCAGAATGGAGACATCGTTAACGTCAGCTCCATCATCGACCGGTTCAAGGATGCGGTGACTTTGCGTGGCAATGTGGCGAACCCGGGCCGCTACGTCTGGCACCAGGGCATGCGTATCTCCGATCTGATTCCAAACCGCGAGGCGTTGATCACGCGCAACTATTATCTGAGGCAGAACCAGCTCGGACAGAGTAACCGGGACTACACCGGCGCAGAGGGCTCGCTGGGCATCCAATCGGGGGCGGTAAGCGGTGCCGCGGTCGGGCGCGCAGCGGCCGCGTCGGGTGTTGCTGGGAACCCCTCGGTCGGCAGTGTACTGACGGTCGGCAACAGCAACTTCGGCGCCAGTACAGACGTGATCCTGAGCGCTCCCGATATCGATTGGAACTACGCAGTCATCGAACGGAAGAATGCTTCCGATCTCACCACGTCGCTGCTGGCGTTCAACCTGGGCAAGGCGGTGCTCGATAAGGACCCATCGCAGGACCTTGAGCTGCTGTCCGGCGATGTGGTGACCATCTTCTCGCAGGCCGATATCCGGGCGCCAAGCGCACAGCAGACGAAGTTCGTAAAGCTGGAGGG
>DHWW01000244.1:2771-16090 GCA_002413385.1 Granulicella sp. UBA5172
GCTGGAGGCCTAACGCCTAATGCCTACCTCTATGGTTCGGAGTACACGCGCGAGTCGACACGCGTGATGCAGCAGGCCAGAATCGATGAATACGTGCAGAGACTGAGTATGGAAATCCAGCGCAGCAACATGGCCATGGCGGCGTCTCCGGTGAGCTCGGCGCAGGATCTGGCCAGCGGCGCCGCTGGCCAGAGCAACGAACGAGATATTCTTGCAAGCCTGCGACAAATTCGCGCCACGGGTCGTATCGTACTGAGATTTACGCCCGACAGCAGCAGCATAGACAGCCTTCCAGACATCTCCATGGAAGATGGCGACCGCTTCATCGTGCCTGCCGTTCCCGCAACCGTCAATGTAGTCGGTTCGGTGTACGATCAAAACTCGTTTCTCTACGCCAAGGGGCAGAAAGCCGGGGCGTATCTGCAACTGGCCGGCGGACCGAACAGGGATGCAGATCGGAAGCATGAGTTCCTCATCCGGGCAGATGGCGAGGTCGTGAGCAGCGATTTAGGGAGAGGACTCTGGAACAACAAGTTCAACAACCTGCACGTGTATCCAGGCGATACGATCGTGGTTCCGGAGAAGCACCTCAAGCCGTCCTCCATGCGCAACGTGATCGAGTGGTCGCAGATCATTTCGAGCATGGGTATGGGCTTTGCGATGATAGGCATACTTCTATAGCAGTATATGGAGCGCAGCCCTCGTAGACTGCTCGCAGGGATGTGCTCCACTCCACAATCTGTCAGGAATCCGATGACGACCGAAACTCCGCTTTCCAACCCGAATGAGCAGCTTGGTACCCAACCCGCCACGCCGGGTGCTGCGTGCGGGCCAACGGAAGAAGATGAAATCTCTCTGCTCGATCTGATGATCGTGCTCGCCGAACGGAAGCGCACCATCCTCTGGGTCACTGCGGTCTTCGCAATCCTCGCGATCATCATCTCGCTGCTTCTGCCCAAACGCTACACCGCAACCGTTACCCTGCTGCCACCGCAGCAGAACACCTCGATGGGTGGGGCGCTGGCCTCCCAGCTTGGTAATATGGGAGGCATGGCTGCGCTGGCGGGTGGCAGTCTCGGGCTGAAGAATCCCAACGACATGTACGTCGCCATGCTGAAAAGCCGAACCGTTGAGGACGCCATGGTCCAGCATTACGGCTTGATGCAGGAGTACCACGCGCGGTATCTTTTCGATGCGGCCAAGGCCTTTGAGGGCCATGCAATCGTGGACGGCAGCGGCAAAGATGGCATGATCAATATCTCCGTAGAGGATCGAGATCCGCGCCGAGCAGCGGAGCTTGCCAACGGCTATGTCGATCAATTTCGGGATCTGTCCCAGCATCTTGCCATCACGGAAGCTTCTCAGCGCAGGCTCTTCTTCGAGCGGGAGCTCGAGCAGGCAAAGAACAACCTGGCTACTGCCGAGGAGGCGCTGGCGCAGACAGAAGTAAAGACGGGAGTGATTCAGCCCGATAGCCAGGCACGAGCTCTTATTGAATCAGCCTCGGCCCTCCGTGCACAAATCACCGCCAGAGAGGTCCAAATTCAGGGAATGCAGACCTANNCAGTTGAACAAGCTTGGCGGTTCCGAAGATGGTCCCAATGAATTTATGATCCCCAAGGGAAAAGTTCCCGAAGCGGGGATGGAGTACGTCCGCAAGCTGCGCGACGTGAAGTATTACGAAACAATCTTCGATATCCTCGCGCGGCAGTACGAGGTTGCCAAGCTCGACGAGGCGAAGGAGGGCGCGCTCATTCAGGTCGTAGACCCCGCCATTCCACCCGAGAGGCGATCCTTTCCGAAGCGCGGCCTCATTGTGATCGGAGCCACCGCGTTTGGATTCCTTTTCGGAGTTTTCATGGCTCTTTTCCAGGCTGGGTTCCGGCGACTGAAGGACGATCCCGAAGCTACTGCCAAGCTCCATCTATTGCGGAGGGCCTTTTCCCTCAAGCGGCAAAGGAGCGCATGCACGCCTACAGAGAGGAACCTATGAAGGCCGTGATCCTTGCAGGAGGGCTTGGGAACCGCTTGAGCGAGGAAACCACACTCAAGCCGAAGCTAATGGTGGGATCGGCGGCAGACCCATCCTTTGGCAAATCATGAAGATATATTCTGCCCATGGCATCAACGAATTCATCATCTGTCTTGGATACAAAGGTCATATCCATCAAGGAGTTTTTTGCAAACTACTTCCTTTTCTCCTCCGACGTTACGGTTGACCTCGCAAAAAACTGCTTGGATTTTCATCGCCATACCCGTGAGCCATGGTGCATGACGCTTGTGGCCTCCTGAGTCGGCACCGCTTCAGGAGGCCCCCTGAAGCGGGTTTGCCCTACGTTGCCGAGAAAGAAGCCTTCTGTTTCATCTACGGCGACGGAATCGCGGATGTAAACATCCCGGAATCGATTGAGTTCACCGCCGACATGGAAAGCTGGTCACGCTCACTGCAACGCNNAGGGAAATTCGGTGGGCTCGAAATCGACGGCAGCTCGCATGTGCGCACCTTCATGGGAAACCCCGTGGCGACCGCAGGCGAGTAAACAGCGGCTTCTTTGTGCTGTCTCCGAAGGTGTGCGAGTCTATCGAGTGCGGCGACACCATGTGGGAGCGCAAGCCGCTGGTACAGCTTGCGTACGACTTAGCGCTCTAGCAGCTGACCACGCTCACCTCGCCAAGCTGAGCACTGTCGGCCGCCGCCAAGTGGAGCACCACTTCACGGCCGCAGCCGTCATCTCACCCTACCTCCGCGCTTTCAGCGCCGTCTTGGAATAAGGTTTCCCACGCCAATGACAAATCAGGACTACGAACAAGTCGCTCCGCCGCAAGAGTCTTTCGTTGAGGACACTGCGCATCATGAGGCCAAGCGACTCGCCAAGGGCGCTGCGTCCATGTTCGCTGGCCGCTTCCTCAGCTTTGGTCTCCAGGCGGGGTACTTCATCTTTCTTGCACGCCTGCTGCACAACGCACAGGAGTACGGCCTCTTCTCGGGCGTCTTCGCCCTCGTCAGCGCCATCACTCCCTACAGCGCCGCTGGCTCGGCGATGCTCTTCATGCGCTACGTCTCTACCGACGCAAAGTCTGCGCGGGTCTACTGGGGCAACTCCCTCGTCACAACCTCCATCTTCACCCTCATCACCTGCGCTCTGGCCCTGCTTTGCGGTGCCTTCGGACATTTCCTTGCGCACCCATACATGACAGCCATTCTTCTGGTCGCCAACTGCCTCTTCAGCCAGATCACCGTGCTCGCTGGCATGTTGCTCTTCAGCCTCGACAAACTGCGCATGTCGGCGATCCTCAATACGGTCTCAAGCGCAGCCCGCTTTCTAGTCGTGATCATCCTCAAGCTCAGATACAGCCATGTGTCAGCCGCCCACTGGTCGGTCGCCCTCACGGTCGCCTCGCTTGCTGCAGCAGCTTACTCCTACTGGAAGGTCTACGAGGTCATCGGCAACCCCAATGCCGATCTCGGGCTCCTGAAGAAGCGCCTCGGTGAAGGCCTGGGCTTCTCCTTTGCTGGCAGCACCGAGGCCGTCAACAATGACATCGACAAGATGGCGTTGGCGCACTTCGGCCTCGATCTTCAGAATGGCTTCTACTCACTCGCCTACCGGGTCATAGACTTCGCCACCGCACCCATCAGTTCCATCTGCGCTTCTGTCACCCAGCGGCAGTTCCAACTCGCCCACAAGGGCATCGCCCCTGTGATGCAGCTGGCGCGCAAATCGCTGCTCGTCTCGGTCGGTATCGCGCTCCTCATTCTTCTACCCATCGTTGGCGTCGCCCGCTTCATTCCGATGCTGGTTGGGCCAAGTTACTCGGGTGTCGTCCAAGTCCTTTACTGGCTCTGCTGGTTGCCCGTCATTCGCTCTGTGCACCAACTCTCCGGTGCGGCGGTCACCGGCCTGGGCTATCAGCCGCTGCGAACCGGGAGCCAGGCAGCTGCTGCCCTCCTGAGCGTCATCCTCAACTTCTCCTGGATACCCACCTACGGTTGGAAGGGCGCAGCCATGGCCACTCTCCTTTGCGATGGCCTTATGGCAGTCCTGAACGTAGGCATTATGCTTTACTTGAGACGCAAACTCACACTAGAGGAGCAAGCAGCACTGCCGCCTCAGCAGCAGGAGCTCACATGACGGTCTGCGCAGTCATTGTCACCTACCAGCCCTATCTCTCTGAGGTCCAATCGAGCCTCGCGAAACTCCGCCCTCAGGTTGACGCCATAGTGCTCGTCGACAACGCCTCCCTCGGACCACTCCGCGAGGGGCTGCGCGGGCTCGCAGTAGAGTTCCGCTGCCACCTCATCGAGAACGCTGCAAACCTTGGCATTGCCGAAGCCCTAAACCAGGCCGTTCGCTACGCCTCGGCGCAGCACGCTAAGTTCGTCCTCTTCTTCGATCAGGACAGCGGCACTAGCCCCGACTTCGTTACCCAGCAGCTTGCCTGCTACCGCGCAGCCTCCCAGCATGCGCAAGTCGGCCTCGTCGCGCCCACGATTCTCCTGCGCTCAGACCACACCCGCGCCAGGCCGGTGTGTCTGCGCAACGGCCGCATCATCCATCGCTCAGACGTCAGGCGCGCTCATGCCCCTTGCAGTCTTTGACGATGTTGGCCTCTTCCGCGCCGACTTGTTCATCGACTACGTCGACTACGAGCACTGTCTCCGCATGTTCACTAAGGGCTGGCAGATCGCCTACGCGGAAGCCGCCGAGTTGGACCACATGCCCGGCAACGGTACATCCGTCCAGTTCCTCGGTCGAACCATACATACCGTCGGCGCCGCACCCCTGCGCCACTACTACGAGACACGCAACTGTCTTTGGGTCGTCACGCACCATTTCCGTTCCTCCCCGGAGATGACGACGCGTCTGCTCCTACGCATGGTCTACACCCACCTCCGCGCGCTACTCCTTGAACCGGACCGCCGTGCCAAGCTCACTGCGGGACTGCAAGGCGCCTTCGACGCCCTCCGCGGACGCCTGGGCGTGTGTCGGGATGAAGCCTAGCGTTTAGGTTCTTTAGCATAATCGTGATCCCTTGGCTCAGGCATATCGGAATTATATGCTGGTATTGGGTTACGTGTAGAGCAGAATGCACCGTCGAAAATGCGGCAGTATTTTTGATGGACCATTCTCCATGAACCCAACAAACGGCAAACCGCTCCGACNNNTGAACGCTCTGGAAAAAGCGGGGTTAAGTCATACGGCGCTCGAGAACGCGCACGCGTATTCCCTGTGGCGGAACCCGTTATATGCGCTTCTGAACATATGCCGCAACGCGGCAGCGTTCCGACGATTGTCGCCTGGACCTTATTGTGGTTGTGCAGGGAGGAATTTTGCTTTCTTTTGGTGGTATTCTCTCCGCGCTGATTGGCCGGATGCGATGCTGTAGCTATATTCCGATGGTCACCCGTATCTCGGAGACGAAGAAGTATAGATTTCCAGTTCTTGCGGATTTCCTCTGGTCGCTTCTGTATAAAGCGATGTCGTCCTATATCACGATTGATGAGGAGCAGGCCAAGAGACTGCGCCGTGAGAACCGCAATGCCGCCGTATTGGTGGTGGAAAATTATGTTCCAAAGGCAAAGAGTCTCGATGCCCAGCGGAACGCGAAGGCGACCCTCGGGATTCCTCCAGACAGGAAGGTTCTCTCTCTGATTGGCCGAATCGAATTCTCCCACAAATGCCAGGATTGGTTACTGCAGGCGTTAAAGAATGATCCCTTCCTGACGGACAAATTCGTGCTCTTTGTCGGCGATGGTTCAGATGCGCGCGCATTGCAAGCTATGCTGGTGCCGGAGGTACGAGACCGCTTCGGTCTGATTGGGTGGAAGAATGACCTCCGCGAGGTTTACGCCGCAACGGATGTGTTGCTCATTCCGTCGAAGGTTGAGGGTGTACCTCTGGTTATGCTCGAGGCGCTTAGTTATCGCATTCCCGTTGTTGGAACCGACAGGGACGGAATGCGGAGTTGGCTACCGGTAGAGTGGCGTTTTAGATGGGGTGACACTGAGGGATTCAAACACGGAATTTGAGCATGCGCTTAACGTCACATCACCAGATGTGTGGGATAGTATCGCTGAACGTCTGGAGCAGGTGAATGATGAAGACCGTTTTGCTGCCCAGTTTAGCCAGGCTCTGACCCAGTACTGCAAGCGGTGAGGCCAAGGTGATCATGACAGAGAAAATATGGGCAATCTACTTCGCTGCTTCCTCTCAAGGGGCAACCGTGCCATGCGTAGTCGTCTGGAGCCGATGGAGATATGTGCTCGCATTCCACGCGCAGATGAGAAACTGTTGGTGAGCGTTTCCGCGCCAAAGGAGAGATTATCAGCGGCAGAGTCGAGGGCCTCAACATAGGATATTCAACTTTCGTTTGATTTTTGACTCACGGCTGCGAGGCAACACGCCGTCCAATTGCAGTTGATCGCGGTTTTCCCCTTCCAGCCAGCATGGTGTNNGTGTGGAGTCACTCCGTTTTTCGGCCCCAGATGTAGGTCTGGTCCTTCGAAACCGGCCCACGGGCGGTAGAATCTAAAGGAATAGATACTAAAAAGGGAGATTCCTATTAAGCTGAATATTGCAGTGGATGCACGTCCTCTGGCACATCCTCACAACGGAATTGGCCGGTACACCACGAATCTTCTGCGTGAATTTGCATCGCAGCGGTCGTCCCATCGTATCTTCCTTTACTCCGACCGGCCCTTTCAGCTTGGCTATCCTTTACCCGAACAATGGAAAGTGCGCGCAGGTGCGGTTCGCTCGGGGGGACTAAGCACGGCGTTCGCACAGTTGGTCTTCCCCGTTTGGGCGCTCAAGGATGAAATAGATGTATTCTGGGCACCGCGTCACCACTTACCGATATTCTTGATGCCACACATCAGGAAGGTGTTGACTGTTCACGACGTAGTCTGGAAACGCTTTCCAGAAACGATGAAGCGTGGTGGTCGCTTCATTGAAGCGCTGTTGATGCCCCTGTCGCTTCGTATAGCCGATTGTGTCGTAACCGACTCACAATTCACTCGCTCCGAAGTGTTGACGTTTTTTCCCGGCGTCAAAAGCAAAATCGATGTCATTTACCTGGCTTCCAGCCTCCAAAACAACGGGGCGACAGGCCCTTTTACCAATAACCAGCCCTTATTTTCTGTTTGTTGGCAGCAACGAGCCGCGCAAAAATCTGGAGCGTATGTTGCTCGCTTACGTTCAATACCGGAAACTGAGCCCTCACCCGTCCGATCTGGTAATCGCCGGCAGCTTCCAGTGGGGCGACTTCAGCGTGATTGACTTTATCCGGACAAACGATCTACAGACCTGTGTGCATCTGATTCAGCATGTAGATGACGGTGTCCTTTCCGCTCTTTATGCACATGCGCAGGCTTTGGTCCTGGTCTCCCTCTATGAGGGCTTTGGTCTGCCGCTGGTTGAAGCCATGCAGTGGGGCATACCTCTCATTGCAAGCAATACTTCCTCTGTTGCCGAGATCGCCGGAGACGCGGGGCTGCTCGTTGACCCCGACGACACAGATGCGATAGCGCAAGCATTCAAGCGGATGACGGAAGACGACACTATGCGCATGGAACTAGCGCATAAATCAAGAGCCCGTGGACTGCAATTCAGCTGGGAACAAACGGCTTCAGATAACGATGGTTTTGATTGTCGGTGATCTGGCTATAGCGAAATAGGCGGAGCGTGATAATGGTCTTTCCCTTCAATTCAATTCAGACACACACGTCTTTTTACTCACCAGCAGGGGATTCGAAGAGGCAACGAAGATTGTTCTCGTGACTGACGGCTTGGAAACTAGTCAAGTCTGTGACAAACTCTCCTGGGATGGGCTTGTGGCTGCCGTTCGATACGCAGAACTGCTTTATGGCGTCGAGTCGATGGCCGGGCATGTTGCGGCCGCTGGGGGGAACCCGTGTTACCCGTGTATTCTAATGTACAGTGGAGTCTCTGGCGCTGGCGGCCTGATATGCACCGTCTTTTCAAAGCCGATGGCCTGTTCCCCCTGCCACAAGCCGCGAGGATGCCCCGAAATGACATGCCTCTACGCCGCGAGGCCTAACGATCTAGTCTCGCTTGGATAAATAGGGAAACAGATTTCACTTGAAGCCGCCCATTCATAACGAACTGCTCCGGCACCTACAGGCAGGTAAATCCAGAACATTCTGAGGCGAGTCGAAATGGGAATATACCTCTTTACAGCATCGATAGTCTTCCTGCTGCTTGTAGCGAAGCAAAAGAAGATAGAGTTCCTTTCGCTGTATGGTTTCTTTGTCCTATTTCAACTTTTATACAATTTAATACCGTGGGCTACCAACGCGTTGCAAATGCCTTCTTACAGTCTTATAGTCGATCGACAACTGATATCGTGCCAGATTTCCCTTGCCGCAAGTGCAAATCTGGCATTTGGTGCAGTGTACCTTTTCTTCTATAGAAGCGTACCTTTTCCGCGACCGATCAACGTCAACAAAGCAAAGGCCAGACGTTTCGTCCTTGCACTGACTCCCCTATTTGTCCTCACTCTTGTTCTTGTGTCCAAATACGGATGGAATTCAGTTGCAGTAATTACCAGCGAGGGAGGGTCGCTGGGAGGCATGTACGGCATAACTGCGTACGTCAAAGAATTGATGGTGGCGGCCTATCTCTACTACTTATACCGATTTGGCCTGAATAAATGGGCGTGGGTCTTGTTTTTAGCAAACATGCTGATTATGGTGATTGATGGCGCAAGATCAACCGGGTTCCCCATAATTATTCTCACGCTCATGATATGNNGATATGGAATAGCCAAGTCGAGCCACGCAAAAAGAAACGTGTTTACGCGAGTCTGGCACTAGGAATCTTGATGATCGTCGGTACGAGATCACTTGTTCTGAGCAATGACTCCCTTTGGATGAATCTGGCTGTTCCCATCACCGTGGAAGGTGACATGGGGTCGTATTCAACCTTGCAATCGATATACGCAATACAACACCACGGAGGGGCAGAATTACCCTACACCTTTGGTGGATCTTATGTGGTGGATCCGATACTCTGGCTGCTCCCCAAGGGTGGGAAGTCGGGAGCAGAGCATTCCTTCTACGATAACTGGATCCAGAGCATCTCAGTGCTGCTTCCCGATGGCTTTGCTCCCATGGGGGGGGCCTACTTTATCTCGGAGGCGGTCGCCGCGTTCTCCTATATCGGTCCATTTGTGGTTGCAGCAGGCTATGCGCTACTTCTGATCCTGATGGAGAGGAATAAGCGAAGATGGTATTGCGCCTATCTTGCATTCACCGCATCGATTGGACTACTCTTCGTGAAAACAATCTTTGGGAACGCATTCAAACTGTTTGCTGTTCAGATGATATTCCTGTCAATCTTTATTGTGGGACGAAGGCTGAAGATCATTGCGGCCAGGCTCTTGAAGCCGGACTTGGGGCATCCTGAGTTGCTGGGAGCGGATCTCCAACCCGGCGATAACACTCCAACTTATGGGCCGTCCTGTCCATGAAACACAGATACCACAACCGGGAGGAAATCTTGCCATATCCAAAATCAACCACCTCCGTAAGGAACAGAACCCTTGTATACGGGGCATTCAAGGGCATGGGCGAGGTGCAGTGCCGGGAATCCGGCCAACATAATTCGAGGCGTCGCCGCAGAAAAGTTGATGTTCAATGAAGACCCTATATGTGAACGGCAAATTTCTCTCACAGACAACGACCGGCGTACAGCGGTACGCGGCGGGCGTGGTGGAGGCGTGGGACAATGACCTGGACAGTGGGCGGATCGATCCTTCCGCATACTCCATACGTCTGATTGTGCCAAAGACCGACAAGGAGATCCCGCGGTTCAAGCGAATCACCGTTGCTCCTTCCGTTCTAAGAGGCAAGCTCTGGGAACAAGTGGAATTGCCTCTGCGCAGCGCGGGAGGTTTGCTTTTCAGCCCTTACGCCGCAGCTCCAGTCTTCAAGTCCCGCCAGATCGTCACCATCCACGACGCGGGGGTCGCTGCGACTCCTGAACAGTATTCCACTCTGTTCAGGGGATATTATGCGGCGGTTTATCGGTCTCTCGGAAGATCCTGTATCTCTCTTGTCACGGACTCGCAGTTCTCAAAACAGGAGCTTCACAAGTACTTCTCCATTCCATTCGATAAATTGATAGTGATTCCCCCGGGCTGCGACCATCTCCTGAAAGTTCCACCCAGTCCAGACATCCTGAACCGATTCGCGCTGGAACCCGGCAAGTTTATCCTGGGTGTAAGCTCGCAGAGCCCGATCAAAAACTTCGACGGTCTTGCGAAAGCGTGGAAGCTACTTGGACGCCCGGAATTGAAGCTCGCAATTGCTGGCAAGACAAATAACCGGGTTTTTGGACACGGGGCCACGGTGCTGGACAGCCAGGTTTGCGTGCTTGGGTTATGTCTCCGATGGTGAACTTCGCACCTTATATGAAAATGCGAGCGCCTTTGTGTATCCGTCGTTTTATGAGGGATTCGGCATCCCTCCGCTGGAGGCCATGACATGCGGGTGTCCAGTCGTGGTTGCACGCAGTTCTGCCCTGCCCGAATCGTGCGGTGATGCGGCACTTTACTGTGACCCGTCGAATCCGGAGGATATCGCGGAGAAAGTTGGTTCTCTGCTAGACAATCCGACATTAGTGGAGCAAATGCGTAGTCTGGGAAGACTGCGAGCCGCACAGTTTACAAATCAAGCGGCTGCGTCGCAGTTGTGGTCTGAAATCCAGAAGTATCTGTGAGCTTTATGAAAGCGTATCAAGTTAGCGCGTCCATCGTTGTCTATAAGAACGATCCTGGAGAGGTCGTCTCCGCAGTGAAGAGTATTCTTTCAGCTCCGATGCGGGTCATATGTACCGTCGTTGATAATTCCCCTACTCCAGAACTTCGGCAATGTGTCATGGAAAATGGTGCTAATTATATCTATGCCGGACAGAATATAGGCTTTGGGAGCGGGCACAATCTTGCATTGCGCACTGATTGTGAAGTCTCGGAGTATCATCTTGTGCTAAACCCCGATGTGCATTTTGCAGCGGAAGTTCCTGCGACACTGTACCGCTTCATGAACGACAACCTGGACATTGGGCTGGTTATGCCGCAAATTCGCTATCCAGATGGGACCGAGCAACGCCTTTGCAAGCAGTTCCCATCGCCACTCACCCTAATAACCCGCCGCTTTCTGGGCGGAATTGGCAGGTCAATGTTTGCCAAGCAGCTTAGCAGATACGAGTTGCGTCACCTGGATTTTGGAACCGCTCGTGAGATACCGTGTCTTTCAGGCTGCTTTATGTTTATCAGGTCGGCAGTTCTTCGCGAAGTTGGCTTCTTTGACGAACGATATTTCATGTATATGGAAGATGTCGATCTCTGCCGCAGAATCGGCGCGAGATATAAGACAGTTTTTTACCCCGAAGTAGCAGTCACCCACGGGTATACCAAAGGATCCTATCGTGACCCTAAGCTCCTGAAATATCATCTGCAATCAGCTTTCAGATACTTCTGCAAATGGGGTTGGATCTTTGATTCGGGGAGAGACAGACTGAATCGGAAAACAGCTCCACTAATTTTGCAATAATTCGTGCGTATCGACTATTCGTGGCAACCTAAATCGATCGAAGTCCCATTCAACTGTTCACCTGGGCCTCATGCCATGGCTGCAGGGGTACCTGTAATCAATACGGACCTCAACTCAGGGGTTCCCGAGGTGTCACTTGATGGGATCACGGGCATCACTGTTCCACCCGAGGATGCAAACGCTCTTGCGCAGGCAATTAATATGCTGTTGGAGAATGCCGCATTAAGGAAGAGTATGGGCGAGGCCGGCAGGGTGCGGGCTCATCGAGAGTTTGAGCCGGGATTGATGATTGAAAGGACGATGAAATTGTATGAAGAGGTGCTGCTGGAGCGGCAGAATCGGCGCTCTTTAACCTGTTAAGGAGTGCTGATTCCGCCGGGCAGGTGGAATGTCGCCGTGGAACCTGATCGGAATGTTCATTCTCTCGCTGTTCTAATCGAGGTCGCGCAGGAACATCCTAGCTCTCGCCTCCGGCCAAAGCTGCCAGCCAGTAATCGAGAATGTCCTTCAGTGTCTGCTCCAGCTCGATGCGTGGCTTCCAGCCGAGGGCGCGAACCTTGGAGGAATTGCCAAAGAGGCGCAGCGTTTCAATCGGGCGGAACTTCTCCGGGTCCACTTCGATCCGGACCTGGACACCGGCCAGATTGCAGAGCATGGAGACGATCTCCTGCATGCTGATGGGACGCTGCGAACCGACGTTGTAGACCTCGCCGGGTATGCCCTGCGTTGCCACGATCCAGTAGGCCTCGACGGTGTCCCTCACATCCGTGAAATCCCGCACGGGCGCAAGATTACCGACATGCAGCACAGGCTCCGCCTGCCCCAGTTTGATCGCCGCGATCTGCCGTGCGAAATCGGAGCAGACAAACCCTGTCGGCTGTCCGGGGCCGACATGATTAAAGGGGCGAACAGTCATCGCCTGAAAACCGTAGGCCTCGACATACTGTGTTGCCAGAGCTTCACACATGAATTTGCTGGTGGCGTAAGGCGTCAGCAAGTGCACAGGCGAGTCTTCATCAAGCCCCTCTTCCGTGTGAATCGAGCGGTAGACGTGAGCCGTACTTACGTGAACGATCCGAGGCCTGATATCAAGCTCCCGCAGCGCTTCGAAGAGATTCAAGGTGCCGCCAACGTTGACCTCGTAAGTCAGCCTTGGATCCTTGAAGCTCGTCACCACACTGGAAATGGCCGCCAGGTGGTAGACATAATCCGGTCGCGCATCCTCCAGTATCTGCCGCAAACCCGCGTAATCGCGAATATCGGCATTGACGACGGAGACACCGTTCGGAAGGCTCTGCACTGAGCCGGCATTATCGTTGCGAAACCCGAGACCCACGACTTCGCATCCCTTGCCGACCAACATTCTGGCAAGGTGCGGCCCAACAAACCCNNTGGCATGCGCGCATATGCCGTCGGTGGCGGCGCAGATCCTCTTCCACCATCATCTGCACCAGTGGCTCAAAGGCTACATCCGGCACCCAGCCTAGCTTGTTCCTAGCATAGCTCGAATCGCCGCACAAGTAATCCACCTCGGCAGGACGCAGCAGGGACGGATCGACGGTCACATAATTGTGGTAATCCAGGCCCACAGTCTTGAAAGCGACATCGATCAACTCCCGTACCGATTTGCTGATACCTGTTGCAATCACGTAGTCTTCTGGCTGATCCGCCTGTAGCATCATCCACATGGCGCGCACATAATCGCCGGCAAATCCCCAATCGCGCTTGGCGTCGAGGTTGCCGA
>DHWW01000203.1 GCA_002413385.1 Granulicella sp. UBA5172
ATCGAGGAGCGTCTGGCAGGAACGCACGGGCTTGCCGGCAAGGAGGACGGTGCAGGCACCGCAGTTACCGATGCCGCAGCCATATTTGGTGCCCTTGAGGTCGAGGATGTCGCGGAGAACCCAGAGGAGGGGCGTGTCTGGAGCGACGTCTACGGTGTGGACCGTGTTGTTGACTTTTAGTTGCTGCGGTGGCATGACGGAGTCCTCTCAGATGGTTGAGGGTTATGCAATTCCTGGTGAGCGCTTGAGACGGGTGAACGAGGGTGCGTAGTTTGGATGATCCGTCTCGAGGTGCGTTGCTGAACGCGTCGCTCCTTCGCCTACATCATAAGCCAAAGTTGAGGAGGCTGGCACGGTGCGACTTGCGCGAAATTGATGAGGACAACGTGGAAGTGGGCAGAGCTATCGCGTTCGGCGGAACAAAAGGGTGCCGCCGATAAAGAGGGTCGCTCCGACGCTGCCGAGGAGCATGATGGCATGGCGATAGGCGGCCTGGACCGCAGGTGGCGTGGCACGGGTGCTGTCGAGGCACTGCGAGCAGCCCTGTGCAAGCGACTGGATCGAGATGCCGAGCAGAAGGAAGCCACCCAGCCAGAACCAGCGAAGAAATTTCTCGTTCAGGCAGTGAACGCGTAGGAATTGCTTCATTGGCCGTACTCGAGGAGGAAGAAGAGGAAGACCCAGTGGATACCCATAACGTGCCAGTACCAGACGGTGGTATCGACGAAGACCTGACGAGTGGAGAGCGAGCGGGAGAACTGGAGGAACAGGAGAGCTGCTATGAGACCGATGATTCCCAGGAACAGATGGATGGCATGGGTGACGGTGATGAGGTAGAAGAAATGGCTGCTGGGGTTGGAGCGGAAGAAGACTTGCTGAGAGGCGAGCTGATCCCAGGCGGCCCACTGGCCAGCGAGGAAGAGGCCTCCGAGAAGAAGCGCGAGAGAGAGCCAGAGGGTGGCGCGTTTCGAGATGGGACGTCCTATGCCGAACCACTCATCCATGGCATCCTCTTCACGGAACATGGATTGACGGGCGACTTCGGCGGTGACGGAGCTGAGCAGAAGGACGGCGGTATTGAGCCAGAGGATGGAGGGAATGGCGGTGGGGAGCCACTCGTTGATGAAGTGGCTGTAGGCGTCGAAGTGGCCGCTGGCTTTGGTGACGAAGAAGACGCTGACCAGGGCGACGAAGAACATGAGGTCGCCGCCGAGGGCGAAGAAGAGCCCGACGCGTGCCCGGGAGAGACGTTCCCGTGGGCCGCGATGGCCCTGGGAGCGATTGTTGAAGTTGTCCCCATCGCCTTCGCCGTTGCCACCCGTGCGCTTATCTGTAGGCGGCTTTTGGCCGTGGTTGCCATCACTGATGTGGTGATGGCGGTCAATCTCTGGCGGCGTGAGGGTGGATGGCATATCGCTGGATGACGCTGACGACGCGTCTCTGTCTGTCTAATTTACTCCGCTTCGGGCGTGAAGGTGGAGGCGGTGCTCCATTGGGTCAAAAACTCTTTGCCGGAATCGCTGTACTGGCCAGGTTCGCGGTACGCGACGGGCAGATCTTCATTTGGAAGCGGGTTGAGGGCGTTGGGTGCCCACTCCATGGTGGTGGCTTGCCAGGGATTTTCGGCGGTCTCGGCGGGACGACGAAGGGAGAGGATGAGATTGATGAGGAAGGGGATCTGTGCGCAGACGAGGAAGATGGCCGACACGGTGATGTGGCGTTGGAGAGGCATGGTGGATTGAAGGAGGGTCGTGGCCGGGCCGGCGACGCCAGCGAGCTGGGCGTAGTGGCGGGGTTCTCCGGCGAGGCCGGTGAAGTGCATGGGGAGGAAGGTGGAGTAGGCGCCGAGGAGGGTGGCCCAGAAGTGGAGCTTGCCGAGGGGTTCGGAGAGGGTGCGGTGGAAGAGCAGTGGAGCCCAGTAGTAGATCGCGCAGATGAGGCCGAAGATGCCAGCCATCGCCATGATGAGGTGGAAGTGGGCAACGACGAAGAAGGTGTTGTGGAGATACTCGTCGAGGATGGGCTGGGCGAGGATGGGCCCGGTGATGCCTCCGGTGATGAAGAGGGAGACGAAGCCGAGGGCGAAGAGCATGGGGGTGGTGAGTTTTGGGCGCGACCGCCAGATGGTTGCGAGCCAGCTGAGGACTTTTGCTGAGGCGGGGATAGCGATGGCCATGCTGGAGATGCTGAAGGCGGTGCCGGCAAAGGGATTGAGGCCGGCGACGAACATGTGATGTCCCCAGACGAGGATGCCGAGGAAGCCGATGAGGAGGGTTGTGGCGATCATCATGCGATAGGCGAAGACGCGGCGNNGATGTAGACCTCGGGATGGCCGAAGAACCAGAAGAGATGGAGCCAGAGGAGGGGAGAGCCGTCGCCGCGATGTTGGAGGAGGACGCCGTTGACCAGGTCCTGCGCGGGAAGGAAGAAGCCGCTGTGAAGGTGTCGGTCGCAGAAGAGGAGAAGGAGTGCGGCGAGGAGGACGGAGAAGGCGAGGACGCTGAGGAGGGCGGCGGTGAACCATCCCCAGACGGTGAGGGGGAGGCGCTGCCAGGTCATGCCCTCGCAGCGCAGATTGAGGATGGTGGTGAGGGTGTTGACGGCGCCGATGGTGGAGGCGATGGCGAAGATGGCGATGCTGGCAAGCCAGAGATCCATCCCGAGGCCTTGACCGGGGACCGGCGAGTGAGGTCTCGGAGAGCGGAGGGTAGGCTGTCCAGCCACCGATGGGAGCTCCGCCGGGGACGAAGAAGGCTGCAAGCAGGGTAATAAGGGCTACGGCGGTGAGCCACATACCAGCGGCGTTGAGGCGCGGAAAGGCCATGTGGCGGGCGCCAATCTGGGCGGGGAGAATGAGGTTGCTGAAGCCAGATTGTGGAGCGACGGTGAGGACGAAGAACAGCATGAGCGTACCGTGCATGGTGACGATTGCGAGGTACTCTTCAGGGAGGATGGGGCCGTGGAGCGGGAGTTGCCAGTTGGGCCATGCGAGATGCATCCGCATGGCAAGCGAGAGCAGCGTGCCGATGATGACCGCCAGGAGCGAGATGAGGAGATAGCCGAAGCCTATGGTGCGGTGGTCGGTGAGGCGAACCCACCCATGTCGCAAAGAGTGCGCCATGAATGGGGCACCCGGATTGGTGGGCGTCATGGCTTGACCTCATGAGATTGGAGCCAGGCGTTGAAGGCTGGCTGGGGGAGGACGCGGAGGGTGGCCATCATGCGGTAGTGCCCAAGGCCGCAGACCTGTGAGCAGAGGATGGCATAGTCGCCGGGGACTTCGGGGGTGAAGTGGATGTGCGCGGTCTGGCCGGGGAGCGCGTTCTGCTTGAGGCGCATCTGGGGGACGGAGAAGCCGTGGATGACGTCCTGGGATCGGAGGGTGAGATCGACTTCGCGGCCAGCTGGAAGGACGAGTTGGCTGGTGACGATGTCATCGTGGCCGTAGCGGTCGTTGGGATCGATGCCGAGGGGATTGCCTTCAGAGGGCGCTACGAGAGGGAGTTTGGTGTTGCCGAAGGCTGCGTCGACGCCGGGGTAGCGGAAGTACCAGACGAATTGCATGCCGGTGACTTCGACCTGCATGGCGGAGAGGTCGGCTCCGGTGTAGCGCTGTGCTGCCCAGAGGCGCTGCGCTCGGATGGCAAAGAAGGCGAAGAGGAGGGTGAGGGCGGCGAGGGGGAGGTACTCGATCAAGAGTTGGTGCGTGGGGCGGGAGGCGCGCTTGCGGAGGGTGATGCCGAGCAGAAGGATGAAGTGTGCGAGTGCGAGCAGGCCGAGCCCGATCCAGAGGTTCAGGAGGAGGTGGTGATCGAGTGCGGGGCCATGCTGCGCTGCGTCCACCGGTAGATTCCAGAAGCCGTGGGTTGGAGAGATGGCCTGCGGTGACTGCATGGGTTGATTGTAGAGTGCGAGCAGTCGGTAAGTTATTAAGAGCGAACATTGAGATTGTTTCTTGTGGCGGGGTTGAAAACCTTGCCAGGGAAGACACTGCACAAGTTCTGCGTCTATACGTTACGTATTTGTTTGGATTTCCATCGCAGGTAGAAGTACACCGGCACCCCACTTGCAATGATCAATAGTCCAGGCCATGTGGTGGCCGTGCGATAGCAGAACAGAACGCCAAGCACAATGGCGGAGCCAAGGATGTACAACGCTGGCAGCCACGGATAACCCCACGCGCGATAGGGCCGCGGTGCGTCGGGGCGGGTGTGGCGCAGGCGGAAGAGTCCCGCTACCGTGAAGATATAGAAGAGCAGGGCAGCGGAGATGACATAGTCGAGAAGGTTGCTGTAGAGATTGCCGTACTGATGGGTGGTTTGATCGTAGGTTCGCGGTAAGACCAGAAAGAGCGACCACAAGCACTGCAACCCAAGCGCCCAGCCCGGAACGCGGGCAGCGTTTAGTATTCCGGCACGACGGAAGAAGAGGCCGTCCTGCGCCATGGCATAGCAGGCACGCGCTCCGGCGAGCGTGAGAGCGTTCACGGTGCCGAAGGTCGAAACCATGATCAGCAGAGCCATCGCCAGCTTGCCAAATGCAGGCAACACCGTCGCTACCACTAGCGTGGCGACGCGGTCATCTGGTGCAGTCTGGATGGCATGCAAGGGCAGCACTGCGAGATAGCAGAGGTTGCAGAGGAGATAAAGAACGATGACCAGCGATGTGCCAAGGCCCAGTGCCAGCGGAAGATTGCGCTTCGGATTGCGCACCTCACCAGCTACGAAGGTGATGTCGTGCCATGAGTCTGCCGAGAATAATGAACCCGTCTGCGACACGCATATGGCGATGAACATCCCGAAGGCTGTAACCGCGCTGACGCTGTTGATTGGGACAATATCGTGTGGTGTCCAGCCGCCTCCGGCAAAGTTGGCGTGAAAGACGTTTGGGTGCAGATAGAACGCTACGGCACCAAGCAGAAGCAGCGCGACCATTCCAGCGAGCTTTGCGACTGTAAAGACGTTTTGTATAAGCTTTCCCCACTGCACGCCGTAGCTATTGATGGCAGCAATCAGCAGAATGATGCCGATCGCCGTAAGCTGTGCCGTTGAAAGAGACAGAGCGTAGCCAGGCAATACGTGGATGGGTGCAATGAGATAGTGCGACTCGCTGATGACAGGAAACGCCACACCACCGAAACGCGCGAAGGCGATAGCTACAGCAGCGATCGTTCCGGTTTGGATGACGGTCAGGAGCGTCCAACCGTACAGGAACCCAAGCAATGGCGAAAAGGCTTCCCGGAGGTAGACGTACATACCTCCGGCCTGGGGCATCATGGCGGCCAACTCCCCATAGCTGAGTGCTCCGGCAACCGTCAGAACTCCGGTGATGATCCATGTAACCAGGAGCCATCCCGCAGAACCAACCTGCCGCGAGATCTCTGCGCTGACGATGAAGATGCCGGAGCCGACCATAATGCCGGCGACGATCATGATGGAGTCGAAGAGGCCGAGGGCTTTGCGGAATTCACCCGGGACGAGGCCTGACTCTGCTTCGTGGATCTCTTGGAGAGGAGTCGGCATCCTTAAGCTTCCGCCGCCGTGTTGCGGAGGTAGACGGAATAGCGCTCATCCATGATGTCACTTAGCGGCACAAGCAAACCATCTGCTCCGAGGGGAACTGCAGGCACCAGAGGGCCAAACATTGCTGCATCTATGCTCTTCACATCTGGCGTCTGGTTGACGGCGCTGGCTAGAAAGCTCATGCGAGTTGCCTTATTGTTGCCCATTGATCGCTGCCNNGGCTAGAAAGCTCCTGCGAGTTACCTTATTGTTGCCCATCGATCGCTGCCTCCTGGTTCTGCTGGAGCGGTTCTGACGACCGGACTTGATGAAGGATGATTACGCGCATCGCCACCGGTTCCAATCGCTCATCGCCCTAAATTCTTACTTAGAGAATGTATACAAGAACGTATGCGCTACAGTAAAGGGAATATCCTCTTTTTGCTCTCTCGCGGGTGGTTAAGTTCGCCTCCGCTTTGCTTCCTGTCTGGCGGCGGCAGCGGCAGACCGACTCCAATAAAAGCGCTTCTCAAAGAAGTAATCATGGGCGAAGTAGTGCTGGATAGACATAGCCGAGTTTTGCCCGAAAGAGTTCTACCCATGCAAGGCTGGTTGGCAACCGGGTTGCTGGCGCGTCGCACGGAGGTTGGTTAGGCAATCGCTTTTCAACCAGCCTTTCGCACCTACCAGCTTCCGCGCTCGCCAAAGATATCGATGACGTGGCCCAGGCGTTCGGAGCCCTTCTGCCAATTATTTTGCAGACGTCGTTCCACGGTATTCATGTCTCCCGCGACAATGCCTTCGATGATGCCCTCGTGTTCCTTCACTGAGGTAAGCAGGTCCCTGATGATCGAGCTGGCGTAGAGGCGCCAATAACGCTCGGTCTGGGGCTCGATCGCGTTGTGCAATGTTGACAGGCGGGCCCCGGCTCCTGCCTTGACGATCAAGCGATGGAAGCTCCGGTCCAGGTCGAAGATGTCGCTGGCATGGCCGCTGCGCCCCTCGGCAATGCTGCGCAGGTTCTCGTTGATCGCAGTGAGTTCTTTTGCCAGGGCCAGACGCTTTGGCTCTGCCATCTGCGCGGCACCCCGTCCTNNCGGTGCTCCAGCACATACCCCTCGCGCTGCAGCCAATGAATGGCACCTCGTACCGGCGTGCGGCTCATGTTAAGCCGCTCGGCGAGATCTGCCTCGACGATCCATGTTCCCGGAGACATCTTGCCATGTACGATCAGTTCTCGTATCTCTTGAAACGCAATCAAGAGGCTTGTTCCGTGTTCTGCTTTGTCCCTCTTGTGCCCCGATGCAGAAGACCGGGCGCGTCGCTTAAGCTGGCTTTCCTGCGCTGGATTGACGAGCGTCTTCGTTTTCAAAGCGTTCCTCCACCCATCACTCTAGCGCATTCGTTAGGCCATAGGGCGTGATTCTTTGATCCTGCGAGTAGACAGAACCTTAGAAGGTGCAGACTTTTGGATCGGCTCATTGGGTTTCAACTCTTAATAGAGTGGCCCAGAAAGGCGACCGGATCTTCAACGGTTTACGCGAGCATAGCTACGACCTCGAAGCGGCGCATACCGTTCGGCCTCACGACGACGGCATCATGATGCGATCCTTCGAATGTTGCCGCCGTGCCATTGATCGTTGCGCTGTGGAGCGTACGATCACGCTCTGCGCGGAAGGTGATGTGCAATTCCTCTGGAAGATCGCCTCGTTCTGGTAAGGCGATCGTGGCAACGAGTGTGTTCGAGTCACGGCGCTCCAGACGATAATTTATTCGGCCCCAGCGCGTCGGCGCACCCACGATCTCAATTGGCTTTCCAGTTCCGATCCAATCTCGCGGAATGGCGCGACCGAAATGGAGACGTTCCTCATCGAACTCCTCAAACACCAGCATCCAGCGTACAAGTAGCGGAATCGTCTGCTGCGCGGGAATGCAGAAGAGGACTCCTCCGCCGGTGATGCCGGAGACCTCGCCGGCCGTCCAGCTACCACGCGAGTGATTGTGATAGCGATGTGAGTACAGGAACAGAATGTACTCTTCGATTCGATTGAGCCGCAGAAGCGTGTGCGCGTAGCCGTAGGAGATGAAGCCCAACATGTCGCGCCCACCAGGGTGCGCCGGCTCCACATTTGCAACGACACCTGCGGTTGTTGCACCGTATGCGCGCATGCAATCGATGACGGCGTTCGCATCCGCTA
This sequence comes from Granulicella sp. UBA5172, assembly GCA_002413385.1. Lineage (GTDB taxonomy): Bacteria > Acidobacteriota > Terriglobia > Terriglobales > Acidobacteriaceae > Granulicella. Next base: position 7,700 of record DHWW01000203.1, read on the forward strand.
GTGGGAGCACGTCGGGATGCAATAGTTCCGTGTAGCATCGATGCGACCAGCCCTGTTCGTTGGGATGCTCCTTCACCAGGGCTTCGCGAAAGGTAAGCTTCGCACCGGGCAGCGGGGTGACGTACGCAGGTGTTCGATCATGCCAGGTGTTGGCTTGTACGCTCTTCACAAGCGCCGTCTGCAACTGTTCACTGCGATGCGTCCACTCCCGCACCAGCGGCTCTGCGCCGTTGAGCTTCAAGTTTTTCCAGGTAGCTGCTATGGCGCGCCAGCCTCGGATCGTAAATGCGCTGTTCGCGAAGTATGGCTTGTCCCAAACGGAGGGGTTCGGCATCAGGCACGAATCAGACTCGCACCAACCGTGTAGCAGGCCGTGGCCGGGATCGTTGGTGGGGAGTGCCAGAGCCTCGTCGTGCAGCTCTGCCAGCAGACGCGCTGTTGCCTCGATCTTCTCGCGATGCCGGAGCAGCAGCGCGGTGTCGCCGGTAAGCTGCGCGTAACGAGCGACGAGGAAGAGGGTGAGGCCAAACTGCGCTGTCTCCGGGCCGCGCATGTTGATCATGCCAGCTGCATCGGTGAAGCTTGAGAAGTAATTGTCGAATACGTCCCTCGCCTGCTGGAATCGACCACTCTCGAGGTTCGCGTAGAGCGACATGGTGAAGATATCCTGGAAGCCGTCGTACTCGGAGCCGTANNGCCGTACTTCGGGTACACGCCACCGGGGCGCACCATCTGCTCCTTCACGAAGGAGTAGCGAATCATATCGGTCCAACTTGTGTCGGGGAGTGTGATGGCTGCCAGGTCCTGTGTCTGACTCTCCCAGTATTCTGCGAACTCGAGCATGCCGCGATAGAACTCCTCGGGCTGTGGCTCCTGTCGTCGGCGTGTGTAGCTGGGATAGCTATATCCGTAGTGCACACTGAGGACCGCGCCGTTCTGGATGTGCGCTGTGCGGTGCCAGGTCTGCACGATGAAGCGATCGTGCGCAAGCACATCGCCGAAGACGACGACCTCGTAGTAAGCGCCTTGCTCGCCGGGAATCACCTTGCGCACGGCAGGCATCCAGCCACCTACGAGTCCTTCGTTACGCTGGTTAGCGGTCTGCGGCGTGAGCTCTTTGAAGTGCTGCTGCGGATGATAGGTGCGCGTATTGCCGCTCGGAAATACCGGCATCGTGTCGTTGCACTCGCGCGTGCCGACGAACGTATTCCAGCCGGGGCGAAAGTTGCGGTTGTGCTCGTCGCTGTGGTCAGAGTTCATAGGGGGTACTGCGCGGCGCACCTCTTCTTCGCTCGGATCGCCGTGCGCGAGCAATTTGTCGGCGAGAAGATCGGCATCCGCCATACCGATCTCTTTCAGATCCAGGCCGAGATACTGGGGCCCTTCTGAAGCAGAGGTCGCCTCCGCTGTCTTGCGCAGCACGCGGGCGTTGCCATCGGAGCAGACGAAGGTGAGCACACCATCCCGCACGCGGAGATCTTCGTAGACCGTCCATGTCTCTGCGTTGCGCGTGAAGCTGACGAGTTTAGTGTGGCCCTGGAGAGATGCAGCGGATGCAGGCATCAGGCCAGCGATGGAAGGCATGATGCCGATGGAGCTAGCGTGCGCGGCCAGAGTGTGCAGCGCTGCCGTGCTTGCGGTGATGCTCTTGATGAAGTCGCGCCTATCCATGGTGATGAGTCCTTTCGCCGTGCTGTATGAGACCGAACGTTTTCTGATGTGGAACGAGTTGCCATGACAGGACCACCTGCTCAAAGCTCTGATGTCAACCTGTCAAATTCCATGTGTCACGCAATAGTTGAATTCAATTATGTATACTAAGCTACCAATTTATGATCTCAATATCCAGGAGCCGAGTCGTTCGTATGAATATCCCATCCCGCTGTTCGCTCGTGGTTGTTCTCGCCTGCCTGCTTCCATGCGTGCCGCTTTTTGGTCAGGGCAGGCTCGCAGACTATCAGCGCGCCCATGATCTTCGGGCAAAGGCTGCTGACCTGGTTGTGAATGTGCCGGGACCCGCTCACTGGATTGGCGACGAACATCGCTTCTGGTACGCCAAAACGGTCAAGGGCGGTAAGGATTTCGAGCTGGTGGACGCGGATGCGGGCACGAAGAAGCCTGCGTTCGATCAAACGAAGCTCGCAGCGTCCATCTCTCAGGTGACGGGGCACAGCTTCACGAGTCTCTCGCTGCCTTTCGAGCCGACGCCGGTTCGTCGGGGAGGAAGACCCGAGGTGGGTGCGAAGGGCAAGACGGCGCCGCTGACGTTTCTTAACCACGAACAGTCGATCCAGTTTGGTCTGGATGGCTCGCTCTACACTTGCAGCCTCGCGGACTATACGTGCACGAAAGGCGGTCCGATTCCGAAGGACGATCCGCGGACCCGCGACGATGCTCCCGAGGACACGTCGCTGCTGAATCCCGAGGTTTCGCCGGAAGGGAACGGTGGTGATCCTGTCGACGGCCTCGCGTATCAGCCGCCGGCACCGCAGGCTGATGACGAAGACGATCACTCCATTGCGCACCGGCAGCGTCCGTGTGCGGTTAAGCCCGACGCGCCTGCGGCAGAGCCTGTGCCGCACGGTGACAAGTATCCGGGGGTGGGCTCGCAGATCCTCGACCAGATGCCGCAAGCGCCGCATGATGGTTGCGCGTCGTTCGATGGCCAGTATGAGGCATTCATCCAGAACCACAACGTCTTCATCAAGCCGAAGGGCGATGCGCCCGCATATCCGATCAGCTTCGATGGCTCAGAGAACAACGCGTACACATCTCGCACGCTGGCCTGGTCGCCGGACTCGAAGAAGCTGGTCGCGTATCACGTGCGCCCTGGCTACGACCGCCTTGTGACGTATGTTGAGTCTTCACCCTCAGAGCAGATTCAGCCGAAGACGACGACGGTGCACTACTCGAAGCCCGGTGACCCGGTAGACATTGCTTCGCCTGTGCTCTTCGATATTGCGACGAAGCAGGCGATTCAGATTGATAACAAACTCTTCCCAAGTCCATTCGACCTAACCGAGCCGGTGTGGTGGAAGGACAGCCGCGGCTTCACATTTGATTACAACCAGCGCGGCCATCAGGTCTATACAGTGATCGAGGTGAACGCCCAGACGGGCGCGGCGCATCCGCTCATTGCCGAGACGACGAATACCTTCTTCTACTACAGCAACCTTGGTACGGGACTCTCGGCAGGACGACGCTATCGGCATGATGTGGACGATGGCAAGGAGATCATCTGGGCCTCGGAGCGCGACGGCTGGGAGCATCTGTACCTCTACGATGGTGCGACGGGTGAGGTGAAGAACCAAATCACGAAAGGCGACTGGCTGGTNNACTACCGCATCAACTTCGACGGTACGGGACTGACACGGCTCACTGATGCTAACGGTACGCACACGGTCAGCTTCTCGCACGATCGCAAGTTCTATGTCGATAGCTGGCAGCGTGTGGATCTTGCGCCGGTCGCGCAACTGCGGCAAACGTCGGACCAGGCTGTGGTGCTTGATCTCGACAAGGGCGATACGACGGCGCTGCTAGCGGCGGGCTTCCGTTTCCCGGAGGTCTTTGTTGCGAAGGGACGCGATGGCAAGACCGACATCTGGGGCACGATCACTCGGCCACTGCACTTTGATCCGAAGATGAAGTATCCGGTGATTGAGAACATCTACGCCGGGCCGCAGGGCTCGTTCGTGCCGAAGACCTTCAGCGCTATCGCTCCGGACCAGGCGCTCGCCGAGCTGGGCTTCATCGTGGTGCATATCGATGGCATGGGCACCAGCAACCGCTCCAAGGCCTTCCACGATGTGGCCTTCAAGAACCTCGCAGACGCAGGCTTTTCGGATCGCATTCTGTGGCACAAGGCCGTTGCAGCGAAGTATCCCTACTACGACATCTCGCGTGTAGGTATCTTCGGGACGTCCGCCGGTGGACAGAGTGCGCTCGGTGCGCTGCTCTTTCATCCTGAGTTCTACAAAGTGTCGGTGAGTAACAGCGGCTGCCATGACAATCGCATGGACAAGATGTGGTGGAATGAGCAGTGGATGGGTTGGCCGGTGGGTCCGCAGTACGCCGCGTCGTCGAATGTTGACAACGCGCATCGCCTGCAGGGCAAGGTGTTGTTGATCGTCGGGGAGATGGATACAAACGTCGATCCTGCGTCAACCTTGCAGGTAGTGAATGCGCTTGTGAAGGCGCACAAGTACTTCGACATGCTCTACATCCCTGGCCAGAATCACGGCGTCGGCATTCTCTCGGATGAGCACTACCGCGATGACTACTTCGTGCACAACCTGCTTGGGGCGGAGCCACCGGACTGGAACAAGGTGTCACTGAAGACGGAGGACAAAGCAGGGAAGTAAGACAGCGTGTGATGTCAGCTACAAGAAGGGTGTCAGTTTTCCCCGAGGCCAGGGAAGCCTGATGCCCTTCGTGTGTCTGCTCCCTGTGATTCTGTGTGAACTAGTCTCCCTGCTTGAGATCCGTGAATGAAGAGAGGTATGCGTGAATCGGATCTTCTTCGTCATTGCTGAAGCTATTTCTGGATGAACATCCATCTCGAGTCGAAAGCAATATCATGCATGATCTTCGAGATATGTTCTTCGGTGGGCCTAGGCGTTCTGCCTAGGTGCCCATGGTTGAGGATAGAATAGGGCCGTAGACAGATGTGCAGCGGGGTTCAATGAGAGATGTTATCCCGGGATCTGACCGCCCCTTTCCTCCTGACTCGGGGGCTACTGTTGGTCGTCTAAATGCTGAGCAGTGGCTTGCTGCAATTGTCGAATCATCGGATGACGCGATCCTGGGTGAGTCATTGTCTGGCATCATCACCAGTTGGAACGCGGCTGCGACGCGTATCTTTGGCTACGAGGCGGACGTGGCTATTGGTAAACCCGTTTCGATGCTTGCCTGGCCGGGTGAAGAGGGACAGGTCGAAGTGCTCCTCGAGAAGCTCAGGCAGGGAGAGCGTGTCGACCACTTCGAGGTTGCGAGAAGACATAAGAGTGGAAGAAAAATCATCGTCTCACTCAGCCTCTCTCCGATCGTGGACTCTGAAGGCAAAATTGTCGGTATTGCAAAGATTGCGCGCGACATCACTGAGCGAAAAATTAGTGAACAGGTGTTGGCGGCGAATGAACTCCGGGTCCTTACGCTCACGGAGCAGCAGGCCATTGACCACGCTGAGGTACTCGCGGAACGCAAGTTTCGGGAATTGATCGAGAATGCTCCGGATGCGATTCTGCAGGTCGACTCTACCGGTTCGATTCTTATCGCGAACCGGACGGCAGAGACGATGTTTCGATATAGCCGTGAAGAGTTGATTGGCAAAGGCGTGGATATGCTCGTGCCCGATGCGAATCGTGCTGGGCACGCGGGACACCGTCGGGCCTTTGCTTCGGCGGGCATGACCAGGCCGATGGGGTTAGGCCTGGATCTCTTAGCCCAGCGAAAAGATGGAACGTCATTCCCTGTGGAGATTAGTCTCAGCCCTGTGCGGACAGAGACTGGGGTGAATGTAACCGCGGTGATTCGAGATGTCACTGAACGGAAACAGACTGAGCAGCGGGTGCGAACCTTACAAGAGAGTTACATGACCGAGTTAGAGGCAAGGCAAAAGGAAGCCGAGCGTCTCAATCGTCTCAAGAGTGAGTTTATGGCAAGTATTAGCCATGAGCTTCGTACGCCACTTCACACAATCATTGGCTTTGCTGAACTTCTCGAAGAAGAGGCAGAAGCATCGTTAAGTGAGAAGCAGCGACGTTTTCTGCATCACATCCACACGGATTCAGAACATTTGCTGAGCCTGATCAATGATGTGCTTGATTTGAGCCGTATCGAAGCGGGCGGTCTCAACCTGCGCGCCGAGGCACTCTCGCTGCAAGAGATTGTGACACAGTCAGTGAACGCAATCAGGCCCTATGCTAATTCGAAAGCAGTTTCCGTCCGAGAGGGTGGACAACTGGAAGTCGGCGTTTGGGCTGATCCAACGCGGCTACGCCAAATTCTGTACAACCTTCTGAGCAATGGTGCGAAATTCACCAAGGCGGGTGGTGAAGTCTGGGTGGAAGCAGCCGTTGAGGGAAGTTTAGTAAAGATAACCGTCGGGGACACGGGATTAGGTATAGCACCCGAGGAGTGCATCCGGATATTCGACAAGTTTTATCAAGTTGGCTTCACTCCCGTCGGTGTTCGGGAAGGAACGGGCCTTGGGCTGGCAATCTGTAAGCAACTGGTAGAGATGCAGGGTGGGAAGATCTGGGTGGAAAGCAAGCCACAGGAGGGAAGTCGCTTTCACTTCACCTTGCCGTACAGAGAACTGTGACTGAAATCACAATCCTAGCTGCTGTGCGCTTCTAATCTTCCTAGGTGGACACTAATTCCCTTGATCGTTCCGGTGGTACTACCCCGCCGCTGGCGAAAAGAATCTTGATCGCCGACGATACGCTGAGTAGCCGTGAGCTATTGCGGTCCATCCTGGAGAGTAGCGGCTACGAAGTGGTGGAAGCGGAGGATTGCGAGCAGGTGATTGGTAGAGCTACCGCATTCAAGCCCCATCTAGTGATCCTCGATCTGCAAATGCCACAGTTGGACGGCTGTGCAGCGGCCATGGCTTTGCGGAAGATTCCAGCATTCGCAAAAACACCGATTGTGGCACTGGCTGCCACCTTGTTGGATGCTATTCCAGAAGTGATGGAACAAGCCGGCTTCACAGGATATCTGGTGAAGCCGATTGGCCCCGCGCGATTGCGTCAGTGTATTGCAAGCCTCTTGTAGCTGGCTGGACAATCAGAACATAAACCTGGAATCAAAGCTCATATCTCTTCATCTTGTAGCGAAGAGCGTCGCGCCCAATTCCAAGCCGCCGTGCAGCCTCTGACTGGTTTCCTCCAGCCGCCCGGAGAGCCTCCTCAACTAAGCGCCGTTCCTGCTCTTCAAGCGCTGACGGCGTCTCGCCATTTGCATTGGGAAGTTGATTTGCGTGAACCAGATTCGCGGGCAAATCCTGGACATCGATCGTCGTGCTGTCAGACAGCATGCAGGCTCTGCCTATTACATGTTCAAGCTCCCGAACATTACCCGGCCATCCGTGCCGTTGCAAAACAATTAATGCACGCTGGGTCAAACCTTCAATCGGCTTAGAAAACTCGTGACTGAACTTCTCTACGAAGTGACGAGCGAGAAGAGGAATATCTTCTGCTCGTTCTCTCAGCGGGGGAACACTGAGTTCGACCATCGATAGGCGGTAATAGAGATCCTCGCGAAATCTGCCACCCGTGATCTCCGCCACCAGGTCACGGTGAGTTGCGGCCACAATGCGGACATTCACCTTGCGTGAAGTGAGCGAACCGACCGGGAGAATCTCCTGGTTCTGGATGGCTCGCAGGAGTTTAGCCTGCGTCGGTAAAGGCATGTCTCCGATTTCATCCAGGAAGAGAGTTCCACCGTTCGCAAGTTCAAATAGGCCGGTTTTGTCGCGATCAGCTCCTGTGAATGCTCCTCGCACATGGCCGAAGAGTTCGCTTTCGAACAAAGTCTCAACCACTGCAGAGCAGTTCAAGACCACAAATTTTCCGGTTACCCGACTGCAGCGATGGAGTGCCGTTGCTACCAGGTCCTTTCCAGAACCAGTCTCGCCGTGGATGAGCACTGATCGATAGTGCGGAGCTACGCGCTGGATCATGGCGAAGAGATCCCACATCTCGTTGCTCTTGGCCTGGAGGCCCTCGAATTGCAGATCCTGTGTCCTGGTTGCTAAACCCGAATGAACCCTTCTCCTCCGGGTCTCCGACTCAATCAATGCTGCCACGCGCTCACGAAGGATTGCGATTTTTACCGGTTTCTGCAGATAATCTGCGGCCCCCTGGCGGATTGCGGCGACTGCCGTTTCGGTTGTGTAATGGGCTGTCATCAAGATGACATCGATAGAAGAGTCAAAGCTGACAACGCTCTGCAAGACCTCGAGCCCGGTCAAGCCCGGCATCACCAGATCCGTTATGACCAGCCGTGGACCATGCTTTTGAACCAGCTCCAGCCCTTCCACCGGGTTCGACGCGGTATAGACGGTGACTTCAGAGTGGGCGAGCGCTTCGGAAAGTAGTTCGAGACTTCCCAGGTTATCGTCGATTACGACAATGGAGACGGTTTCTGACATAGTTGAGGCTTCAATACCTTGATCCTATCGTGCCAAAGCCGGGGTGACCAGTTGGGTTATATGGCGCAACGCCTGCGTCTGTGGGCCCAGATCACAGGCGGGTGCGTCGTGCTGTACCGGCGTATGTGATTGAAATCACGGACAATCGAACTTGGCAAGGTGATTGCATACCTAAAGATAGACGTTCCTTATGGAGGATCCGATGTCCAATTGCCTCAATTGTCGCCAAGCTGGTAAACACGCCTTCTGCAATCTCGGTCAAGAATCACGTGCCTTCTTTGAATCCAACTCTCTTGATATGGAATATCCACGAGGCTCGACGCTCTTCCGTGAGGGTGATAGCACCGCTGCAGTATTCGTGATCTGCTCTGGCAAAGTGAAGGTATCAGCAACCTCTCGAGAAGGTCGCACCATGATTTTACGGATTGCGGATGCTGGGGACGTGCTGGGCATGAGCGCGGCGCTTACAAAGGGCGAGTATGAAGTTACGGCAGAGGCCCTTGAGCCTTGCCATGCCCGGGTACTGCACCTAAGACATCTCACCAGCATGCTGCAGCAGTATGGAGATGCGAGCCTCGGTGCGGCGAATGCCTTAGCTCTGGACTATCGTGCGGCATTTGATGAAGCGCGACTCATAGCGCTTCCTTCTTCGCCTGCGCGGTGCCGGACGAGCCGGAGATGATCGCGCCCGCGTGCCCCATCGTCTTGCCCGGGGGCGCCGAGAAGCCCGCGATGTACGAGAGCACCGGCTTGCTCACGTGCTCGCCGATGTATTGCGCGGCCTTCTCCTCCTCGTCGCCGCCGATCTCGCCGACCATCACGATCAGCTCGGTCTGCGGGTCGGCCTCGAACTTCTCGAGCACGTCGATGAAGGACGATCCGACGACCGGGTCGCCACCGATGCCGACGATCGTGGAGTTGCCGAGCCCGAGCTGCGTCAGCTCGTGGCCGATCTGGTACGTCAGCGTGCCGGAGCGCGAGACGAGCCCGACCGAGCCCTCGGTGAAGATCTCCGCCGGAATGATCCCGGCGTTCGCCTTCCCCGGTGAGAGCACGCCCGGGCAGTTGGGGCCGATCATCGTCACGCCCTTCGGGCGGAAGTACGTGTACGCCCGCAGCATCTCGTGCGCGGGGACGTGCTCGGTGATGCAGATCACCGTGGCGATGCCGGCGTCGACCGCCTCGTACACGGCGTCGGCCGCGAAGCGGGCCGGCACGAAGATCAGGCTCGTGTTGGCGCCCGCCTCGTCGACGGCCTCCGCGACCGTGTCGAACACCGGGATGCCGTCGACGTCCTGACCGCCCTTGCCCGGCGTGACGCCCGCGACGACATTCGTCCCGTACGCCTTGTTGCGCAGGCCGTGGAAGCGGCCCTCGCTGCCGGTCAGGCCCTGGACGACGAGCCGCGTGTCGTTGTCGACGATGATCGCCATGGTTACGTCTGGGACTTCCGCGCCTTGACGACGATGTAGTCGTTCGACCAGCTCGCACCGTCGTCGGAGGTGAACGGCGTGAGCAGCTTGCGCACGCGCTCCGCAGCGGCGCCTTCGCAGCCGGTGCGCGCGAGCCA
>DHWW01000206.1:0-2633 GCA_002413385.1 Granulicella sp. UBA5172
AGAGGTTCATCATGAGGCTGCGGCCGTGGTGATGCCGGCGGAGAGAGCCACAGAGATTCAGACTGCGCTGATCAAGCAGGGCTATCTGACGGGAGAGCCAACCGGGACGTGGGACGCAAAGACGATCTCTGCGATGCAGAAGCTACAGTCCGACAACGGGTGGCAGAGCAAGGTGACGCCGGATTCGCGGGCTTTGATCAAGCTTGGCCTGGGGCCAGAGGCTCCGAGCCCAAGTACAGGCACAGGCGCAGCGTCTGCGAGTATGATCGCGCAAACGCTGCCACAGTAGCGTTCGGCTATGCTTGAGGCATGAGGACATTCTGTCGCCAAGCTTTCCTGGCCGTGGTGTTGGTCGGTTTTGCGCTGCCTCATGCGGCTCACGCNNGTGTCTTGGGGTGGGGTTGAATACGGAGGCCGACGTCTCGGTCATTCCAGATGCGCAGGGCGAGTCGATTGGGTTTCGCGATCCGCGACTCGATCATCTGAGCGAATCCAGAGAGCTGAATTTTCTACTGATTCCCTTCCTGAGCAAGAAGCTGCCGCAGCAGATGAGAATTAATGTCGCGGACCTGATCCGGCAACTGCTGGTGAAGTCTGCCGAGGCGACTGGCTATGCGGTGAAGCTGGATAACCTGAAGGTGCACTCGATGCAGGTGAGCGGCGATGCCCTGGTGGTGGATTTTGATGGGGACTTGTCGGTGCACTGAGTTGTGGGTTGTTGGTTGTTGGTTGTAAGTTGTAAGTTCCAAGTTGTAAGTAGCCGGGATACTCCGGACTTAGAACTTGGAACTTGGAACTTACTGACTTGTTAGCGCCAGCTTACGGCCAGGTGCCAGCGCAGGCCTCGTTCGGTTGTTTTGCGGAGGACGGCTTCGTATTCTCGCAGCTCGCTGAGAACCTCGGGGCCTTCGCTGCCGAGTTGGTGGGGATCGGGTTCGAGCACCGAGATCAAGGCAGCCAGGGTGCGGAGACCTTCTTCTGGCGGGTACCACTGGGGAGGAGGAAGGCGACTGAGGAGATCGGGATTGCCGCCACCTTCCTGGATCAAGAGAGCCATGGAGTTCTCGTCGGCGGAGAAAAACTCGAGCAAGGGTTTGACGCCAAGCTCAAGCGCGAGCTTCTCGACCGTGCTCTCGTAGCGCGCCAGTACGCGACCGTTTACATAGATGTTGTAGCCGGGGTCTTCTCCCTCGACCACGATGTACATCGAGGCTGCCATTGGGATGAGTGTAGCTCCGGTTGGGGTGTGCATTGAAGATGAACTTGAGACGTCGGCAGGATTTCTACAGGGCCTCAGCCAGGAACGATGGAGGGGTTGGGGTCCGGGTCTTCGGTTTGGGGAAGGAGGAGATCGACACTCGCCAGAACCAATAGGGGCAACCCAACGACCCAATATACGGTCAGCTTCGGACGGATGAGAGCGATGCCTTCGAGGACGCGGGGAGAGGCTGGGGGGGATTCAGCCATCAGCAAAGCCGCGCTTGAGGCGCGGCTTTGCTGGTTGGCTTGGTGCGGAACTAGCTGTTGCTTCCACCCTGAGGAGCAGAGCCCGAACCAGCGGGTGCTCCGGGACGACGACCGCGACGGCGACGGCCGCGACGCTGAGCGTCGGGACGGACACCAGCCTGAGGGGCTGCACCTTCCTGCGGCTGATCGGTGGTTGCCTCGACATCCGTACCTCCGTCGTCATCGCCGTCGAAGTCTTCGTCGTCGAAGTCTTCGCCGCCATCGAGAACGATGGTGTCCTGATGGGTGGGCTCGGGTGCGTGCTCGACTGGCGCAGAACGCTCGGGACGAGGGGCGCGCTCGCTGCGGTCGCGATCACGGCCGCCGCGGTCACCACGGTCACCACGGTCACCACGGTCAGAACGTTCGCCGCGGTCAGAACGCTCACTGCGCTCGCCGCCACCCGATTGCTCAGGAACCGGTGGGAGGCCGAGCTTCTCGCGCTGCTCGCGGAGAACAGCTTTGCGAGAGAGCTTGATGCGATTGCCTTCGATGGAGAGAACCTTGACGAGGATCTGATCGCCCTCGCGGAGCTCGTCCTTGACTTCCTTGACGCGATGCTCTGCGATCTCGGAGACGTGGAGGAGGCCGTCGGTACCGGGGAAGATCTCGACGAAAGCGCCGAACTCTGCGAGGCGGACGACCTTGCCGAGGTAGGTCTTGCCGACTTCAGGAACAGCGGTGATGTCGCTAATCATCTGGATGGCGCGAGCGAGGCCGTCGGCGTCGGACGAAGCCACATTGACGCGGCCGGTGTCGTCGACATCGATCTTGACGCCGGTTGCATCGACGATGCCACGGATGACCTTGCCGCCGGGTCCGATGAGGTCGCGGATCTTGTCGGTCGGGATCTGGATGGTGTGGATGCGGGGAGCGAACTGCGACTTCTCCTCGGCTCCCTTGGAGATGATGGCGTCCATGGTGTCGAGGAGGAAGAGGCGACCCTGACGTGCCTGCTCGAGGGCTTCACGCATGATCTGGGTGGTGATGCCCATGATCTTGATGTCCATCTGCAGGGCGGTGATGCCGTTGCGCGTTCCGGCGACCTTGAAGTCCATGTCGCCGAACGCGTCCTCGGCCCCGAGGATGTCGGTCAGGGCCGCGTAGCGCGTCTCCCCGTCGACCTC
>DHWW01000206.1:2638-2920 GCA_002413385.1 Granulicella sp. UBA5172
GTGGCCATCGAGGAGGAACCGTTGGATTCCAAGATGTCGGAGACGACGCGGAGGGTGTAGGGAGACTCATCCTCGGCGGGGAGGACGGCCTCGATAGCACGCCAGGCGAGAGCTCCGTGGCCGATTTCGCGACGGCCTACGCCGGTCATACGTCCAACCTCACCAACGGAGAACGGCGGGAAGTTATAGTGCAACATAAACTTCCGCTTCTGCTCGCCCTGGTAGCTTTCCATGCGCTGGGCGTCGTCGGTGGTGCCGAGTGTTGCGCTGACCAGGGCCTGG
>DHWW01000206.1:2951-19560 GCA_002413385.1 Granulicella sp. UBA5172
GTCCTTGACCAGGGCGTAGCTGTCGAACTTGGGATGCTTCTGGGTGTCGAGAGCGTCCTTGAGGCGATCGCCGACCTTGGCCTTGAGAGCGGCGGCGTAGACTTCGTCGTTCTCGAGTGGGGTGACGGTGCGCTTGGTCTTGCCGGCGAGGGAGACGAGGTGCTCGATGCCGGCGACGATCTTCTTGATCTCTTCGTGGGCGAACTCGATGGCACCGACGACGACTTCTTCGGGGATCTCCTTGGCGCCGGACTCGACCATCACGATGCCGTCTTTGGTGCCGACGACCATGATGTTCAGCTTGCTGACGAGGCGCTCAGAGTAGGTCGGATTGACGAGGAACTGGCCCTGTCCCTCGGCGTCAAGGATGTAGCCGACGCGAACCGCGCCGACCGGGCCGTGGAACGGAATGTCAGAGAGGGCGAGGGCGCAGCTTGCACCGTTGATACCGAGGACGTCGGGATCGTTTTCCTTGTCGGCCGAGTAGACGAAGGCGACGACCTGGGTCTCGTTGCGGAAGGCCTCGGGGAAGAGGGGGCGAATGGGGCGGTCGATCTGGCGCGAGGTGAGGATTTCCTTCTCGCTGGGGCGGCCTTCACGCTTGATGAAGCCGCCGGGGATGCGTCCGCCAGCATAGGTGAACTCGCGGTATTCCACGGTGAGAGGGAAAAAGTCGATGCCCTCTTTCGGGTCGGGGGATGCGACGGCGGTCGCAAGCACTGCGTTGTCGCCGCTGGTAGTAAAGGCAGCGCCGGAAGCCTGCTTGGCGATGCGTCCTGTCTCGAATTTAATATGCTTGCCACCGGCAAGTTCAACGGTTACGTCCTGCTTCATAAACATTCCTCTTTTTCTGTCTGTCTCTAAGCTTGTTGGATGGTCCTGCGCAGCTCGATTGGAAGGAGCGGCGTTAAGACGAAAGCCCCGCCGAAGCAGCTTCGGTCGGGGCTTGATAGGGTCCGGTTACGGAGGTAGGGGAAGGTGCGTACCAGCGCGACGATGCGCCGCAATGTGCGTCGAGTCGAGCGGCGCGAACAGGAGCAACTACAGTTGCTACCATCCCGTCGATAGCTCCGGGCAGATTCAATCTTCCTACACTCCTGGTGAGGCCGCCTTGGTCAAACATGGCCGAAGCAGCCCTGAATAGGCTACTTACGAATACCCAGCTTGCCAATGACGTCACGGTAGCGATCGGAATCCGTCTTCTTGAGATAGTCCAGAAGGCGGCGGCGCTTGCTCACCAGCATCAACAGACCACGGCGCGAGCCATGATCCTTTTTGTGGGTTTTAAAGTGCTCGGTCAGCTCGCCAATACGCTCGCTAAGGATCGCAATCTGCACCTCAGGACTTCCAGTGTCCGAGTCATGCGTGCGGAACTTCGTAATAATGTCTGATTTCTTCGCTGTTGCCAACACGGCGGGTCTTACTCCTGATTCTCTATGCGCTAGTCCACTTCTTCTAGTGTCCAATTAAAGATACCACGCTGGGGCCGTAAAGTCGGCNNTCCCTTGATTCTGGAATGATTTCACTAGGCGATGTGGGTCTTGAGGAACTCCAGCGAACGCTGGCGAGCGAGCTTGGCCGCTTCTGGGTTGTAGCTGCTGCGGGCGTCGCCCTCATACTTCACAGGTTGCAGCTACTCTCCGGACGCCCTATCGTCACGTCGGGCTGCAGCGTAAGCGTCTCATCCAAGCCAACCACGGCTCTGCTCTGCGACAATAACAAGCAGAGGAAAGAATGTACCGAAAGCTGCTCAAATCCAAGATCCACCGCGCCACCGTCACCCGTTCCGATCTCAACTACGAAGGCAGCATCGCCGTAGACGCCGACCTCCTCAACGCCGCCGACATCCAGCCCTTCGAAGCCGTGCACGTCTGGAACGTCACCAACGGCAGTCGCCTCCAGACCTACGCCTTAGCCGTGGAACCCGGCTCCGGCGAAATCTGCCTCAACGGCGCTGCCGCGCGTCTCGCCCAGGCCGGTGACCTCGTCATTATCGCCAGCTTCGCGTGGCTCGACGCTGCTGAAGCTGCCACCGCCGCCCCCCGCCTCGTCTTCGTCAACGCCCAAAACCAGATCGTCGAAACCACCCAACCCCAACCCTGATCGCTCCGCCCACCTCCACCCGCAGAAACATCCTCAAAACTCCCGCACCGAATAACGCCATTCGGTCGATTGTTGAAGCTTAAATGCGCAGTGTACAGGGCCAAAGGCCCACCCTATCAAAGCCAGGCGCGCAGCTCCAGGTAGCAAATTAAAGACACCACGCTGGGGCCGTAAAGTCGGCCTCCAGCGCGTGATTTACACCGCAAATCCCTTGATTCTGGAATGATTTCACTAGGCGATGTGGGTCTTGAGGAACTCCAGCGAACGCTGGCGAGCCAGCTTGGCCGCTTCTGGGTTGTAGCTGCCGCGGGCGTCGCAGTTGAAACCGTGCCCTGCACCTTCATAAACGAAGATTTCGACCTCTGGATGGGCCTCTCGCACGGCGTCGACCTGGTCCTTGCCAATGTGGTCGTCGTCGGCGCCGAAGTGCAGCAGGACGGGGCAGGATGGATCTTCTTTCGCTACGCTCCCGATTCCTCCGGCGTAGTAGCCGACACAGCAGGAGGGCTGCATCTTGACGGTCTCTCCGCGGGTCGCGCTTAGCCAGCTCATGAAGCCGCCATAACAGTAGCCGATGACGCCAATTCCCTTGCCTTCCGACTGGAGGAACTCATACGCGGCCGCAATATCGAGCAGGGCCGTTGCAGGGTTCAGCTTCTGGTAGAGATCGTAGGCCTTCTTCAGATCCTCGCCCTCGTATTTCAGTTCGACACCCTTTTCGTAGCGGTCGAACAGGGCCGGTGCGATGACCACGAAGCCATCTTTTGCATAGCCGTCGGCTATGCTGCGGATGTGAGAATTCACGCCAAAGATTTCCTGGATGACGACGAGCGCGCCGATTGCCTCGCCCTCGGGCCTGGCTATGTATGCAGACAACGTGTGGCCATCGGCCGCCTTTAGGTTTACCCACTCACTCATGCTTGCTTCCTCCGTAGACTCAGACGCGCGATGCAGGCGAAAGGCCGCATCGCCACCACTATCGCAGGCCACCCAGCATGTTGGGTGATCAGTTTTTTGCGCCAGGTCCGCAGAAGAAACCTGGTAACAGCCGCTCGCGAGCGCCGTCCTGATGCGTATTACCTTCTCCATCCGTACATCGGAGAGGTCCATCGTGCGTTCAAGAGACTTGGCCTTGCTGTCCTGGAGCAATCGTTTGGTGCTGGTAGTTGAGCTACCGGTGACGCATACCCGACACGTCTTCCCATATCGCCGGCGCAACATATCCTCTTTGCCGCCCCAAACCCAGTGGCCGTCGCTATCGAATAATGCCCACGAGTTCCATACTTTTCTCAATGAGACCGCCTTCATGGTCTCTATCGGCGGTCTGCGAGATGACATTAGCGATATTTAGAATTAATTATTTTGCGTTGGATGGCCGTAGCTTCATCTCGGCAAGCGTAGAACGCTTTCTCCTCCACTGCGCCACACCAAATCCGGCCATCGCCAGACCCGCAAGGATGATTGTGGGATTCTCCGGTGAGTCCTCACACCCGCCGACATTGCCATTGCCATTGCCATTGCTCTGCGAGTTCTGCGCTTGCTGATCGAAGTTCTGAGAGAAATCCTCGGGGGGTGAGGAGAGATTCGAGCCCATCTGGGCGCGGGCGGGGATAGACATGCAGCCCACGATGATTGCTATTACGAGAAACTGTTTCACTGCATGATCTCCTTTATTTTCTGACAAGCCAAGACGCAACATTCGACGCGTTGCCGAATCAGCATTGGCTGGGCATGTGGGACAAGTGCTTCTCGGCGCGGGGCATCGCCTGGATCTTGCGGAAGCCCTGCAAGATAGCGCGGAGCCGAACCACCGCGGAGGAATGAATCTGCGAGACACGGGACTCGACCACGCCGAGGGTGAGACCAATCTCCTTCATGGTGAGCTCTTCGTAGTAGTAGAGGGTCAGCACCATGCGCTCTTTTTCGGGAAGCTCGTCGATGGCGTCGATCAAGCGTTGTCTCGTCTCGCCCTGCAGGCAGCGAAAGAGGGGGTCGTCTTCTGGCGACCCTGCGACGTAGGCAAGTTCGTCCTCCGCTGAATCCTCGGTGTGCTCAAGATTGAGGCTGCCAACTTCGAGACCTTTAAGATCGCCTAACAGAATCTGGTATTCGTTGAGACCGATCTTCATCTCGCTGGCGATCTCCGGCTCCGTGGGGGTACGCCGCAGTTTTTGCGTCAGGACCTGAATCGCCTCCTGCACGGCGCGACCCTTGCGACGGAGTTCACGGGGGCTCCAGTCGAGAATGCGGAGTGAGTCGAGGATCGCACCGCGAATGCGGAATTGGGCGTAGCTCTTGAACTGCACCTGCTTGGTGTGATCGAACTTGTTGAAGGCGTCGATCAGACCCACGATGCCAGCGGAGACCAGGTCTTCGAGCTCGACGTGTTGTGGGAGTCGCTCATGAATGCGGCGCGCGAGATAACGCACGGTAGGAAGATGCTCGATCAGAAGGCGATCGCGCTCCGGACCGGCCAGTGCCGCGGGGAGAGAACGCTTCGCCGCAGGAGCGCCCTTTTTCGGAGCTACATAGTTATATTGAGAGAGATCAGACTTGGGCAGCGTCTGATCCATCATCATTCGCAGGGCGCCCTGCTGTGCTTCGTGAATTGAAATCGTAGTCTGCTCATCATGCTTCGGGGTCATAGCCACTGGATCCTCATCCTCATTCATTCCGCCGCTCAGTTGTCCCGTGTCGGTACAGTGGTAAAGGCACGAGGGAGGCCAAACTTTGGTGTAGTTTTATGAGTGATTTCAAATGTTAGAGAGGATTCAGGAGCAAAAAATGGCCCTCCGATGGGAGGGCCTTCCTGGAGAACTTCTTAAGATTAGAGATCGCTTATTTTCTAACTGCACGACGCAGGCGAATGTCCTCTGCGCGAATGCTTGGTGAGTCTTCCGCGAGGATCGAAGCGCGCTCGAGGACGTGAGCGAGTTCGCGGACGTTGCCAGGCCAGTCGTGCACGCAGAGCTTGTCGAGCGCTGCACCCGACAGGGTCTTTCGCGGTGAGGATTTTCCCATCCATGCGAGAAAGTACTCGCACAACAAACCAATGTCCTCGATGCGGTCGCGCAGGGCTGGCACATCGATGGGAAAGACAGCGATCCGATGATAGAGATCCAGGCGAAAGCTGCCGTCGCCGGAGCGCTTCTCGAGTTGCTGATGGGTTGCGGCAATCACGCGCACATCCACCTTCACCGTGTCGTTGTCGCCGACTCGCTGCAGTTCCCCACTTTCAAGAAAGCGCAGCATCTTGGACTGCAACGCGAGCGGCATCTCGCCAATCTCATCGAGGAAAAGTGTTCCGCCGTGGGCTGCTTCAATGCGCCCGGTGCGGGACTGGACGGCACCAGTGAAGGCTCCGCGCGTGTGTCCGAAGAGTTCCGCTTCAAGCAGCGCCTCAGGAATCGCAGCGCAATTGAGGACGACGAATGGCTTGGAAGAACGGGTGCTCAAACGATGCAGGGCACGGGCTACAACCTCTTTTCCGGTTCCCGTCTCACCCTCGATCAGAACGGTCGCCTTGCGCGGCGCGACCAGACGAATGACGCGTGCAAGTTCGAGCATGATGGCGCTCTGACCCACCATCTCGTCGATGGCCATGGACGGCATGACCCTGGTGAAAGGCCTGGGGGAGGGCCGTGTTTGACCAAACTGCGCAGCGTCTACGGTCTGGTCTACGNNTGCGGTCTGGTCTGCGGTCTGCGGCTCGGATTGCAGCGGCGACTGCGACGGAGTTGCGCTGGCAGCATACTGTGGCAATGATTCACTGAATTCGTCGCTGCTGGCGACGGCCTTGTTATCGGTCGTATCCTGTCTATTCGCGGCGCCCATGGCTTCGCGGAGAGCGTGCAACAACTCATGGCGCCGCGGGCTCCTGGTACCACCGGCGATGGGATCGCCATCGACGCGCAGCAGTTCCATTCCCGGATACATGAGACCAACCTGCTCCGCGAACTCCGATACTTCGAGGTCGGGAAGCCAGTGATCGAGCAGCAGGGCTTCGGTGGGCTGATCTTCAAGCTGTGCCATCGCCTCAGCACCACCGCGGGCTTCACGCACCTGCCAACGCAGACCGTTGAGGCTGCTGCGTAACCGCTGCCGCAACGCCGGATCTGCACTTGCCAGCACGACCGTTCTGTCCAAACCAACGATTCCTGATCCCATGGTATGTTCCCGCTTCCTGTTCTTTCGATCTCTGCCAGGTTGATTCCTGCCACGTTGCTCACTGCACGTTGCTTACTGCGCGGCAGCGTCTTCAAGTAGCAGCCGTTGGCGCATCTGGTTAATGACTTCAAACATTCGCTTCGTTTCTTCAAGACCGCCGTCGACGGCCTCCTGCAAGGCGCTGTCATGACCCAGCATCCTGCCAATCTCAAGGCGGCATTGCAGAGCGGTGAGCGGCTGGCAAAGGTCATGCAGATCTGCATGCATTTGATCCAGAAGGTCCTCGCGTGTCATGAGATTCATCGCCATCGTCTAAGCTCCGCGAGCAAGCTCGGCCGCTGCCTGCACGTCTTCCTGGGTTGCTTTAACCTGGGTGGAAGGTTGTTCGAAGCGAGGAATCCTGCGCTTGTCGCGGAGGCGGTAGCCTGATCCTCGAACTGTCTCGATGACCGATCCTCCTGATTCATCTTCGGGATGGGAAGCAGCGAGCTTCCTGCGCAGATAGGTCACGTAGACATCGATGATGTTGGTTCCGGCTGCCGGCGTTGAATGCCAGACCTGGCTGAGCAACTCCGCACGGGAGGAACAAACACCGCGCCGCAGCATGAGGAACTCCATCAGGGTGAACTCCTTGGCGGTGAGATCGATGGGGACGCCCTCATAGTTCACGGTGCGCTCCATGCGGTTCATCTCAACGCCGCCGAAGCGCAGAACGGGATCGGCGAAGTGTTCGCGGCGGCGCAGGAGAGCGCGGCAGCGGGCCATCAGTTCATGAAAGCTGAAGGGCTTGAGGACGAAGTCGTCGGCTCCGAGGTCGAGGCAGCGAACGCGCTCCTGGACCTGACTGCGGCCGGTAAGCACCAGGACAGCGGTGCTGGGGAAGTCTCTGCGCATGGCCTCGAGCACCTCGGTGCCATCGCGGCGCGGCAGGCCGAGATCCAGCACCATGAGATCGGGGGCCTGCTGCGCGGCCATCTCGAGCGCGGCGTCACCATCTCCAACCCATTCCACCTCGTGGCCCTCCAGCATGAGCCCCTTGCGGAGAAACACCCCCAACGACTGATCATCTTCAACAACCAAAACACGCATAGCAGACCTTCCGTGAATAAATAAAAGCCAATTCTGTGAAGTACATCGGCAAGACCATCGATGTTCTAATCCCGGTGTCCTATTACCATCCACCGCCGAATGGTGCGGGACAACGAATACCTATGCAGATCTAATGATTCGTTCTCCCACTTCGGGACAGGTTGGCGAAGTCCCATTTTGGAGCAGGTCATTAGCAAAGAGGGTTCCCGTAAAATTTCGTCACCAGTTCGCCTTTTATTCGCTAGAATGACGGCATGGCAATCACGCGTCGGCAAAAAGAAGTAATCGACTTTCTTTCCAGCTTCACGGCCAGGAACGGGTACTCTCCTTCGTACGAAGAGATTGCCGCGGGACTGGGGCTGAACTCGCTGGCCACGGTGCATAAGCACGTTACGAATCTGCAGAATAAGGGCATGCTGCAGAGGGCCCACAATCGCAGCCGGTCGATCGATGTGATTCCGCAGCGATCTCCGCGGAAGGTGATGGACCGCCTGCCGTTGCTGGGCCGCATTGCGGCGGGCAAGCCGCTGGAGGCGATCGAGACGGCGGAGACGATTTCGCTGGGCGACATTATTGGGAACCGTGAGGTGTATGCGCTGGAAGTCCGGGGCGACTCGATGCGCGACGAGCACATTGTGTCGGGGGACTATGTGCTGGTGGAGCGGACACATACGGCGCGCGAAGGAGAGATCGTGGTGGCGCTGATCGACGGAAGCGATGCAACGCTGAAGCGGTTCTATCGTGAGGGGAACGTGATACGGCTACAGCCATCGAATGCCGAGATGCAGCCGATCTATGCTCCGGCGAGCAGTGTCAGCATCCAGGGCAAAGTGCTTGGGATGCTGCGCAAGTACGCCTGAAACCCGAACGCCGGCGGCGGCATGGAACCGGCGCGGCAATTGCTGCGTAACTCAACTCCGAAGAGCAAATTCTGACGGCTTCGGAGGCCCCTTGAACTCGTCCACTAGAACAAAGTCCAAGTCACGGAAGCGGATTTGGATCATCCTCGCTGTGGTTGTTTGCGTGCTGGGTGGCGGCGGATTTGTCGCGGCCAAAACCCTCGGCGGGTCTCCACCGCTGGATCCATCGCAACTGGGGACTGCCGAGACCGGCGATCTTGCGCGTTCGGTTGTGGCGACGGGCAAGGTCCAGCCGATCACCGAAGTCGAGGTGAAATCGAAGGCCAGCGGAATTGTTACCAAGCTGGATACCGACATCAACCAGACGGTTCATACGGGACAGGTGCTGGCGCAACTGGATCAGGAAGAGATTCTGGACCAGGTTGCGGCGCAGAAGGCACAACTCGGCGCGGCGCAGGCCAGTGCGCGATCGGCCACGGCCGCTGTCACGTACGACCGGGTCGCAGCGGAGGCGCCGGATCTTCCGATGTTTGAGCACTCGTATCACCGGGCGCTGGAGATGCAGAAGGATGGTGTGGTGTCGCAACAGGCGCTGGACGATGCGCACCAGAAGTACCTTGCGGCGCTGAATATACGCGATAAAGCCGTGGCGCAGATTGCCGTTGATACGGCACGGGAGCATCAGATGCAGTCCCAGGTGCAGCAGGCGCAGGCGTCGCTGAACCAGTTGGAGGAGCAGCTTTCGTACACCACGGTGACATCGCCGATTGATGGCGTGGTGCTGTCGCGCGACGTGCAGGTGGGCGATGCGGTGAGCTCGATTCTGGTGCTGGGGTCGACGGCGACACTGGTGATGACGCTGGGGGATATCCACGAAGTGTACGTAAAGGGCAAGGTCGACGAATCGGATATTGCGAAGGTTTATCTTGGTCAGGCGGCGCGGATCAAGGTGCAGAGTTTCCCGAACAAGACGTTTGCCGGTCGCGTTACAAAGATTGCTCCGCTGGGCGTGGAGAAGGATAACGTCACGACCTTTGAGGTGCAGATTTCGATTGAGAATCCGGGCGGCGAGCTAAAGGCGAACATGACGGCGAATGCTGAAATCGTGCTCGAGGAGCATAAGAATGTGCTGACGATTCCAGAGCAAGCCGTGATCTATGACAAGGACCGGAGCGCGTCGGTGTGGGTTCCCGATGCCCATGGCAAAGATGGGCATCGCGTGGTGAAGATCAAGACGGGCATTTCAAACGGCAGTCGCATCGAGGTACTCTCCGGCCTGAAGTCCGGGGACAAGGTAGTGCTGCAGCAGACATCGTAAATTTGATTCAAAGAAGGTGAATGATATGAAGTTTCGACTGATTGCAGGAACCGCACTCCTGATGGTTTCGACCGCTGCCTTCGGGTTGGATCACCAGTTCGAGCGCACGCTGAATGTTTCTTCGCAACCGGATCTGTATGTGGCGACGGGGTCGGGGAATATCACGATTCACTCGGGGAACGACAGCCAGATCCACATCGTCGGCCACGTACATGCGGGGTGGAGCATGTTTGGGATCGGCGGCACGCTGGGCGGGGTCAATGAGCGCATCCGGCGCATCATCGACAATCCGCCGGTGGTACAGAATGGCAACTCGGTGCGGGTCGGCGAGTCGAACGATCATGACCTGTACAACAACATCAGCATCGACTACGACATCTCTGTGCCGGCGGCGGTTGCACTGAACCTGCATAGCGGCTCGGGGGATATTGAAGTTGACCACGTGGGACGTTATCTGTCGGCGACGAGCGGCTCGGGGAATGTGCGAGCGCATGGCGTCCACGGCCCGGCGGAGCTTGGGACGGGCTCGGGCGACATTGAGCTGGGAGAAGAGGGGCCCGGCGATGTGAAGGCCAAGACCGGGTCGGGGAATATCAAGGTTCAGGGACTCAACGGGGGCCTCACGGCACGGAGTGGGTCCGGGGATATTGAGGGAGATGGGCGGCTCACAGGTGCTGCGAATCTTTTAGCCGGCTCGGGCAATATCAAGCTGCACCTTACACCGGACGCACACTTCAACCTGGAGGCTTCGACAGGTTCGGGCGATATTCACGTAAATTTCCCGGGCGCTCCCGAACAAGGGGACAACTCGCGTCATCATATGACGGCACCGATCCATGGCGGGGGAGCTCCGCTGGAGGTTCGAACGGGCTCGGGGGATATTGAGATCGACAGCCATTAGGCAGAGGGTGGTCCGCTGTTCGCAAGAAGCAGCGGGACCGCTACACTGTTAGTCATGGCCAGTGGTGCACCACGTCTGCTCGTGTTCGATCTCGACGGTACGCTGATCAATTCGTCGCTCGACCTTTGCAACTCGGTGAATGCGGCGCTTGAGTCGGTACGGAGACCCTTGCTGCCCAACGCGCTGATTGCCAGTTATATCGGGGATGGCGCGGCGATGCTGGTGCGTCGCGCGCTAGGCGATCCCGGGGATCTGGATGCGCTGCACCCGAGGGATGGGGACGATCTTTTTCGCCGCACCTTTGAGTTTTTTCTCGACTACTACCGCGAGCATAAGCTGGACAATACGCACTGCTATGACGGCGTCCTCGATGCACTTTGGAGGATCCGCTCGGGCCATCCGGAGCTGCCCATGGCGGTGCTCACCAACAAGCCGGTAGTCCCATCGCGTGAGATTTGCAACGCGCTGGGGCTGTCGCAGTACTTTTTTCAAAACTACGGTGGGAACTCCTTCGAGACCAAGAAGCCCGATCCGACGGGGCTGCTGCAACTGATCGACGAGGCGACTTCCCTGCTGGCTGGCAACCGGTCAGCGGCGCCCATTTTGCCGAGCGACATTTTGCCGAGAGACGTGGCGATGATCGGGGATTCGGATGTGGACGTGCTGACGGCGCGGCGTTGTGGGGTGCGGTCGGTGGGGTGCAGGTTCGGGCTGGCTCCTGCGGCACTTGCTGCGGCAGAACCGGATGCTGGCGTCGATCATCCATCGGAGTGGCCAGAGGTGCTGGGACTTTAGGCTGCTACTTCCATGCTGCTACTTCCATGCGCCCAGCAAGCGCCGCAGGACGATGAGTTCGCCGGTGTGATAGGCGGCGTGGTCGGCGATCAGGAAGGCCTCTCGCAGCAGCGACTGGTGGCCGTCTCCCCATGGAAAGGGAGCGGTGAGTTCTTTATCGTCCGCAGCTTTGAGGAGCTTCTCGAAGGCTTTGCGGTCTTCGCGAACGTGATGGACGGATTGCTCCCAGGAATCGGCGTCAGGGGGCTGGGGATTGAACCGGCCAGTAGGCTTCGGGCCACTTGCGAGGCTTGTAACTGCCGTCGGCGTTGTTGCTGAAGTCGAGGATGTCGCGCTGCGCAATACGAATGTGTTCGAGAATTTGCCAGGCTGAGTAGGGGAGGTTGTCGGGGACGGTGCCGCGGAACTGCGCGGAAAAGTCCTTCACTGCATCGTCTAAGGTCGCGTGGGCCTGGCCGCCGTCAAGCAATACCTGTAATTGTTTCCTGAGGGCCTGGCCCAGACTCGCATCTCGCTTTGCATGATCTGTCATGCCTTATGAGATGCGAGCGAGATCGTCCGCGTCGCGCCGGACCAGAGGCCAGAGCCATGCGGCACCACGCACGCCGCTGGAATCACCATGAATATTGCGCAGGATGGGAGTCTCGACTCCGCCACCGAAGCCGTAGTCGCGGAGACGGGAGGAGATGCCTCCCTCGTACAGGCGGGTGAGATTCGAGAGACCTCCGCCAATCACAATCGCGTCGGGATCAAGGACGTTGACGATGGTGGAGAGGCCACGTGCCATGCGCTCAACTAACCGGTCGAGGGCCTGGTTGGCCTCTACGTCGCCAGCTTCAGCGGCGGCCACGATCTCGACGCCACGAAGATTACGACTGGTCACATGTGCAAAATCCCACTCGAAGCCAGTGCCGGAGATCCAGGTTTCGAGGCAGCCGTGATGGCCGCAATAGCAAAGCATCCCGGGGGATTCCTCGGCGGTTGGCCAGGGGAGTTGGGTGTGCCCCCACTCGCCTCCCAGACCGTTGGGACCGGAATGAACACGGCCATTGATTGCGATACCACCTCCGCAGCCAGTACCAAAGATGACGCCGAAGACGACCTGATAGTCGCGCGCTGCACCGTCCGTCGCCTCACTGATCGCGAAGCAGTTTGCATCATTCGCGCAACGCACCTCGCGGTCCAGGGCAACGCTGAGATCGTGCTGCAACGGCCGTCCATTCAGCCAGGTTGAATTTGCATTTTTTACCAGGCCCGTGGATGCGACGACGGTTCCGGGAATACCGACGCCAACGGTGCCGGTCTGGGCCGTTAGATTCTCCAATTCGTGGACGAGGCCGGAGACTGCGGCGATGGTTCCGGCGTAGTCTCCCCTGGGCGTCGCGACGCGAATTCGCTGCAATTCAAGGCCTGCTGGATCGAGCGCAATGGCCTCAATCTTGGTTCCACCTACATCTACGCCAATCCTCATCGTGTTACCTGCTGCTCCTGAATTTCCATGTGAACTTTTTGATGCTTAGGCCCCGGGGATACTCGTCAAGCCTAATGCCAGAGCGATGCCAGCGGCTAGACACAGTATCTGCCACAAGACTGCCTTTGGTCTGCGCTCGCCCTGCAATTCCGGAAGCAGATCGACCAGCGAGATGTAGAGAAAGCTTCCGGCACTCACGGGCAGGAGCCATGCTACTCGATGCAAACCGTGCTGTCCGACGGCTGCGACAATTCCCCACCCAAACAGGCTCGATCCGCCAGCGCCGATGGCGAGCAGCGCAGCACGTCCACGCGCAATTCCCATATGAACTAACAGCGCGAAGTCGCCGAGGCGGTGCGGAATCTCATGCAGACCGACGGCGAGCGCTGTGACCCAACCTACGTGAGGGTTGATCGCAAAGGCCGCGGCAATGCTGGTTCCATCAATGAGACTGTGGGTGATCGATCCCAGGAGTAACGTGGCGGGCCTGGAGGCATGGTGATGATCGTGATAGCCCTGCTCGTGCGCCTCGTCTGCATCGGCGGCGGGTTCGGCGCTGACACCCGAAACCATGTGAATGATTTTTTCGAAGCTGAAGAGAGCGAGCATGGTCACCACGAGGGTGATCCACACGGCGGTACGATTTCCAAGGGCTTCTATCGCCTCTGGCAATAGATGAACCGCTCCGGTCGCGAGCAGGACACCGACAGCGAGGCTGATGACGTACGGAAGCGCTCGACGCAGCCAGGCGTCCGAGCGGTGCAGCGACGTCACGGCGATCGCAGCTAAAACCTGCACACCGATGACGGCGATCAAAGACTCGATGATTCTGCTTTGCACCACTACCTCCCAGTCAATCCTACCGTGTGGGCAACCTGTTGCCGCGGATGGGGTGTGGATGGGGGCTGGCGGAGAGGTCAAGCGGGGAAGTTTGGAGGCGTCAGGGCTTCGGCGGTGCCGTCGTGACTGCATCGCTGTTAGCTGGATCGCTGTTAGCTGCATTGCTGTTAGCTGCATTGCTGTTATCAGGGGGGAGGGTGTAAATGACCTCGCCTGCGCGCGTGTAGTGCAGCTCTTCCCTGGCCTCATGCTCAATGGCGCTGGGATCGTTCTGCAGCCGGTCGACGTGTTCGCGGAGTTGCTGATTTTCTGTCTGCAACTGCTGCATCTGGTGTTGCAGAGACTTTGCCTCTTCGCGCTTATGGGCAAATGCGGTGAGACCGTTGTGCCCGAAGATGACACCGTAGGCCATCACCAGGGCGAGGGTTCCAGTGGCAATCGTTGCAGCGCGACGCCGCCAGAGATAGGCGCGCTCCTTCGCAGCTCCGGCGAGTGCCGGGAGTTGCGCGGTCAGCTTCGATTTGCTCTGCATGGTTCCCAACTGCGATGGCCTCACTTGCAAACATCTTCTTTGATGCGCCGTGCGATTGCTGCGTGCTATTGAAGTATCGCGCATTCTGGTGTGAAGATGGCCAGGATGCGCGGGAGTGAACCAGACTTGTCGACATCCCCGCTCCATTTTGGGTATACGCAGGTTTGCGCCCGCTTGCACCGCGAGCTTTGCTATCCTTAGATCTGTCCGTATGCGTGTCCTCTTCTGCATCTCGATTTTGGCCTTGATCGCTCTACTTTGGGCTTCGATCGCGATTGCGCGACACGTATCCCAAGCCCGGCAGCGAGAAGTTCGCGAGTTGCAGGCCGAAGCAGGCGCGGAACCAAAGGGCCATCCGTAAGTAAGAAAGTAAGATGGAAGAATACGACTTCACGCTGAGATCTCATTCGCATCGAGAGCCAACTATGCAAACTGCCATTGTCAACTCCTCCCGCACCGCAGGCCTTTCTGGCTTTGCTGCGACGATTCCTGGAAGAATTCTGATCGGCCTCGCGGCTACGGTTGTCGTCGCGGCGGCTGCTCATGTTGCGATTCCACTGCCCTTCACGCCGGTGCCGCTTACGTTGCAGCCATTGGCTGTTCTGGGAGTTGGCGTTGCCTTAGGTCCGGTTGCAGGCTTCCTGACCATGCTGGCTTACCTGGCAGAAGGGGCGATGGGGCTTCCGGTATTCAGCCCGACGGGCCTTGGCGGACTGGCTCAGATCGTTGGGCCAACCGGTGGCTTTCTGATGGCATATCCGCTGGTAGCAGCAATCGCCGGCGGCCTGACCCGGGGACTGACCCGTCGCACACCCAGATTTCTTGCTGCCTTTGTGGCTGGAAATCTCGCCATGGCGGTGCTGTTTCTGTTTGGGGCGACGTGGTTTATGCACTATACCCACAACTCCCTGCATGCTGCGTGGATTGGGGCTGTTGCTCCCTTTCTCCCCGGCGAATTCGTCAAAGTACTTGTCGCGGCGGGGGTGTACAGCACCCTGGCACGCGTGCCACGCATCTAAACAACATCACTTCAGGTGATTGTCCGGGAGCGCAGATCGATGGCGCCTCTCGCGACCAGAAGAGCTACAAAAGGACCCATGACTACTGCAGCATTAGACGTACGCGAGATTAAGATTGCCCATAGCCCGGACTCGGACGATGCCTTTATGTTTTATGGCCTCGCAACCAATAAGGTTCGAGTCCCAGGGTACAAGTTCACCCATACCCTGACTGACATCGAGGCGCTGAACCACCGCGCCATGACCGATCAGTACTACGACGTCACAGCGATCAGCTTCCACGCCTACCCGTACATCCAGGAGAACTATACCCTGATGGCGTGTGGCGGATCGGTCGGCGACAACTACGGGCCAATGATTGTGGCCGCAAAGAATTACACGATCGACGAAGTGAAGAAGCTCCGTATTGCGGTGCCCGGAACGCTGACAACCGCGTACCTGACGCTCAAGCTCTTTGCTCCGGATGTTGAGACCGTTGTGGTGGATTTTGACAAGATTATTCCTGCGGTGGTCTCGGGTGAGTTCGACGCCGGCCTCATTATTCATGAGGGGCAACTGACCTACGGCCGCGATGGCCTCACCAAGATTCTGGATCTTGGAGTTTGGTGGAACGAGCAGACGGGCCTTCCCCTTCCGCTCGGCGGCAATGCCATTCGTCGTTCACTAGGCACTGAAGTGCAGCTCATCACGACCAACGCGCTGCGCGAAAGCATTCAGCATGCGCTCGATCACCGCGAGGCAGCACTGGAGTATGCGATGCAGTTCGCTCGCGATCTCGATACGTCGATGGCGAATCGTTTTGTGGGTATGTACGTGAACGAGCGCACCTTGAACTTCGGCGACGATGGGCGAGTGGCGATCAGGAAGATCCTGGATATGGGCTACGAACGCGGCATCATTCCTTACAAGGCGAATGTGGACTTCGTCGGATAGTTTCGACCTCGCCGGCTCCATGCGGCGAGGGATTTCCTCATGGTCGAGAGCTGTGCCCGGAAGCTGGATCATGATATTCTTTTCAGGTGCGGTGAGGTTCTCCCGCGCATCCCTTGGCGATCTACATGTAGCTCGCTCTTTGCCGCCGGGCAAAGTTCAAGGTCTGGACGCGTAGCTCAGCTGGTAGAGCATTCGACTCTTAATCGACTGGTCGCAGGTTCGATCCCTGCCGCGTCCACCATTTACCCCATTCATTCTAAACAACTTAACCATAGAAACTCTCGCACGCAGGGACACTCCCCACCGCCTCGATCGTTGTGGTTGTTGCCAATTATCGTTCATCGTTGGGGCACACTTTGGTCACACTGGACTCTAGCAGTCGCGTAAGGTCAAAGGCCCCATCCTAATGGATGGGGCAATAATCCGCAAAAATGATGTCACCCTTACTCAGGGGTCAGCTGGTATTCCTTGAATCCGTCGATGAGCTTCTGGAAGGAAGTTGCCTTGTACTTCTCGAAGCTCTCCTGGTCTACGTAGACGAAGCCGTACTTCACTGCCGATTGACAGTAAGCGTCCGAGGA
>DHWW01000250.1 GCA_002413385.1 Granulicella sp. UBA5172
GGACTAGGCGACTACGTCCGCAAGGGCGAGCTCGTCATGGAACTCCAAAGCCCCGATGTCTCCACCGCATTCGACGCCTACCTCAAAGCCGTCAACGACGAGCACCTCACCTCTGTGACCCTCGACCGCGACAACCTCCTCTACAACAAGGGAGCGATTGCAAAATCTCAACTCGACGCTGCACAGAATGGTGAAGACGACGCCAGGGCGGATCTCCTGGCAGCCGAGCAACAACTCAAAATCCTCGGTGTCGACAAGATCCATCCCAGTGAAAACGTCAGGATCTATGCCCCCTCAAGCGGCGTCATCATCGCTCAAAACGTGGCCGCATCCGGTGCCGCGGGCATCTCCTACGCAGGGTCCGCAGGTTCCTTCACCATCGCCGACCTCTCCCATGTTTGGATCATCTGCGACGTCTACGAGAACGATCTCGCGGGCGTCCATCTTGGCCAGCATGCGGACATCCAGTTGAATGCTTTCCCAGGTAAGGTCTTCTCCGGAACGATCAGCGACATCGGCGCCCAGCTCGACCCAAATCTACGCACAGCGAAAGTCAGAATCCAGGTAGCAAATCCGCAACGCCTCCTGCGCCTCGGCATGTTCGCAACAGGCACGCTCGAAGGCTCGCGCCCCGAGCAGGAGACCGCCGTACCCGCTGCCGCGGTCGTCCAGTTGCACGACCGCTCCTACGTCTATGTGCCCGCGGGCAATGGCAACTTCAAGCGCATCCTGG
Organism: Granulicella sp. UBA5172; assembly: GCA_002413385.1. Taxonomy (GTDB): domain Bacteria; phylum Acidobacteriota; class Terriglobia; order Terriglobales; family Acidobacteriaceae; genus Granulicella. Next base: position 734 of record DHWW01000250.1, read on the forward strand.
TGAAGACAGGCACGACACTCCCTGGCAACCTGCTGGAGATTCAAGCCGGTCTCGACGCGGGCCAGCAAGTCGTCGGCAATGCGCTCGACCTTGAGAACACGGCGGATCAGCAATGATCAAGCGGTTAGTAGATTTCGCGCTGAACAACCGCTTCATCGTCCTGGTCATCGCCGTGCTGCTGTTCGTGTGGGGTGGAATTTCTTTCCACAACCTGCCCGTCGAGGCCTATCCCGACGTCGCCAACAACTACGTCAACGTCATCACCCAGTGGCCCGGACGATCAGCCGAGGACGTCGAGCAGCAAGTCACCATCCCCCTCGAAAATGTCATGGCCGGCATCCCCCACATGGCCCATCTGCGGTCCACCACCCTCGCCGGCCTCTCCAGCGTCACCATGATCTTCGATGACGACAGCGTGGACGACTGGAATCGCGAAAAAGTCCTTGAGCGCCTCAGCCAGGTCTCCCTCCCCACAGGCTTGCAGCCGCAGATCGGCACTGACTGGAGCCCTGTCGGCCAGATCTACTGGTACACCCTCAAAAGCACCAACCCCTCCGTCGACAACATGCAGTTGAAGAGCATCGAAGACTGGCAACTCGAAAAAGCCTTCCGCAGTGTTCCCGGCGTCGTCGATGTATCCAGCTTCGGCGGTCTCACGCGCGAGTACCAGGTCGTTGTCGATCCGGAAAAACTCATCTCCTATGGCCTGACCATCCAGCAGGTCCAGCAGCAACTTGCCGCCAACAACGTCAACGCCGGCGGTAGCTTCATCGAGCAGGGTCAGCAGCAGATCAACGTCCAGGAAGTCGGCCTCTTCACCAACGTCCACGACATCGAGCAGACCGTCCTGAAATCCTCCAACGGAACAGCTCTGCGGGTCAGCGACGTCGCGAAAGTCGTTCAGGGCCCCAAGATTCGGCTCGGCCAAATCGGGAAAACCTATCGCAATGTGGACGGCAAGCTGATCAATGACGGCGACGTCGTCGAAGGCGTCGTTCTCCTCCAGAAAGGCGACAACTCCGACGCCACACTGGAGGGTATTCACGCCAAAGTCAAGGAACTCAACGACCACATCCTTCCGCCCGGCGTAAAGATCGTTCCCTTTCTTGACCGCAGCGATCTATTGCACCTCACCACGAAAACCGTGCTTGACAACCTCACCATCGGCATCCTTCTCGTCGCCCTCATTCTCTTCCTGTTCCTCGGCAATCTCCGCGGAGCCCTCATCGTCGCGATCACCATTCCCTTTGCTCTGCTCTTTGCCTCCATCTGCCTCGACCTCCGCCACATTCCCGCGAATCTCCTCAGCCTCGGTGCTCTCGACTTCGGCATGGTCGTCGAAGGCGCGGTCGTCATGGTGGAAAACATCGTCCGCCATCTCAGTCACAAACGCCAGCCCGGCAAGCCGGTTCTCACTCAAATCCGTGAGGCCGCGCATGAAGTCCAACGCCCGGTCTTCTACGCCATCACCATCATCATCACCGCCTATCTCCCGATCTTTACCCTGCAATCGGTTGAGGGCCGGCTCTTCAAGCCCATGGCCTGGACCGTCGCTTTCGCCCTGCTCGGCTCCCTCATCTTCTCCATGCTTCTCGCTCCCGTTCTCGCCAGCTTTGTATTCCCCAATGGAGCCTCTGAATGGGAGAACCCCGTCATGCGCTGGCTCACGACTCGCTATCGTGACTCCTCCATCTGGGCTATCGACCACAAGATCGCCCCATTTGCTGCTGCCGGTGCCATGTTGGCGCTCGGTGGATTTCTTGCCTTCAGTGGCGTTATCGGTTCAGAGTTCCTTCCCCACCTCGATGAAGGAGCCATCTGGGTCCGCGGCTCTCTCGCCGCCAGCACCTCGCCCAACCGAGAGCCTCGCCATCGCCAATAAAACCAGAATCCTCCTCTCCAGCTTCCCAGAGGTCACCCAGGTCATCAGCCAGATTGGCCGCCCCGACGACGGCACCGACACCACCGGCTTCTTCAATACCGAGTACTTCGTCGACCTCAAGCCCAAAGACAAATGGCGCCCCGTCTTTCACAAGGATAAAGACGAACTCATCAGCGCCATGGATCGTGAACTCGAGAAAACTCCAGGCGTCGTCTGGAACTTCTCCCAACCCATCTCCGACAACGTCGAAGAAGCGGTCAGTGGCGTAAAGGGTGAACTCGCCGTCAAGCTCTATGGCACCGATCTGAAAACCCTCGAAGCGAAGGGCAATCAGATCGTGCAGGTCATGAGCACCGTCCCCGGAGTTGCTGACCTCGGGCTATTCCACGTCATCGGGCAGCCCAATCTCGATTACGTTGTCGACCGGGAAGCAGCGGCCCGCTATGGCATCAACGTAGCTGACATCCAGGCCGCCATCGAAGGTGCCGTCGGTGGCACGATCGCCGGAGCTCCCGTCACCCAACTCCTCGACGGCGAAGCACGTTACGATGTCATGGTTCGCTACAGCCCTCAATACCGGACAACTCCCAACGAGATCAGCAACATTCGTCTACTCGCGCCCTCAGGTGAGCGTGTCTCTCTCGCACAACTCACGCACGTCCGGGTCACCGACGGCGCAGAGGAGATTTACCGCGAAGGCAGCAGCCGCTTCGTCGCCATCAAGTACAGCGTGCGCGATCGCGATCTCGGTAGCACTGTCCAGGAGGCGATCTCCAAAGTCACCCAACAAGTCTCCCTCCCTCCCGGCTACCACCTCGATTGGGCCGGCGAATACGCCAGCCAGAAGCGCAGTTCGCGCCGTCTCATGATCGTTTGCCCACTCACCATCCTGCTGATCTTCATCATCCTCTACGGCATGTTCAAGTCCTTCAAGTGGGCCGTCCTGATTCTCNNTCTTCCGGCGTCGGCTTCCTCGCCCTCTTCGGCGTCTCCGTCCAGACCGGCATCATCATGCTGGAGTGCATCAACCAGATGCGCTCCAGCGGTTACACCGTAAAGGATGCAGCGGTCGAAGGCGCCGTCCTGAGGCTCCGCCCCATCATGATGACGATGCTCGTAGCTACGCTCGGTCTCCTTCCCGCTGCACTCTCGCACGGCATCGGATCAGACTCCCAACGTCCCTTCGCGATCGTGATCGTCGGTGGCCTCGTCGGTGCCCTTGTCATGAGCGTCTTGCTTCTACCGACGCTGTACGTCTGGATCGCTCGCGCGACCGACGTCCTGCCCGAGCCCGAGAAGGAGTTTGAGATCTAGCCGATGATCACCTTGCGCAAAACACAATCCGTTCTTCTCCTCGCCATCGCCACGCATGGCGCGCATGCACTCCATGCGCAAACAGGCCAATCCCAAACGACCACCAGCACCTCAGCCAGCACCTCAGCCAACGACGCCGGCCAGACTGCAGCCGCGGCCTACGCTGCCGGGCGCACCAGCGTCCCCGATCCGCGCACGCCGCCCTCCTCCCGCACCGGAGCCCTCACCCTCGCTCAGGTCCTTGACCTCGCCCGCTCCAAAAACCCCACACTGCTTGCCGCACAGCAGTCGCTCCAGGCGGTCCGTGCCCAGGAGCTCCAGGCCGGAGTCCGCGCCAATCCCTACTTCACCTTTGCCGGCACAAACATCACCCTGCCCGCCGAAGGCGCCTCCAATCCCTACGCATACAGCGCTCAGGTCTCGCGTCTCTTCGAGCGTGGCGACAAGCGCAAGTGGCGTCTCGAAGACGCACGCGCAACCACGGCACAAACTCAGGCTCAACTCGTAGTCGCCATCCGCCAGACCGAACTCACCGTCAAGACCGCCTTCACCCACATGCTCATCGCCAAAGAGGCTCTCGAGCTCTCCAGCGCAAGCCTCAAGGACTTCGGACACGAAGTCGACATCGCCAACGACCGCTACAAAGCAGGCGACCTCGGCAAGCTCGACTACGAGCGCCTCGACCTGCAACTCGGCAACTTCGAATCCGACGAGGCCAACGACATCATCAACCTTCGCCAGGCCTCCGATCAGTTGCAGACTCTCATCGGCGTCGAGACCCCCAAATCCGAGTTCGACATCGCAGGCGACGTCGTTCCGCCCAACATCACCCAGCCCCAGGATCAGCTCCTCCAGGCCGCCCTCGCCAATCGCCCCGACTACGCCGCTGCCCGCTTCGCGACCACAGCCGCCGTCGCCAACTCCCGTCTGGCTATCGCCAACGGCACCACCGATCCCACCCTCGAAGGCGAATACGACCGCAGCGGTACCTACAACTCCGCCGGCTTCTCCCTCAACATCCCACTACGCCTCTTCGACCGCAACCAGGGCAACAAGGAGACCGCCCGCTTCCAGGCCAACGCCTCCCGCCTCAGCGAGACCGCCGCCCGCTTCCAGGTCATCTCCGACGTCGATCAGGCCTGGGTCGGCTACGTCCAGTCCAAACACCTCTCCGACCGCTTCAGCGCCCACTACCTCGACGAATCGCGAGACGTCCTCTCCATCGCGCAATACGCCTTCGAGCACGGCGGCATCGCCCTCATCGACTACCTCGACGCCCTCCGCGGCGCTCGCGCCACCACCCTCGACGCACTCAACGCCTACCAGCAAACCTGGCTCGCAATCCATCAACTCTCCGCTGCCAGCGCCACCGAACTCACCCCCTGAATAGATCTCCCTCCCCGCTCTTCCACCCCGACACCCAACTCATTGCATCAAAAGGATCTCTACCCACCTTCAACCGTGGTGCGACAAAAGCCCCTCACGCACGGCCTACCTCCGTTCCCACTCAACCGCGAAGGCTCCTAAACGAACTGTGTCTCCCCTATAAACAAGTTATCCCTCCTACTTTCAGAGTCTTACCTGCCTTCAGCACGACATCTGAGACTTCCCCTCCTCGAGTTCCGTCACCAATCCAACTTGAGTCAGATGTACCCGATTACAAACAACATTTATGATCATGATTGCGTAGAGGAACTGCCTTGCCCTCAAACAGCTACACCTCCATCTCAACCGCCGAGCCGACCACGCGAGACGTGATTGAATGCGTCGCACCCGCCCGCGTCAATCTTCTCGGCGAGCACACGGACTACACCGGCGGACTCGTTCTGCCCATGGCGATTCCCTTCGTCACACGCGCCACCATCGCACCACGCGAGGATGGGCTCTACACCTTCACCAGCGAGCTCTTGAACAAGACTCTGACTCTCGACCACAGCGACCGCTCTCCAGCGCGCGGCGAGTGGAGCGACTATCCCGTAGGCGTTCTCCGGAAGCTGCAGGAACGCGGAATCGAGCCCCCCTCCTTCGACCTTCACATCACCGGCAACGTACCCTTCGCCGCAGGCGTAAGCTCCTCCGCCTCCATGGAAGTCGCC
>DHWW01000133.1 GCA_002413385.1 Granulicella sp. UBA5172
AGCCAAGGCAAAAGGCAAAAGGCAAAAAGCAAAAAGCTTCTTGTAGACGCTGATGCCTTGCGGGAATGACGGGATGAAGAAGCTTACGGTTCGGCGGATTCAGCGCGGGTTAGGATTGAGACAGGTTCCCGATGGAGAAGAAAGAAGCATTTCGGATTGCGTTGCAGTCGCTATGGGCGAACAAGATGCGCAGCGTGCTGACGCTGCTGGGCGTCGTGATCGCGGTGGCGTCGGTGATTGCGGTGGTAACGCTGGTCAACGGCGCGAATCAGTATGTCGCGACGAAGATCAATAACCAGGGTGCGGATGTTTTTACGGTGTCGCAGCAGCCGGCGTTTACGACGAGCTATGCGGAGTATCTGAAGTACAAGAAGCGCAAGGTGATCTCGATGGATGAGTATCGCGCGGTGCAGAAGGAGTGCACGGCTTGCGTAGAGGTGGGGGCGTTCCAGAGCGCGAGGGGGGGTGTTGTGTATGGGGCGCAGTCGAGCACGGACACGCAGATTCGGGGATATACGACGCTGATGCCGGATATGCAGAACCTGAATATTGTGGAGGGGCGGGGGTTTACGCAGGCGGATGAAGACCATGGGGCTCGGGTGGCGCTGATTGGCGCGGATATTGAAGAGAACCTGCTGAAGTTTGAAGACCCGATCGGCAAAGAGATTCGTGTGGACGGCGTGCCGTACACGATTATCGGGCTGGGCGAGAAGCAGGGTAAGACGCTGGGGCAGAGCCAGGATAACTGGGCGGGCGTGCCGTTGACGGCGTATCAGAAGACGTACGGAACGATGAAGTCGGTGACGATTTACATGAAGGCGGGCACCGGAGCTCCGGCGATGGAGGCGGCGAGCGACCAGGCGCGGGTGATCATGCGGGATATGCGGCATGACCTGCCGGGCAAGGAAGACAGCTTTACGCTGGAGACGAGCGATACGCTGGCGGGATTGCTGTCGAATATTATCAACAGCATTGGTGGGGTGGCGATTGCGATTGCGGCGATCTCGTTGATTGTGGGCGGCGTGGTGATCATGAACATCATGCTGGTGAGCGTGACGGAGCGGACGCGCGAGATTGGGGTGCGGAAGGCGCTGGGAGCGAGGCGGCAGGATCTGCTGATCCAGTTTTTGATGGAGTCGGGAACGCTGTCGCTGATTGGCGGGGCTATCGGTGTGGTGNNTTCTTTGGGGTATATCCGGCGCGGAAGGCAGCGGACCTTGATCCCATTGTCGCGCTGAGATCGGAGTTTTAGCGATGCGAGCGAGCGATCAACGCGAGTCGGTGAAGATGGCGCTGGATACGCTGCGGGCGAATAAGATGCGCTCGGGGCTGACGATTCTGGGAATCGTGATTGGCGTGATGACGGTGATTACGATCTCGTCGGTGATCAATGGATTGAACACGTCGGTATCGAACATGGTGGCGCAGTTCGGGACGAACGTGCTGTGGATGTTCCGGTTTCCGGTGATTGGGGTGCGGCCGACGGCGGAGATGCTGGCGCGGAAGCAGTTGACCTATGACGACATGGTTGCGATTTCCGAACTGCCGCATGTGGTGGCTGCTTGTGCGACGCTGCAGTTTACGAACTACCAGTTCAACGCTGGTTCGGTGGTGGCGAAGTTTGGGCAGCGGAAGGCGGACAATGTGTCGCTGGAGGGGGATACTCCGTCGGATTTGACGGTGTATGACAAGGTGCTCACGGAGGGGCGCTTCTTTACGAAGACGGACGAAGACCGCGCGTCCGATGTGACGGTGCTGGGCCATGATGTGGAGCAGACGCTGTTCGGGAACATCGATCCGATTGGTAAGGAAGTGGTGATTGCGGGACGGACATTCACTGTGGTGGGTGTGTTTGAGAAGCAGAAGACGGCGTTTGGGGGAGGGAAGAATCCGGATGATAGCTATGCGTACTTTACGCTGTCGACGTTCAAGAAATTGCATCCGGAGATCCTGGATTACTGGCTCAGTGCGAAGTTCGACGACCAGAAGAACAAGTCGCTGGTGACGGGCGAGATTCGGGAGGTGTTGCGGCGGCGGCGCAAGGTGCGGAATGAGCAGCCGGATAATTTTGCGATCTTCAGTTCGGATTCGATTACGAAGCTGTGGAACCAGATTACGGGCAGCCTGTTTCTGCTGATGTTTGGATTGAGCGCGGTGGGGTTGATGGTGGGGGGCGTGGGCGTGATGAACATCATGCTGGTGAGCGTGACGGAACGGACGCGCGAGATTGGCGTGCGCAAGGCGATCGGCGCGACCAAGCAGACGATTCTGCTGCAGTTTACGCTGGAGGCGATTGTGCTGTGTGCGGTGGGGGGAGTGATTGGGATTCTTGTTGGCTCGGGAATTGCGCTGCTGTTGAGATTCTGGATTCCGAGCCAGGTGAGCTCGCTGTGGGTGCTGGCGGCGTTCCTATGCTCGTGCGGGATTGGGTTGGTGTTTGGGATTTATCCGGCGTGGAAGGCTGCGAATTTGAATCCGATTGAAGCGCTGCGGTACGAGTAGGACAGCGCAGTTGGCTACACTGGTTGGATGGAGCTGCTTGCGCTTGGGGTTGAGGTTTTGGTGGTGCTGCTCACGCTGAGTGGGATGGCGTATGGGGTGATTGCGCTTTGGGGGGCTCGGGATTTTGAGCGGGCGGGACGGGCTTTGGCGGCGCAGGTGGGTGCGGAGTTTGCGCCGGGAGTTTCGATTCTCAAGCCGGTGAAGGGCGTTGATCCTCGGATGTATGCGGGGCTGGTGAGCCATTGCGTGCAGGAGTATGCGGGCGCGTATGAGGTGGTGTTTGGGGTGGGGTCGCTGGAGGATGCGGCGGTGGCGGAGGTGGCGCGGCTACAGGCGGAGTGGCCGGGTGTGAGTATTCGGATTGTGGAGTGCCCCGCGCGGCTGGGGGCGAATGGGAAGGTGTCGAACCTGGCGCAGATGTTGCCGCATGCAAGCTATGAGTATGTGGTGGTGAATGACAGTGACATTCGCGTGTCGACGCATTATTTGCGGCGGGTGATGGCGCCGTTTGCGGATGTGGGGATGGGGTTGGTGACGGTGCCGTATCTGGGGCGTGCGGAGGGAACGGTGTGGTCGCGGCTGGAGGCTTTGGGGATTTCTACGGATTTTATGCCGGGGGTGCTGACGGCTCGGAAGCTGGAGGGAGGGATACGGTTTGGGCTGGGGTCTACGCTGGCTACGACGAAGACGGCGTTGGCGAAGGTGGGTGGGTTCGCCGGGCTGGTGGATGAGCTGGCGGATGATTATGAGCTGGGGGCTAGGTTGAGTGCGGCGGGGTATCGGGTGGAGCTGGCGCATGAGGTGGTGGAGACGACGGTGCCGGCGTATTCGCTGCGTGGATTTTGCGAGCATCAGTTGAGGTGGGCGCGGGGTACGAGGGATTCGCGGCGGCTGGGATATGTGGGGCTGGGCGTGACGTATGTAGTGCCGTGGGCGTTGGCTACGGTGGTGGCGAGCGGTGGCGCGCTGT